>JAPDIX010000085.1 GCA_029259345.1 Archaeoglobi archaeon
TGACGATCTCGGACTTGGCGAACGCTGGGAAATCAAGAAACCTGAAACTATCGAAGAATGCAAAGAGGTCAGAACAGAAATATGGGAGAAAGTTGAGGAGTTGATCAGAAGACAACTCTACTAAATAACAAAAACAGCAGCAGCAACAACAGTCGTGCACTTCTCAACCTTTCCTTTGGCCGTAATGCTTAATGTCTTAGCAGTGCCATTACCCTGTGTCCTTACCATTTCTGCAGCAAGCCTCTCAGCATGTCTCTCTGCTCCCTCATACCACTCTCCACTATGTTCAGCTATGTAGCCGTTCAAGCTCCCGTCATCGGGTATTGCCGCTCCAATACTTGCAAAAATTTCTTTACCCTCCTCGCAGCTTGTATATCTTGCCATGACACAGAAAACGATCTCTCCCGGATGTAACTTCTTCAACCCCTCATCCCTCTCCACAACAATGCAACCGGGTGGTAATATGCTACTAACGGGAACAAGATTGAACTTTTCTATCCCTGCGTCTCTCAGTGCAAGTTCGAAGCTCATAAGTATATCTTCATGCTTCCCTATCCCTGAAACAAAGAAAACCTCTTTCGGTATGAGCGCTGTTCTCCTTTCCATGCCTGTTCTTCTGCTATCAAAATTTAACATTTGCTGTTCAAATCATACAATATTCGGCATCCTGATATCGCTTATTCCGGCTTTTAATTTAAAGACTGTGGGAAAACTATTTATCCCAAATGAATTATCGAGATGCAATGAAGGCTGCTGAAATAATGAACTCAAACGTTATTTATGCAACTCTTCCAAGTACCCGTGAAAAGGTACTAGAGCTTTTCAAAAAATATGAAATTTCTGCTGTTCCTGTTCTCAAAAACTTGGATCTTGTAGGTATTGTAACTAGGAAAGACATTCTGAGGAAAATAGAGGAGAACCAGCTTGCACTTCTCATGACTCCCAACCCCACCACCGTAGATGCTGATGCTGATGTTAAAGAAGTTGTCAGAATTCTAACATCCACACCCTTCAGAAGGCTTCCGGTAGTTAAGGACAACAAGCTCGTGGGTATAATTACTATTAGGGATATAATCAAGAAGATAGCCGAGATGAACATCGAAAAGGCTGTAAAAGAGTACATAACACCCCATATTGTCTGTGTGTGGGAAGAGACACCACTAAACGTTGTAGGAGAGATAATGAGGCTCTCTAACTCCGAACTCGTGGGCATACTTAACGAAAACGATGAACTTGTCGGCATAATTGACGAGAAAATCATGCTGACTGAAACCCTTATCGAGGATTTCATTGAACAGACTGCCTATTCTTCATCCTCTGACACTGACGATAGCTGGAGCTGGGATGCAATCAGAGACTATACGGTAAAGTACTTTGAGGTCAGCGTTGTTAAACTGCCAAAAGAGCCTGTTAAAAACTATATGAGAAAGCCAGAGTTTGTTTATCCGCAAACAAGCGTTTCAAAGTGTGCGAGAAAGATGGTTCAGAGAGATTTGGACTACATTCCAGTCCTCGACTCGGAGAATAGATTGATGGGGATGGTGAGGGATAAGGACTTAATCAGAATCCTTATTGAGATTTAAAAACTCACACAAGATTTTTTTTACATCCTCCTTTACCTCATCAAGTGGTTTCGAAGCATCTATAATCACCGTTCTATCATCGGCGTAATCTAAGAAAATCTCCCTGACCTTTTTCAAGTATTCAAAGTCCTCGAAGGGTGTTAACTCTCCCCTTGATCTAATTCTTTTCAGAGCAACTTCAGGATCGGCATCGAGCAGTATGATCAGATCGGGTTTTGGAGCAATCTCTTCGTTCAGTTTTTTGATTTTATCAGGGTCAAGTCCCCTTGCTCCTTGGTAGGCAATGGTTGAGTAGTAGTATCTGTCCATAACGACAACTTTTCCCTCCTTAAGGACTGGCATAATATTCTTCTTAACATCCTCTTTCCTGTCGAGTATGAAAAGCTCAAGCTCTTCTTCAGGCTTCAATCTTTGCTTGGTATTTCTTATCCTGTCCCCATAAACACTGTCTCCCGGTTCTCTAAGCAAAACACAATCAAAACCCTTCTTGCCAAGATATTCTGCGATATATTTACTTATCGTGGTTTTCCCCGTCCCGTCTATCCCCTCAACAGCAATTAGCATTAATCCAAGTCTGAGGCTGGTTAATAAAGTTTCAGCTTCGCCCACAGAAACATGCAGAAATTTGCCACATCCAGCAACTCTTCTGCAGCACTCTCGTGGTCTGAGCTTCTTAGTGCTTCCTCCAATTCGCCAACCTCCTCATAGAGCCTTTTAATAAGCAAATCTGTTGGGAAATCCTTCCAAGGTTCGGGAGTGTTTCCCGGTTTGTTAACCCTCTTAACGTATTTTTCATACATCGCTCTGGAGAACCTCTCCATAACCTGCCAGTAGTCCATGAAGGAAATTTTGGTGGTAGCCATTTAATTGTTAGGGTCGCTTGTAAATGATTAATTGCTGAATTGACCGAAAGTGATATATTCTGGTCTTTGAAAAAGTATGGGCGATGTATAGGTATCCGGTGGAGGTAATTTCGGACACGTATCTGAGCAAAGTTGGCGGATTTAGCTACGAACTTGATAGAAAGGAGATCGGGATAAATGCAAAGGCGCTGGAAGTAAACACATCCATAATACCCAATGAGACGTTCGCAACTCTGAGAACGTTCGATGATAGAAGACCGTATTTCTTCAAAAACCGCTTTATTGTCGTGCCTATTGAGGAAAACATGGATTGTTATGAGATGACAGCAAACGGAGAGGTCGTGCTGCCCGATGATATGAAGGACAAGATGAGGGTAAAGGTGGGGGAAGATGTAATAGTAAACACTGTCGAGTCCTTCAGGATAGACGGAGATTACAGGAATGTCGTAAAGGCGATACTATGGCGTTTAGAGAGCCGAATAAGAGGGAACTGAAGGTAATTAAAAAGGCCTTGAGCTATTTTGGCTCAAAAAATTTTCTCGAAAAGTATTCTGTTCTTGTGAGAGAGGCAGAGGGTAGGAAGGAGCTATTTGCACTTTCAAAAGATCTTGCTGAGTTTTTAAAGAAACTTGATCCAGATGTGGTCTGCAATGCCGGAATAAAAGTTGGAGAGGTTGGTAATAGATTAAGACTTTCCTTAGAGGGGTCTTTCTGGCTAGTAAGAAAAGACAATAAGAAGGTGTGGGTGAACGAGAGGGGAGAGATGCTTTTTCTTTACGGTAGGGACATATTTTCTTCTTCAGTTGTTAGAGCAGGCGATTTCGGAGAGAATGAGACAGTTTTTGTGTCCAACAAGCATGGAGACATAATCGGAATTGGAAAGAGTAGATTTCCAGCAGAGAAAATTTGGGATGTTGATCCAGACAGGGTTGTAATTGAGAATCTGACCGATAGAGGAGAATACATAAGGCACGCCAAACTCTACGAGTCTTTTTAGGATGGGAAAATATTAAATGCAATCCCCGCACCCAAACTTCATGGGCAGAACGAAGAAAGTGAGATCAGCGGGCAGGTTCGGGCCGCGCTATGGACTGAGGGTTCGCAGAACATGGATTGAAATCGACGCAGTGCAAAGACAGAGGTATGTGTGCAGAAAATGCGGGAAAAAGGCAGTTAAAAGAGCTGGGACAGGCATCTGGGAGTGCAGACACTGCGGGTATAAATTTGCAGGTGGCTGTTATCAACCAGTCACACCGGGCGGGAAAATACTTGAAAAGTCCCTGAGGTGATTTATGTCCTACATTTGCCTTATTTGTGGGAGTGAGACTGACATTGACCCTGAAAGGAACATCATCCAGTGCACGAACTGTGGCGGCAGAATTCTGATCAAGCCAAGACCACTTGCAAAGAAGAAGAGGGTAAAAGCCATATAATAATTGACACCACTTCTTTTTGTGAAATTCAAATGCAAAATTATAAGCAGAGGTTATGCTGAAGGAGAGGCTCTTGTTTCAAGAGAGCACATTTCTTTTCTCGGAGGGGTGGATAAAGACACCGGAATTGTGGTGGCAGATTCAGACTTAAAAGGACAGAGTGTTGCAGGCAAAATTCTAATCTTCCCTGGTGGGAAGGGTTCAACTGTCGGGACTTACGTGCTTCTGAACCTGAAAAAGAATGGTGTTGCCCCCAACGCGATAATAAATCGAAAAACTGAGTCAATAATCGCTGTAGGGGCTGTAATCGCAGGAATTCCGCTTGTTGAAGTCAATGACGAGGTTTTCTTTGAGATCGTTAAAACCGGAGACTGGCTAAGAGTTGACGCGAGAAATGGTTATGTGGAGCTGATAGAATGAATCTGAGAGAAGAAATCGAGAAATATTTCAAAGTATACTCAGAGGAAAGAGTTGGGGAAACTCTGAGACTTTACGTAATGCCTGTTGCGAGTGATGCTGAAATAAGGAGATTTCTCCAAACGTTATCACAAGAATATGAAGTCTCCTTGCGCTACCACTACGGCGAACTGGTTCTTGAGCTGAGAAAGATAGCAGTGAAGGAAAACTACATTGTAAACGTCCTCCTCCTCATTGCTACCTTTGTAACAACAACTTTGGTGGGCTCAACCTTCTATGGTAAGGAAATAGATATCCTTGGAGGTGTGATGTTCTCACTTGCGATAATGTTCGTCCTTGGAAGTCACGAGATGGGGCACTACTTTGCCGCGAGAAGATGGAGGATGAAAACGTCCTTACCATACTTTATTCCGTTTCCCACCATCATAGGCACTCTTGGGGCGGTGATTAAGCACAAAGGGCCAATCCCCAATAGAAAAGCCCTTTTCGATGTTGGTGTAGCAGGACCTGTAACTGGGGTTTTGGCCTCGATAATCGTCGTGATAATCGGGTTGCAGCTACCCTTTGAGCTCAGGACAGAACCAACGCTTTACATCGGCACTCCACCAATTTTTGATGCAGTGGTGTATCTCTTGAATTACAATAAGGAGGTCATCCATCCTGTAGCCTTTGCTGGTTGGGTGGGCTTTTTTGTCACCTTCCTGAATATGCTACCGGTGGGGCAGCTTGACGGTGGGCACGTAATGAGGGCGATGGTGGGTGAGACAAGCGAAATAATTTCGAAATTTATGCCCGTAATCCTTATTGGTTATGGGCTGTATGTGATGCGGGCTTTGAACCAACCCGACACCATATGGATTTTCTGGGGAGTTATCACCTTCTTCTTTTCGATGCAGAGACATCCAAAGCCGACAGACGATGAGACACCAATAGGACTGGAGAGATACGTATTGGGTGTCTTCGCTTTCATATTGGCTCTGCTCTGCTTTACACCCATACCGTTCTACTATTGATTTCAGAAATCAATTTTTACATCCTTAGGATACTTCGCCTCATTTTTCGCCATTTTCTTCCTGAACGCCTTTACAATATCTATTTCAGCTGCGTCACAGAAGAAGAGCAGGTAAATCAGAATATCGGCAACCTCATCTTCAACCTCTTCCCTTCTCTCCCTGATAACCCTTTCCTCATTCTCTCTACTTCTCGCCCACTGAAAAAGCTCCAACAATTCCGAAGCTTCGATGACTATTGAGGAGGCAAGATTTTTTGGTGTGTGGTATTTCTGCCAGTTTCTGCTGTCTCTGAACTCTCTAAGGGTGTTGAGGAGTTCTTCAAAGCACATGAAAATTATACTGGGGTAATGTCATAAAGAGTTTTACTTTCTTCTCATGCAGTTCAAACCTAATACTGCAGCTCACCATTAATAAACTTCCTCGAAATCTCTGTTTTTGGATTTTCAAAGAATTCCTCGGTTTTTGAGACTTCGACAATTCTGCCCGAAAAGATGTGTGCAACCCTTTCAGACAGTCTTCTGGATTGGAACAGGTTATGTGTGGCTAAAATTACTGTTGTACCCTTCTTAGATATCTTTTCTATTACCTTCTCAACGATTGCCGCGTTGACCAAATCCAGATTTGCTGTAGGCTCGTCCATTATCAGAACTTCTGGATTGATAGCAATAGCTCTGGCAATCGCCACTCTCTGCTGCTCCCCACCAGACAGTCTCTTAGCATTATGCCCCTCGAATCCTTCAAGATTTACGAGTTTCAAAGCCTCTTTAACCCTCTTTTCAATTTCTTCCCTACTGTATTTCCGGATTTTCAGACCATACGCCACGTTTGAGAAAACGCTTCCACTAAACATTACGGGCTTCTGAAAGACCATGGTTGTTTCCCTCCTGCAGTTGTCATTGGCTATTTTTCCCTTGTAGTAATACTCCCCGCTGTCCGGTTTCTCAAGCAAGGCAAGAATTCTCAAAAGGGTGGTCTTACCGGCTCCGCTATGACCGACGATGGCAAAAATTTCCCCTCTGTCTATTCTGAGGTTAACGCTTTCAAGAGCTCTAACGCTCCCATAACTCTTTGAAATGCCTTTTAGCTCAATCAAGCTCTCACCAGCCTCCTCTGAAGCAGATTTGAAAGTAAGCTAACAGCAAACACGATGGAAAGTAGTATTATTCCGAGTGCTATTGCCATATCTATTTCCCCGCGGGTTGTATACATCTGTATTGCAGTTGTAAGGACTCTTGTATTCAGGGCGCTATCCCTAACAAAGACGTTTCCTCCAATTATTATTGCAATTCCAAGCTCAGCTACCGCCCTGTTGAACGCTGCAATGAAAGCAAGCAAAATTCCACTTGAAGCTTCTCTTATGACGGCGAGTGAGGCATTTATATTGTCCGCACCAAGTGTGAGGGCAAGCTCCCTTATTTCTCTCTCAATAAGCTCTACAGAGCTTGCAGTGAAGCTAATAATAATCGGAGTGATTAAAACCGCCTGTCCTATGCTTATCCCCATCTCGGTGTAAATCAAGCCAAGAAATCCAAGTGGTCCTGTTGGGGCGAGCATGAGGTAGAGTATGAGACCGAGCACAACTGTTGGTATGCCAATTAACGCATTGAAAAACCCCTTCACGACATTTTTGCCAAAAAAATTGAACAAGCCTATAACAACACCAATTGGAAGGCTCCAGAGTGTTGCGAGAAGCGTAGCAAAGCCTGAAACTTTCACAGACCTCATAGCAATATCTACTATGTCCGGATTTGCCGTTAGTATCAGATGTAATGCTCGCTGGATTCCCGAAATTATGAGCTCCATGGTACTTCAAAGAAGTTCAGATCGGATTTATATCTGTAGTCATCTGGGCACTCGGTCATTACGCTGCCATCCTGAATGAATCCATGTTTGACTATCCACTCGTATGTTGTGCCACTGCCATTTCTCAAAACACCTACAACCGGATAAAACAGGGGTATGCCATACTCTTCCAACCCATACCCAGCTATTATTTTCTGTCCCTCTTCACCCGTCAACCACTTTGAAAGCAAAATAGCTCCCTCGTAGTCCCTGTTAAATTTCTCAGGATTTGTGATAATTATGCTGTAGACGTTCATTAGTTCCCCCCCATCATTTACGAGCAAATCAAGGTCAATCAGACCATCTTTCCTGTATTTGAGATACGTTCCTATATCGGACAGCGTGTATGCTTTGATGTTGTTCGTGTAAAGTAAAGTCTTACCCATCCCCGTGCCGGTCGATCTAAACCAAATCTCATTTCTGAGCACCTCATATTCAAAACCTGCAGCCTTCCAGAGAGATATTTCTTTCACGTTCGTACCAGAACCGTCATCTCTCGAAACCCATATAGCCCTTCCATCTCTCCCAGTTTCAGCAATCTTCTTCAAAGCTTCTATCGGATTCATCCCTCTAATACCTGCAGGATCGTTGCTTGGCCCAACAATAACAAAGAAGTTGTATGCGAAAACTTTCCTGTTCACGCCATAACCCTCTTTCATGAATTCTATCTCCCTGTTTCTTGCGTGAACAATTATCGCATCAGCCAGTCCGTGCTTTGCATCCTGTATTGCTGCCCCGGTCCCCTTTGGTATGAATCTCAGAGTTATTCCGGTTTCCTTTTTGAAGGTAGGGGCAATAGCATCTTCCAGCAGCCCAGTGTCGTAAAGACTGGTCGTCGTTGATATCGTTAAAACTCGCTCCTTTGGAGTTGTAAAATACCAAGCTGCTACTATGATCAGCAGGACAGCAATGAGGGCAACAACCTTCTTCGTGGTTACCACCGATATGTTTCACTGTGCATATTGAATTAAAATTTTTCTGAAATTGCAGAAGTTTCTACTTAACCATTCCAATCAAATTGTAAAGTTCCTCTTTGTTCTGAAATAACCACCGAAATTGATTGCTCTTGATCCACCAGTTAAGGTTTTAAAGTCCTGAGGTTATATAGTAATGGTGGGCTAGGCCGGGGGGTTCGGCGTCCCCTGTAACCCGAAACCGCCGATATGCGGGGGCCGAAGCCGAGGGGAGGTCCGCCAAGCGGGCACTGATCCACTCCGAACTCTGCAGAATCCCCGTCCCGGAGGGTCGGCGGTTATGGCTGGGCTGCCCGGAGGGGCTGTCCGCCATATTAGCCGGGGGGAATGGCCCAGGCCCGGAAGGGAGCAGGCTAACCCCGGACGTCCGGCGCTTCCGGGGGTGCGGGGAGGAGGAGTTAGGATGCTGGTAGGTGTCCGCAAGGCGGATCGACCCGAGGCGTGCCCACCTTTTTTCAGTTAAATTGAAAAATCCCCGCTCGTATTCTGAGCAATGTTCCTGCGATTCAAAGAAGATGTCATCAAAACACTGGGTGAATACGGAGATGAGAGGTTTCTAAGGGAGAGCGAACACTCTGATCTTGCTTCAACAGTGGCCTTTAAACTCGCGAAGGAGATGAAAAAAAGTCCTAAGGAGATCGCAGATGAAATTGTTGAGAAAATTGAGGTTGATAGTGACTATATTGGTAGTGTTGAAAGCACTAACGGATATATTAACTTTTTTGCGAGCTACGAGTTTCTTGAAGACACAGTTAACGTCATTCTTGACGAAGACGAGAATTACGGCCATCTCAACGCGAAGGGTGATGTTCTCATTGAGCACACATCAGCCAACCCAGATGGACCTTTACACATAGGACACATTAGAAATTCGATCATAGGGGATACTATAGCAAGAATATTCAGCAAAGCTGGGATGAATGTCAAAACACAGTATTATGTAAATGATATGGGGAGACAGATAGCGATTACGGTTCTTGGAGTTGAAAAGCTCGGCTTGAAAGACAAAAAACCTGACCATGCCATTGCTGAAGCTTATATCGGGGCAAATAAGCTTATTGAGACCCAACCGGAGCTTGAGGAATATGTGGAGAACCTTATGCTTGGGTATGAGGGAGGAGATGAAGATATCGTTTCGAAGTTCAAAAAGGTAGTTGAAACCGCTTTAATCGGAATAAGACAAACCCTGGAAAGTGTCAACATAAAGCACGACGAGTTTATATGGGAGAGTGAGTTTGTGAGAAACGGTTATGTTGATAGAATCCTGAAAGCCATGGACGAAAGAGGGGTGATAAGGAAGGATGGTGCCTGGATAGTTGAGCTTGAAGACTTTGAAAAGGAGATAGTTGTAAGGAGGGAGAACGGAACAACGCTTTACATCACAAGAGATTTAGCATATCACCTCTGGAAGAATGAGAAATACGAAAGGTTCGTAAACGTCCTCGGTGCTGATCACAAGCTCTACGCTTCGCAGCTTTCAAAGTTACTGGAGATTTTGAACCTCAAACCGCCTGAAGTAATCTTTTTTGAGTTCGTCTCTCTACCGGAGGGAAGCATGAGTACGAGAAGGGGTAAGTTTATTTCTGCAGATGAGCTAATCGAGAGAGTAAGAAAAGAGGCAGAGAAGATTATAGTGGAAAGAGAAATGCCAGAAGAGGAGAAGAGAAAAATAACTCAGGCTGTGGCTGCTGGGGCGATAAGGTTTGACTTCATTAAAATTGCTCCTGAAAAGCCAATGACATTCGACTGGAGCAAAGCATTGGACTTTGAGAGACAGACGGCAAGTTATATCCAGTACAGCCACGCAAGGGCTTGCAGCATTTTAAGGAAAGCTGTTGAGGATGGTATGCCTGATTTGGACTTCAAAGGTGAGCTTTGCACTGCAGAGGAAAGAAAACTCGTGATGATTCTTTCTAAGCTGCCATACTTTATTCAGAGGGTGATTAAGGAGCTTCGCCCCAACGTGTTTGCAGAGTATCTTCTAAGCGTTGCATCCGCATTTAACGACTTTTACCGCCTACATCCTGTGCTACGGGCAGAATCTGAGCTGAGAATGCATAGACTTGCTATAGTTGATGCAACCCGCATCGTTCTGAGAGACGGGCTTGAGCTTCTGGGTATTGATCCTCTTGAGAGGATGTAAATTTTTATACTCCGAACACTTATTTTTACGAAAAATTATTATAGATTGTGTATACAAATGTTAGGTGAACAGTAGTTAGGTGAACAGTATGATTAGGGGAATACCTTCTACCATGAATGATGACTATCAGCTGAATATGACAAGAATAATCCAGCATGCTGCCAAAATTTATCCCAAGAGAGAAATAGCATCGAGAACGATGGCGGGAATGTTCAGATACAACTACGCCAAGGCTTACGAGCGGATTTGTGCGATTGCCAATGCTCTTGAAGACCTCGGAATTAAAGCTGGGGATGTTGTGGGCATAATGGGCTTCAACACTCATCGCTTTTACGAGAGCTACTTTTCCGTTCCGGGTCTGGGTGCAGCATTGCTTGAACTCAACATGAGACTGCCACCAGCCGATTTGAGTTATGTGGCTGAGCACAGCGGAGCAAAGGCTCTGTTCGTTGATGACCTCTTGCTTCCAATGGCCGAAATGCTCGCACAGCAGCATGAATTTGAGTTCTTTGTCGTGATGAGCGATAGAAAGGTGGAAACAAAGCTTGATCCCGTTTACAGCTATGAGGAGCTGGTGGAGAGAAGCAAGAAGGAAAGGGAGTGGGAGGAAATTGACGAAAAGAGTACGGCAACAATATGCTACACTTCCGGAACAACCGGAAAGCCAAAGGGGGTTTACTACTCACACAGGTCTATTTATCTCCACGCATGGGGAGGCGTGGCAAACCTGAAGATAGGGACTGAAGACTGTGTTATGCAAATCGTGCCGATGTTTCACGCAAATGGCTGGGGAGGTCATATTGGAGGGACAATGGTCGGAGCGAAACTCGTATTTCCCGGATTCTTCACACTTCAGAACGCAGATTTGCTGGTTAACCTGATCATTGAGGAGGGAGTTACAGCAACAAATGCAGCACCGGTCATATTAATCCCGATGCTGGAATATCTGAGAAAAATTGAACCTAAACCGAATCTCGAAGGTCTCAGGATAGGTTCAGGCGCCTCAGAGCCTCCGGTAGCAATGATGAAGGGCTTTGCGGAGTTTGGGGTCGAGATAATCCATGCCTACGGAGCAACAGAAACGTCACCGCTCGTCACCCTGAACTTCGTTAAACCGGGACTTGAACTTAGCGAGGAAGAGTACTGGGAGCTGAAGAGGTATCAAGGATTGCCGGTATTGGGTGTGGAAGTTAAGGTAGTGGATGCTAATGGGAACGAGCTACCGTGGGACGGAAAGTCGATGGGAGAGCTGTGGATAAAAGGACTGTGGATTGCCAAGGAGTATTACGACGACGAGAGGACGAAAGATAGCTTTGTTGACGGGTGGTGGAAGAGTGGCGATGTTGCTGTCATCACTCCCGAAGGCTACGTCAAGGTTGTGGACAGAGTTAAGGATGTTATAAAGAGTGGCGGGGAGTGGATAAGCAGCGTTGATCTGGAAAACTACCTTATGGCGCATCCGGCAGTTTATGAAGCGTGTGTTATTGCTGTAGAGCATCCAAAGTGGCAGGAAAGGCCGATAGCCATTATCGTTCTGAAACCGGATTACAGGGACAAGGTAACTAAGGAGGAAATTAGAGAGTTTCTTATGCAGAGGTTTGCGAAATGGCAGCTGCCTGACGACATAATCTTCGTTAACGAAATTCCGAAAACCAGCGTGGGAAAGTTCGACAAAAAGCTGCTGAGGGAGAGATACAGAAAATACTTAATTGAAAAAGTAAAATAAAAATTTAAAGCTCTGCAACGATTTCGTCCAGCAGCTTCAAGTAATCTTCCTCTTTTTTCCAGAGGTTTCCGAAGCTCATGTCGGCGTTCGGGTGGTAGTAGCGATCAATCGACAGGGCCCTGATGTGTGGTGCGAAGTTCTTTATCGCTGCGAACATCTGGGAGCCGTGGTAGTAGATCGTTCCAATCATCAAGACGAGGTCATAGTTGCCCTGCCCATCGAATCCCGGCCAGTCCGGGTCGAGAAGGAAGTTCGTCAGCTCATGAAGCACTGCATACTTCACCTTTCCATCCAAGCCAGCCTCGACAAACCTCGTTATAGCGCTACCAGTAGCGACAACCGTGATGTTGTCTTTCTCAACGAATTTCTTAACTCTCTCGAACATCTCGTCCGTTATGTCTGGCCCCACGATGAGCAGTGGTCTCTTTGCCCTCTTTATCATATTTGCTACCGGCTTACCCTTCTCAAGCAGAGTTGCCATCTTTGGCCCTGGAATGTTGGCAGCATCAAACGGCTGTTCGAATGCTTTTGGCATTTTCACCACCTCACAATGTCATGAATCCTTCCTTAAACAGTCTCTCAACATTCGTCGGGTTGAAGCCTGCGTGGTATCCTCTGATTGGTCCCTCAACGATCTTCTTCTTCTCCCAGTCGATCTTCCAGCCGTGCTTGTCTTCAAGCTCCTTGAGCAGCTCTTCCTTCTTCGCCAGCGGTAAGTCAGCCTCGCTTCTCACGAACAGGTGCCAGTCGTCTGGCAATCTGTTGAGATACTTCAGGCTG
>JAPDIX010000077.1 GCA_029259345.1 Archaeoglobi archaeon
CGGTTGAGGGCAAGCTGACGGCAAGGGTTCTTGACAGAAATCTGAACAGGGTAAAGGAGGTGCCAGTGAGAGACCTCGTCAAGGTTCTTAAGACGAACAACTTGAAAGGGGCTGCGATAGTGTTTGATGGTGTAATAACCCAGCGCCTGATTGATCTCGCCGCAAAGAAGGAGTTTGACTACATCGTAGGAGTTAGACTTGGAAGCGTTGTAAAAGTTCCTACTTCCATTAGAGTTATCACGTTTGATCAACTTTGATTTACAATTTTTTTATTTGTTGGATAAAGATTTTACTGCTGTTATAACGATTTCAGCTATCGCTTCCGCGCTAAACTTCCCGGAGTTCAGAATGATATCATAGGCTGTCCAGTCGTCTATATCTATGCTGTAAAATTTTTGATATCGCCTCTTTTCAAGCTCTTCTCTCATTTTGGTCTCATGCTTCGCTACTGCCAAATCCTTCCCCTCTCGTTTCGCAATCCTCTGGTATCTGATCTCCGGGTCTGCAAAAATCCAAACTCTTAAATCTGCATCCTTTACAAACCAGCCGGATAGTCTACCCTCAACAACAACGTCATTTTCGGCTTCTGCAAGCTCCTGCTGGGTTTTGTCTATAAGCCTATCAACCTCAGGATTTTCGTCGGCATATTTGCTGAACTCCTCGACGGTCATCCCCCTCTGTGAAGCGAGCTGTCTAAAAACATCGCCAGCAGAAATTAGCATTAAGCCAAGCTTTTTGCTTATTATTCTCGCTACTGTGGTCGTTCCGCTTCCCGGAAGTCCGGAAATTGTGATTTTCATCTCACACACCAACCCTCAAGACTTTCTTGATTATCTGCCCAACCGTAACGGAACAGAGCAGATACCAGAAAAGCCACCAAGGGAATATCAGAACGGGGGTAACGACATGTATCTCCCCAGAGAACGGAACTTTGAGAATGAAAAGTTCACGATGGAGTGTATTAAGGAAGGTTACTGGAAGGTCTGCCGTTAAGTTGCCGTAATTTCCACTATTTCCGTAAATAAGCTCGTAACTTGCAGTTGCCTTCTCCCAGAGCCAAGCAAAGATTGGAATGGTGACAACGAAGGTGTAGAACATGGGTTTGAACTGCATGGACATCATTTCGCTCTGCAATTTTTGTATCTCGTCCTTCCTTTGCTCAAGCTGCTTTAGCTTGAACTGGTTGTTCTGCTTTGTTGCTTCCAAGTATTCTTTTTGATACTCTCTCAACACCTTCTGTGCGTATTTTAGCTTCTTATAGTCCACAGTGTATTTCTGGATGATGTTTGAATACAGGCCAGTTATTATGGACATTGTAAATATGACAATGTGGAATTTAAATCCTGAAAAAGGTAGCATCAGATTGTCTATAAACAATCCAAGTTCAAGTCTGAAATCCCTACTGAAAAGTATGCCAATAAAGAGGATTGCTCCGAGAATCATTACAAATCTGGAAATTACGTTCTTCATACTTCTTCACCGAGCATTCTCCTGATTAGTGGATGCATCTCTGTAAGCTGCTCTTTCGCCAAGTCCTCGTAGAATCTGTAAGCGATGCTGACTGCCAGCAGCAAACCAGTTCCACTCACGTTTCCAATTGTTCCAAGCATGTTTGCAACAAGCGTTAAGATACCTATAATAGCACCACCGAGGACTGTAACCTTAGGGATGTATCTACTCAAGACTCTCTCAAGAACCTGTGGAGACTTCCTGAATCCCGGAACCTGCATTCCGGACTTTGCTATCTGAGAAGCCACAGTTCGAGCATCCATTCCACTCGTCTCCACCCAGAAAATGGCAAATATTATGCCACCTACAATCAGGATTGTTGCGTCAACAAGCAAATGGGCTACTATCATCCAGTCTGGAATTGTCGCAAATGCCGCACCCTTTGATTTAACCAATGCCGGAATCCAGTCATAAGGGCTTCGAATGGGAGAAAGGAAGTATACCAAGCCGTTCACAGCCTGCCCATTCACGTATTCGCCAAATATGGTTATACCTCTTGTATACAAAATCTGCCCGAAAGCGACTATATTCGCCTGCAGCGCCCTTACGAAGATCATGGGCAGAACGCTTGCATAGATAAGTTTTATTGGAAATCTGCCTCTTGCACCTCTTGCTGCTGCGTGAGCGAGTGGGATTTCAACTCTCGTCCCCTCAAAGAAAACAACAAGAAGTATTATCGCTGCTGTTGTGACTAGCGCGAGTATTCCACCTTCAAGCAGGAGAAATATCAGCCCACTGCCCGTAAGCAGGAAATCAACAGAGTAGTGCTGGGCAATCCATATCCATTTTGGAATTATTCCAGCAGGCAGCTGTGAGTTTGGAGGGACAACCCAGTTAAAGAGGCCGACAACAATTGCCTGTGCAATCCCTGCAAGGATGAAAAGCGACACACCGCTGCCTATACCCCATTTTGAGACGACCTCGTCCATATATACTATCAGAACTCCGCCGATAAACAGCTGGATGAAAATTAAGAAAGCAATAAGGGAAGGTGAAACGCCGAGCTGAGCAGCGAGGTTTAAATCTGGTTTTAAAAGACCTCCGGCAATCTGTGGAAGAGCTTCTACAGCTATCATAACAAATACGAGGAATCTCTGAAAGTCTTGATAGGCTGCCCGATCTTCAGGGTTCGTGAGATCAAGCCTGATAATTCCCGCACCGACAAGTAGTTGCAGAATGATTGAAGCAGTAACGATTGGCCCTATACCGAGAGCGATAATTGAGCCCGTAGCACCAGCAAAAAGCGCTCTGTAGGCAGCGAAAATATCTATGGATTCTGGAGAGAGTCCGAAAACGGGGACGTTGGAGAGTACAAAATACAGGAGAAGTATCGCCACTGTCCAAGCAAATTTCTCCCTGAAGTGAACGTGTCCCTTAGGCCTTTCAACGCTCGGTATCCGCTCGAAATATGGTTGTAGTGCTCTTATGGCAGAATCCAATTCGACCAACTCCTTTACTCGACTACTACCTTACCCCCAGCAGCCTCAATTTTCTCTATCGCCTTTGGCGTGGCCTCAAATACTCGGACCTCTATTTTCTTGGTAACCCTGCCACTCCCAAGTAGTTTTGAATATCCAAGCTCTGTCATATCAACCTTAAAGACTTCTCCTTCTTTTTCGGCAATTCCCAACTCAGCAAGCTTTTCCACGATCTCGTCAAGGTCTCCGGCATTAAGCTCCGCCCTTGATGAGAGGTAGCGATATGTATAGCTATCAAGCTTTCCTTCCTCTTTTAACTGTCTCAGAGAATCTTTAACAATCTGAGCGTTGAGATAGTCTTTTCTGAGGATTTTTGGCCTCGTAAAACCATACTTACCAAAAAGATATTCACCACTCTTGGCAAGCTTTACGAACTTTATATAATTGTGCTTGTGCACACCAGCATTTCCAGCTCCTCCCCTGTTACCTCTACCCCTTCTGTTCTTATGACTGCCCCATCCAAAGGTTCTTGATCCACGAAACTTCTTAACCTTCTTTTTCGGCATTAAAATCACCTCATCCTGTAAATGAGCTTTGTGATGTCACTACCATGATAACCCAAACTGCCCTTTGGGTAGTGCCACTTTATGTTTTTTAACCCCCTTCTCGGTGGGTGCAATCTGAAAACCGGCTTTAAGTCTGGCAAGTCCTTTAAACTTGCCTTCCCCTCTAATACAGCCTTTGCAAAGTCTTCAATGGTCTCGTATCCCGTCTTTTCCTTGACATACTCGTCAGTGAGTTTTCGGTCTCCGACAAGTCTGCCCCTTGTTCTGAGCAGAAGTGCGAGTGTCTCAGCATCAATTTCACCATACGCAACATAGTCCTTTACAACCTGCAGCATTCCTTTATATGATGGTGTATCCGGCACAACGACTGCATGATACCTCTTATGGAGTCTCAGCATTCTGAGAGTTTCTTTGATTTTTCTGTGAACATCTACAGTTCCTCTAAGCCTAACTACCACATACATATACTACCACCTCTTAACGTACATCGTCTTCTTCAACGCCTCATATGTTGCCTTTGCAAAATTCACGGTCGTTTTTGTCTGACCCTTTGTAAAACTCCATACGTCATTGACACCAGCAAGCTCGATGACCCTCTTTGCCACATCTCCAGCAACAATTCCGAGCCCTTTTGGCCCAGGAATCAACGTCACTCTCACACTTCCACACGAACCAGTAACCTTGAAAGGTAGGGAATGTTCTCCACCACATCCACACTCCCAAGAACCGCAACCTCTTTGCACCTTGAATATGTTGAGCTTTGCGTCATTTATCGCCTTCTGAATAGCCGGAGCGACCTGTGAAGCTTTACCCGTTCCAATCCCAACATATCCATTCCTGTTTCCAACAACCGCAGTAACTCTGAACTTCGTCCTCCTACCACTGTCTGTCATCCTCTGCACCATGGATATTTCAAGCACATCATCTTCGAGATCAGGGAGCAGAACATCCACGATTTCTGGCTCTTTCAGGGGCAGTTGACTCGCCAGAGCCTCATCCATCGTCTTTATCTTTCCATCAGCCACCAGTCTTCCGAGTCTTGTTCTTGGAACCCAATCCTCGGTCATGATATCACCATAAGCTTTTCTTTAACTTCATCAACGTGATTGGGAAGATCGGATGGTTTTAAACCTCTCTTTTCATATTCGCTAAACCTATCGGGGTTCATTTCGTAATATGTGGCAATGTGTTCCCCTCTGACTCTCGAATCATCAGGCAAAACATCATCGCTGTGCGGAACGCTAAGGCCACCCTCAACTACACCTCTTAGAACTGCAAACACTCTCGATCCCTTTGTCGGTGTGTAGAGGCCGATATCGAGGACTGCTTCTTCCACACCCCTCTGCAGAGCTTTTTTGGCAATGAGTATGCCGGTTAGATAGGCTGCAGGTGTGTTATTCAAGTCTCCTTTCCATCCATATTCTCTCAGCATACTCGAATCAACACCCACAACAACCTTGTCTCCTTTTGGATCGTATTCCACTATCTGAGCAATAACCCTATTGTTCGTCACCCTGACAACGAGTCTCGGCCTTCCTGAAAGGAGTAACTTTAATCTTTTCCTGTAATTCGTTTTTCCTTCTCTTCTCCTCCTCAACGGAACCTTGTATCTTGGACCTTTAGCCATTCTATCACCTTTTGAGTTGCTCCATATATGCTTTGAGATGCGCCACACTCCTAAACTCTCCACCCTTCGCCTTCCTGTAGAGAATCCTGTAGGTTGCACGGTCTATTTCGCCACTATCTCTCATCTCCCTCAGCGTCTTGCGTAATGCTCTGATTCTAATAATCCACCGCCTCTTTCTCGGCATCCTTGCCCCCTTTGCCCCTTTTCTGCTTCCATGTCCTCTTCTCCTTCCTTTTTTCTTCTGAATTCTGTTCTTTCTAATCCTTGCCCTGCAGATGCCCCTAACAGGCTTTCTCTTTATTATTCCCTCTTCTACAAGCTCCCTTATGTCCTCTTTGGTTGCTGCAGTGGCAATATCTTCTACTGCTGTTGGATCAAACCACACCTTGTTCTCTCCACACTTCAAAACGCTTGCAGCGAGTCTGCGTTGAAAGCTCAAGTCCATAACAATCACCCTGAAGGATTGAGTACTTTAATACCAAGCTCTTTAGCCCTATCCTCAATCGCGAGCCTCTTCTTCATACCGACACAGGAAGCTATTCTTGCAGCTTGCCTCTCTTTGTCAATTTTCTCAAGCTCTGCTGGGTTGTAGACCAAAACCTCTTCGTATCCACTTGGATGCAAACCTCTCACAGCCTTTGGAGAGCCGAATCCAGCACTAACAACGATTCTCCCACTCTTCTTCCCACCGTATCTTCTTCTAAGCTTGCTGTGAAGACCTCTTGGTCTCCTCCAGCTTTTGTTCCTTAAACGCAGCTTCTTGTTCCAGCAGTATCTCCTGAATTCGGGTTTTCTTTCTTTCTGTCTCCTTCTGACCTTCAGAAGCCTTTTAACCTCCATATCCTCACCTCAAGGGCTTTTTGACGATGTAGATCCCATCTTGGAAAACACGCGGATCTTTTCTCTTGATCTTCGTTGCCTGCTCAAGGTTTGCTGCTGTTTGCCCACACTCCTCGATGTCAATTCCTCTGACGTATACATCCTGTCCCTTGATCTCAACTTGACTCCTACCAACTATCTTTGCCCTTCTTGGGTGTTTTTCACCGATGAAGTTCTCAATAATAACTTCGTTACCCTCCACCCTCAACTTGATAGGAAAGTGAGCGTAAACAACCTTAAGCTGGTACTCAAAACCGTCTTTAACTCCTTTGATCAGATTTTTGACGTGGCCTGCAAAGGTTCCGACAACTGCTTTGTGCCTCTTTTTCGGAGAGGTGGTGTAAACTCTGACTTTCCCATCCTGAGCTTCGATAAAAACACCTCTGTATTTCAGAAACTTTGAATTTTCTCCTTTTGGCCCAACAGCCTTTACAGTAAAGCCCGTAAAACTATCCCCTTCAACGGTCACAGTGACACTTTCTGGAATTGCGACGACCTTTTCTTCGTAAACTTCAGTAGACGTAAGCAAGGAGAACACCTCCTAATCTTTGTTTTCTCGCCTCAATCTGGGACATAACTCCCTTTGTAGTGGAAACTATTAGAATTCCAAAATCTCTTGCTGGAAGATATCTTTTTTCGTAATCTTCATACTCTGTGACTGCTGACGAGAATCTGGGTTTTATCGCCCCACAGTCGTTAATATTTCCTGCAAGTTCGACAATAAATTTTCCACCTTTGTGGTCTTCAATATATTCAAAGCCATTTATATATCTGTAGTCTCTCATAACCTTCAGAACGTTTCCTACGAGCTTTGAGGCTGGCTTGATCTCGCATTTCTTCAGCCCAACCGTTTCTGCATTCTTTATTGCAATCATTGCATTTGAGAGAGTATCAACACTCATATCCATCACCAATACTTCTTAAACCCAAGTTCCGCAGCAGTCTCCCTGAAACACTGCCTGCAGATGTAAAGCCCATACATCCTTATCAACCCTCTTCTCCTGCCACATCTCCTGCACTCATTAGCCCCTCTTCCAAACTTCTTTGTCGGCCCCTTCATTCAACAACCACCCCCAAAGATTCGAGCCATTTTATCGTTTCCTCCTTGGTTACTCTGTGTGAGGTTGATATCTTCCCCTTCCTTCTTCTCCTTCTTGCAACTCTATAACCCCTCCTCTTCAGCGAAACGCATACATCCATCCCGAATATACCTACATCTGGGTCGTATTCAACTCCCGGAAGGTCAATATGCTCGGCAATACCGAATGAAAAGTAACCGTCACCAATCGACTTTCTGCTGAGCCTCATTTCCTTAACTGTGAGGGCATCCTTGAGAAAGTTTAACGCCTTCTCTCCACGAAGAGTGACCTTGATACCTATCGCTTCACCTTTTCTGATTCCAAAGTTCTTTATTGTCATTTTTGAGTAGGTCACAGCTGGCTTCTGCCCTATAAGTTCCTCAAGCATCCTATAAGCTCTCTGATGTCTCTCTCCACTTTCCCCAATACCCATGTTTATCACAACTTTATCGAGCAACACTTCTCTCATTGGACTCTCTTCTCCACCTGCCTTTTTTCTCTCTTTAACTTCGACCGCCTGCATCATCGTTCACACCTCCTCTAAACGCCCAAGTCAATTACCGGTTTATCGCTGTCCTTTTTCCCAACCACAAAGACATAATCCTCGATGGTCGTGATGTCTCGCTCCTCTCCCTCAACAGTTACGAGGTTTGGAGCAGAGCTTCTCACAATCTTGTAGCTTTTTAGTCTTCCAATCTCTCCAGCGTGACTACCGCCCGTAATCATTACCAAAGCACCCTCTTCGAATTTCAGGTGATTAATGATCTCTTTATCAGGAATCTTGACAAGAATGCTGTCCTTCGTTTTATACTCATTAGAAGCAAGCAGATTTGTCCCATCAAAGAGATTTAGCTGAACCTTTCCACCTCTCACGAGCGTTTTGTTCACGATCTTGTAAAGCTTCAAATCAGAATCTTCAACCTCTTTGGGGGCGTACCTACCCTTCTCATCGAAAAGCATTCTGTAGCTTTTTTCCAGCTTGGGAATTGTGATCACATCAAAAAGTCCCACTGGGAACTTGTAGTCTTTTCTCACAACTCCATCAACGAGTACTTCTCCACTGGCTAGTACTTTTCTTGCCTCTCTTGCCGTATCTGCGAGTTCGAGGAAATCTCTTATAATTACAAGTAGAGGTACCGCCCTTTTATCATGTGGCCCGGGAGATGGTTTTACCACCCATTTTGCAACCTTTTTCGGTATCTTGTACGTTTTCGGAGCTGAAAGTCTCTTTTGATGCAACTCAATCACCTCTCAAGGATTTTCTTTCTGACATCATCAACCTCACCGAAGTCAACTATCATAACATTTGATGGGTGGATGGGGACAGCCACTTCAGTCCCATCTGCTTTTGTGATCGTAACCCCATCAACTGTTATCCTGCATTTTTTCATATCCACTTCGAGTACTCTTCCTTCATGCCCTGCAAACTGCCCCCTCATGATTTTGACCTTATCTCCTTTCTTCACTCTAACGGCCCTCTTCCCATACTTCTCTCTCAGGTCCTTTGAAAGGGTGGCATGCAGCAATCTGTGTCTCTCATGCAGCTTTGATGTTTTGTATAGCCACCTTCTCTGCTTTCTTGGCTGTCTTGATTTGGGAACACCCACATTATCACCTCATACTATTACAGAAGCTATTGTTCCAATCTTCGCAAACCTCTCAGCAGCCTCTCTTGCCACAGCCCCTCTGATCTCCGATCCTCTTGGCTCTCCTCTCTCGTTGGTTATGACCGCTGCATTGTCTTCAAACTTGACCCTTGTGCCATCAGGTCGGCGATACTCTTTCCTCTGCCTTATGATGACCGCATAGTGCACCTGCTTCCTAATCTCAGGCGTACCTTTCTTCACGGTCACTACTACAATATCACCAACACCGGCTGATGGATATCTTCTCCTAACACCCTTGTATCCCTCTACAGCGATTATTTCAAGCTCTCTTGCTCCGGTGTTATCGGCACAAATGAGTCTCGCACCAGTCGGCAATGCACGTGGGATATTAGCTCTTATCGCTCTCACTGTCTATCACCTCCAGTATCACAAAGCTTTTCGTTTTGCTTATCGGCCTGCATTCTCCCAGTATTACGATATCTCCAGGCCTTGCCCTGATGCATCTCGGATTGTGAGCGTGAAGCTTTGACCTCTTCTTCGTGTACCTCTCGTATTTCGGCACGTATTTTGTCATCTCCCTCTCAACCACCGCAGTCTTTCCGTAAACCTTCACAACTTTTCCTCGCAAGATCTGACCTCTAACCGGTAGAGAGCCGTGAAACGGACAGTTTGTATCGTTACATTCCCTTTCCGGAGGTTTTACATCAATTCCAATATCTCTCATATCCTAACACCCTTTGCTCTCTTAAGCATCATCAAACCCTTCTTTATCCTTTCCTCAGGTCTGTAAGTTATCAGATCACCTTTTATACGCATGATCTTATCCCCATACCATACTCTGAAGGTTCTTTTCTTCTTCGCCACGGTTTTTAAACCTTTTTCAGTCATTATTCTGAGCGTATTCTGGGTTTCATCCACAACTTCCCCCTTCAACCCAATCTCAAATTCATTCGGACTCTCAACTACCTCCACCATCAGCCCAATCCAGTCTCTCGCAATCACATCTACACCCTGTACCCTTCCTCGCATAGTGCCATTTTCAGTCTTGCAATATCTCGCCTTACCAGATTTATTCTACCCGGATTCTCCACTGCACCACCGCTTCGCACCATCGTTCTGAGCTTGAGCAGTTCAAGCTCCAGTTCCCTCAGCTTCTTCAACTTCTCCTCCCTGCTCATCTCCCTTATCTCCTTTATCTTCACTGCTTTCACCCCTCAACTTATCAACATCAACATCTTTAACCTCGAACTCATCAGGTAGCGTAACATCTGGAGGGATTATTCTCACACTCACACCAAGAACCCCGAGTTTTTTGACTGCAATATCAAATCCCTTCTGAACCATACTCTCTGCTGGATCTCCAGTGTGGATTATTGTGCCAGCAACAAACTTCTCAGTTCTTGCCCTCTCACTTACGAGTTTTCCACTGATCTCAATCTCACATCCCTTAGCCCCGGCCTCCATTATCCTGTAGAGGAATCTGTAGCCAGCCCTTCTGAAATACCATCCCCTCTCAAGAGCCCTTGCAAGAAGTGAAGCCATAAGCTGTGCATTGAACTCTGGCTTCTCCACCTCGTCAACGCTGACTTGCGGATTTTCCAATCCAAAAACTTTTAGTTTCTCAGTAAGGGCCTTTATTCTCCTTCCTCCTTTTCCTATCACCAATCCAGGCCTCTCGACGAACAGAGTAACCTGAGTTCCGAGCGGTGTTCTGAGAATGTCAACTCCTCCAAATCCAGCATTTCTCACTTCATCTTTGATCCACTCCTTAACCGTCAGCTTCTTTAACCTCTCCTGAACGAATTTTCTCTCTACCGCCATTACCTCACCTCGGCAACAAGCTCTACTGTGGTGAGCTGCTGAAACCTCGGCGTTGCTCTTCCAAAGGCGCGAGGCATGTATCTCTGAATAACTCTCCCTTTCTGAGCCTGTGCGTGCACAATAATGAGATTCTCAACGTCAAAACCCTTATACTCCGCATTCGCCTCGAGATTTCTCAGAACCTTCAAGACATGCTTCGCTGCTTTCTGCGGGTATCTCCCTGCGTACCATTTCTCCAGCCCCCTCTTATGTGCAACCTTCTTCTTGTGCCTCTTGAAAGGTAGAGGTCTCCTCATTTCCACCGCTTCTTCAAGCAGTTTTCTTGCCTCCTCAATCTTCTTTCCCCTGATCGCTCTGCAAATCTCAACGGCATGTTTGAAGCTAATTGGCATTTCGTATCCCATTGCCTTGGCAGCTTTCGTTTCGTCTTCCGGTTTGTAGGCGTAGTTTACTCTCCCCATAGGCATCACTTCAACGGCACGTACTTGCTACTCCTCGTAGCTCCGACACCAGGACCGCTATGCTTCTCAAATCTTCTCGTTAAGGCAAACTCTCCAAGGCGGTGTCCGATCATCTCTGGTTTGACTTCCACTCTAACGAACTCCTTTCCGTTGTGCACGAAGACAACTTTCCCAACCATTTCCGGCAGGACTAGCATATCTCTGCAGTGTGTTCTTGCCATCCCCTTCTTTCTGAGTTTTCTCAGCAATTTTTCTTCCTGTTCCGTGAATCCCCTTTTAATCTTTCTTCTCTCTCTTGAGGGAAGAAGTTTTGCAAGTTCATCTAAGGGCATTTTTTGCAGTTCTTCGAGTGTATAACCGCGAAATCTGAACTCTCTCGGTCTTGTAACCTTACTTTTTAACGCCATTCAATCACCTCCTCACACCAGTTCTGCGAGCAGCAATACTCCCAACTTTTCTTCCTGGAGGAGCGTTACGGCTTACAGTCTTGGGCTTACCAACATGCTGATGCTTGCCACCACCGAATGGATGATCAACAGCGTCCATCGCCACACCTCTAACGCGAGGCCACTTTGCAGCCTTGCTCTTCATCTTGTAGTATTTCTTCCCGGCTTTCACAAAGGGCTTGTCTGTTCTCCCACCACCAGCAACGACACCTATTGTCGCTCTGCAGTTGGGGTGGAACCATTTCAGCTTTCCAGAAGGCATCTGAATCAGAACTTTATCTTCCTCCCTTGAAACGATAAAGCCAAAAGTCCCGCTCGCCCTTATAAACTTCCCACCATCGCCCGGCTGAGCTTCGATGTTACAAACGGGGGTGCCTTCGGGTATGTTTTTCAGATATGTGGTATTTCCGAGATTTACTTCAACATTTTCACCAGCATAAACCACATCACCAGTCCCAAGCCCCTCTACAGCAAGAATGTATTCTTTACTACCATCTGGAAGCTGTACAAGTGCAACAGGACCGTTTCTTGCAGGATCGTGCTGGATGTCTAGTATCTTGGCGGCAATAGCTTCATCTTTAAATCTGAGATGCTTCACTTCAGCCCTGTATTTGTGAGATGGAGCAATGTAAGTGGGAGTTCCTCTTCCCCTATTCTGGGATATTATTCTCTTACCCATATCACATCACCTCAGAACACTCCAAGTTTTGAAAGCACTTCCTCGGCAGAGTAATCCGGCTTTAGCTTGATGTAGGCCTTCTTCTCCCCCTTTGGAGTTATCAGCGTGTTAACTTTCTCAACCTCAACGTTGAACAGTCTTTCAATCTCCTTTTGTATGTCCTTCTTTTTCGCCCTGACGTCCACTACAGCAGTCAGAACGTTCTTTTCAAGCTCCGCCACACTCTTCTCCGTTACAAGGAAGCACTTAATCAGCATAGCCAATCACCCAGGTACTCAACTGCTGATTTAGTCCATACAGTCAATCTTCCTGCATGACATCCAGGGGCGAGGAGTTCAACATTAAGGTCTTTAACAAG
>JAPDIX010000013.1 GCA_029259345.1 Archaeoglobi archaeon
TCCCTCTGTAAAGGTGTCTTATGAAGTAAAGCCTCTGAAGAACTCTTGTGTCTTTTTCAAGCTTTTTGATCCTTTTATCGAGCTCTTCTGCTGGTAAATGTCTTACAACTTCATAAACTCGCTTTCTACCCATGTATTTTGTTGTTTGTTTTAGTATAAATAGTTTTGCTCAAGACCATAAACTGGTAGAACAAGAATTATTCGAAACATTTTGTGAAAGCAGGTTGAATTGGACGAACTGACAGGTTGAATTAGGAGTTTTACAAAAGCTGCCCAGAAGTTGAAAAAATTTCGAAAATGTTATTACCTATCACAAAATCAATACCCTATGGAGCATGTGGTTTATGTTGTTGGACATAAGAACCCCGACACGGACAGCGTCTGTTCTGCGATTGCCTTTGCCTATCTATGGAACAAGTGGAAGGAGGGGGGTAACGTAAATAAGATGATGAATGTTGAGGCAGAAGCCAAACCTGTAATTCAGGGAGAGGTAAACCCGGAGACAAAGTATGTCCTTGAGAAGTTCGGTTTTGAGGTTCCTGAGATTTTGACAAATGGAGAAGGGAAGAAAGTGGCACTCGTAGACCACAGTGAAAAAGCACAGACCGTTGATGGTATTGACAATGCAGAAGTTGTTGCAATAGTTGACCATCATAAGATTGGTGACGTTACAACACCTCAGCCAATCCTCTTCGTTAATATGCCGGTTGGATGCACCGCTACCGTCCTGAAACTTCTGTTTGACAAGACGGGGGTTGAAATTACAAAGGATATTGCGGGGATTCTGCTGTCGTCCATCCTTAGCGATACGGTGATTTTCAAATCAGCCACCACAACTGAGCTCGACAAGGAGATTGCAGAGGAGCTCGCAAAGATTGCGGGAATTGACGATTTGACCAAGTTTGGTGTAGAGATTAAGTCGAAGCTGTCTGCAGTTGACGATTTGACGGCGATGGAAATTATCAAAAGAGACTACAAGGACTTTGACATGTCTGGCAAGAAAGTCGGGGTTGGGCAAATCGAGCTTGTTGACCTCTCGCTGATAGAGAGTAGAATTGACGAAATCTACGAGACAATGAAGAAGATGAAAGAAGAGGGAGGCTACGTAGGGATATTCTTGATGCTCACGGACATAATGAAGGAGGGCACCGAGTTGCTGGTTGTGACAGACTACCCAGAGGTTGTTGAGAAAGCATTTGGCAAGAAGCTTGAGGGCAAGAGCGTGTGGCTTGACGGAGTGATGAGCAGGAAGAAGCAGGTTGTTCCACCACTTGAAAAGGCATTTTCTGAACTTTAATTTTTTGATTTGATTAAGGCTTGCAACATTTTATCATGACCAAAAAATTGAAAAAGGTAAAATTCCATTAAGTATATTTGTGAAAGCTGAGACTACAATGAAAGTTGAGGAGCTTTTAAATGAACTTGTTGAAAGAGTTGCTGGGGAGGTTGGTCTGATTCTCTTTTCGCTGGGCATTGAGGGAGAATTTACCGATGACCAGCTTGCCCTTGAACTCGGTATTGAAATCAACGAGATTAGGAGAGCACTTTTTGCCATGTATGAGATCGGACTTGCAGACTATGTCAGGAGAAGGGATGACGAGACTGGATGGATGGAATACTACTGGAGAATAAATTACGAAAGGGCACCGGAGGTGCTTAAGAGAGAGCTTGAAAAAACAGTTAAAAAGCTAAGGGAGAAAATTGAAGCTGAAACAAGCACGATATACTATATCTGCCCAAACATGTGTGTTAAGGTCTCTTATGATGACGCAATGGAGCTTAACTTCACTTGCCCGCGATGCGGAGAGATGCTTGAGTATCTGGATTGTAGCGAGGCTGTTGAGAAGATTGAGGAGGATGTCAGGAGGATTGAGGAGGTTTTGAGGAATTTGTAAATTTCAAATCATTCTGTAGGTTACATTAACTTCATAGATTGTGACAATTGCCTTATCAAAGTCTATGCTGACTGAAACATTGTTATTGTTAATTGTTGTGGGGACTCCGAGTGTGTTGGCAAAATAGTCGTACCAGTTTTCGGCAAATGGAGATATGATGCTCATGGTCAGAACTCCTGGATTCTCCTCAAATGTTGAATTGTTCACCCGGGATCGGAATATGAGATCAATTGCACCCATTCCAGAGATCGTGAGGTTGCCATTGAGCACGTAAATTACCACCATTGTGACGTTTTGCGTTGCTCCTGACACACCTCGTACTTCGACCTGTTGGATAAAAATTCTTGGATCTAATATTGTCCTGCTATATCCGTAATAATTCTCGTAAATGGCGCCATTTTCGATAGATATGCTGTAATCTTTAAATTCATAAACAAGAGACTTTGTACTGGTATCTAGGAGTGTATTCGAGTTTACTTTCAGTTCGATGTGCGGGTCATCTTTTATTGAAAGCGTTCCACCCTGCAATTCCATCTGAATGCTCTGAGCCGGGGCCCCTCCGTAGGTAGACAGGAAGAAAATATTCATTATTCTCTGAAAACTCTCTCTCAGTCCCTCGACACGATATTTTTCTGAAGTGTCCTTAACTATGTTGGATACGTTAATGTACACGTAGGATATAGCCGATAGAACTATAGCAAAAACGAAAATATATCCAACGATCTCCGATACCGCTCTCTCATTCACCTCACACTCACCTCGTAAATTGTTGAGCTTAACCTGCTAACACTGAAACTGATTGTGTTTCCCGATGGAGGTGATATCGGTAAACCAATGTCGTCAAAAAACTCTTTCCAAGCATCTATGTTGCTGGAAGATACTTCGATATCACAGTTACTCATTTCGAGCTTTGTGACGTTGGTGATAGCCAGATTGATTGTGACTTGCCCTTCTCCACCAACTGACTTATTTCCGACGAATATTATCACTGGCATTGTTAGAGTGTCACTTCCACTGTCGTAATGAATGTTCGGATACTGCAAGATTTTCGACCAAGCACCTCTCCTTTCGATTATTGCACCATTTTCGTAGTAAACGCTCCACCCATTACCCAAAAATTTAATGGATGAGACGACGTATTGAGTACCGTTAATTGTTATATTCGGACTATTTTCAAAGCTCAGTGATACGCCTATAAGCCTCGCAGTATATGTGGCATTTGGCTCGAGGGAGAACCGGACATTTTCAATCTTTTCTTTCAACTCAAGCATCTCAAAGTAAGCCTTGCGAAATTTCACGTTTTCTTCGCTATTGTTCAAAATAGGGTAAGAGAGAACGTAAAGCATACCTGCTGTGGCAGTAATTATTGCTATTACCATAAGAACTCCAACGACTTCCGAGACGGCTTTCTGGCTCATTCTATCCACACCTTTGCCTTGGATGGTTTGCCGTATACAACTTGCACAACCTCCAAATTGACCGTTCTGAGATTGTTGTTGATATCCGTGTAAGTAACATTGCTTACATCGGGAACGTCGAGCTGATACCAGCCGGGCTCGTATGCTTTAATCTGTATAACAAGTTCTACGACGTCATCTATGTGGATTTCGGAGCAGTTAAACTTCACAGTTGTGTTTCCAGAGGCATCGTTCATCTTCTTTGGGGTGGCATCGCAAACTGGACTGCCGTCAGTTTCTACTGTAACGCTCCCAACATCAACATTGCTTGGTATTACGTCAGTTATGTTCACATCGGTTGCAACAACCTCAAAAGATTGGGCAATTGTTCTGAACGCCTTCTGCAACTGTTCAGCCGTCTGTGCTGTGAAGAAGCACTTGGTCGTTTGGTTGATATAGCTTGCTATGTTTTCAAGCAATGTTGCATTGTAGTCTCCAGGCCTTCCAAAACCTATGGTGCATATCCTTATGTTTTCATCTCCTATCTTGTTCTGCTTTATCTGCTCCGCAAGGTCCTCGATTTGTTTGTAACAGTTATCGGTGCACCACCATCCATATCTGCAAAACTCTACTCCGTCTTCAGTAAACCATGAACCCGAACATTCACTTTGTGAAACGTGTGCCTCAACTGTTGGTTTTCCATCAGTCATCAGAATTATCAGTGGAATTGTATCGTCGATTATTGTTGTATTTTCAAAGAGAGATTGATTCGCCTTCCAGAGTGCATGATATACGTTAGTAGCACCGCCAGCCACCATCCCATTTACTTTTTCAACTACTTCAGATTTATCAGTAGTTAATTTTTTCAGATAAACACTACTCACATTGACATCATAAGCCACAGCAGAGTTATTATATTCAACAAGTCCCGCAAAATCACTGGGTTCTAATCCGTTAAGATACTCTATCGCTGCATTTTTCAGCGAATCCAGTTTCTGAATATACACAAGTGCCTCATATTGAGTGTTTTTATCTGCCCCCTCTATTTCTATTTCCAGATCTCCTGCAGGTACATTTTCGACATAGCAGATTCGTCTACTGTTAAAGCACTCACAGTTTAGGCTCGGGCAACTTGAACTTCCTATTTTGTATACCCAAAAGCTGTCTTTATAAGAATCAGCTATTTCTACAACGACGAATTGATATTTTTCGATATTTGATGGTAGTGTTATTAAATTCGTAGCTCTTTTGTTAGCTCCAACCGTGCCACTAATTTTCTCAAAAAGTGTCGACCTACTTAGAAGGCCATTTTCGCCATAGATTCCGGATATATCACCCATACTACCAGAACTATCTAGTGCTAGGACAACTGAGAGGTTTACAGTTCTCCCTCCTGAAATCCCCTTTCCATCCAGTCTTATGTGAAGTTCTACAGTATCTCCCGGTCCTGCCTGTGGAGGTTTGACGAATTTGTCAACTGAGAGGTTTGCCGTGCCGCCTGTTGTTGTTTGGTTTGCGATTAAAACAGTCTTGACGTCAGTATCATTCAGAACTTTAGATTGGCAGGTGGTCCTAACCTCAAGCACGATTTCACATTCATATATCCCGTTGTTATAATTACACTCGGATCCGGGATTCCAGCCATTATTTATCTCAACCCTTATCTGATTCACCGATTGAGGATACCATCCACTCCAAGTTCCGTTCCACCACTTAACTCTCCATTCGTAAGTTGTGCCAGACCCAGATGACGATGCTGAAGAGTCAATTGTGAAATTTCCAGGGACTATTATTGCTGAGGGTCTGACAGAAAGGACTGCAGATGGAAAAACGCACGAAGTTTTGCTGTACTGTAGCTGGTGTGCCTCTTTAAGGCTGTGGGTAAATCCACTGAGATTTTGAAGTTTTAGATATGCTGCACCAATGCTGAGATATTTACTGAATCTGCCGTCGTCTGACTCTATCGTGATATTGTTACCTTCCAGCCCTACAATGTATTCTATGTCGCCTATTTTTTCGGGCATGAAAACCTTGACAGTCATATTTCCATTACTCGGATAGACGGCCAGAATATCAACTAGCTGGGAGGAGACTTCAGAAGCAATGTCGGCAAATTGGTTGTCTATAACTCTTTCGAGCTGCGATCTTTCAAGGACATCGTTAAGAGTTAAGCTTACAGTGAAAACAAACACTGAGAGTATGGAGGCAAGAAGTAGATATTCGAGGATCATTGAAACGCCTCTTCTGTTCATACACATCCCCTCCCCTCGCAGCATTGGAGGTTTTCTTCATATTTTACCTCTCCGGAGATATAAACGAGCTTGACGTTGTAACACTCAACCCCACCACTCGGAGTGGCAAAATAGGCTACCACATCACCATACACACCTCTCTGTGAGTAGAGTCTTCTAACCTGCTTTGAGACGTTATCCGCTCGCTCGTAGAATTGATCAACACTTAGACCGCAGAATTGCATAAGACCTTCTTCAGCAATAGTCTTGAGGTTCCTTATCTCATCCTTTGGAAACACCATTAGTGTTCGAGAGGTCTGCATTCCGGCGAGTATATTTTGAGCGTGCAGCACTGAGAGGGCGGCGAGTATTGTAGCCACTATAAGGGAAAATATTATCAGCATCTGCCCTTTTTCATTCATGGACGCCATAGTATCAACCTCACCTCAAAAACCACGGGGTCAGATATTTCGGGATTGTTCTTGAAGGGGGAATCGCTGCTCAGGTCATCTTTTTCAATTACGACAAACCTGCTCCCTCCAACAGCTTCAGGAGTTGGATCGTTGTCCACAATAGCAGTGCCGTTTATTCCGCCTCCTTCAACCCAGTAAAGTTCGAGTCTGTAATCGGCAGGGAAGGTTACGCGATCAAGGGCGTAGAGAAACTCAGGATTTGGCTCAAAGCTTGAGTTTAGCTGGGAAATCATTCCCTGAAGAGTTGCATTTATGTAGTTTCCATCAACCTTATCCGGATTATCCAGAATTTTAAGAGTGTCCTGAGCGAGCAGTCTGAGCTGTGCATCACTCAGCTCGCTCCACATTGGTGAGATTACGAGGGATGACTGGAAGAAGGTGTATACCACTATCAATAGTAGAAGAGATGCCATAACTCCCTCAAGTGTGAACGCCTGAGCTTTCATGATATCACCATACGTAAACCACAAGCTTTGCGACTGCTTTTCCTGCAAGGTAGTCTACTGTATCGGATTGATAAAGCGTAGCATTTGTATTTTTAATTCCAATCTTTATATACACTGTTTGCCCATTTGAAAATCCCTCTTTTTTTAATATCTGATTGAGTATAGCCGTTAAATCATATCTCTTCACTTCAAGTGTGTCTTTCCATTCCTCCTTCATTGGCGAGCCAAAACCAACTTGAATTTTACCAGGATTAGCATTACAAGACGAAGGGGTTCCAGACCCTTCGAGACAAATTCCAAGCCACCACGGTGGCCCCTCTTGCACTTTTCCTAAAACTTCAATTCCAAAAAATCTTATAGGGTATGTATAATTGCAGTTAACATCTTCACCCTCCTCTTTACAATAGTCTGGGACATTTCTTGAACCACCAGTTCCAATATTGTATGCTCCAGCCAACTCATATACGCTGTCAACCCACACATACCTCTCAAACCTGCTTACATAACCCGATGATGGTATAGGCTTTCCAGCTCTTAACACAACATTATCATCTGTGTCTGTGACCGGTATACGGTTGTAAGGTCTGGAATCCAGGGATTCAAGTGAAACGTTGAAATTGTATTCTCTGTCCGGAGTCTTCAAGCCAAGCATTTCCTGAATTTTCTCATAACACTTGTCAGTTGCATCATTAAACGCGATAATTTTATCATAACTCAAATAATCTGGTTTATCCTTCACAAGTCCGGGCAGAAAAGTAAAGTTGTCATCACACCATAAAGAGGGGTAATCTTCCCAGTTCGTTCCGTTGTGCGTTCCATTGCTCCAGGCTCCTTCAGTTTCTGCAAGCAAAACGGTAACCTTATACGCCTCGTGAGCCAAGCTTATTTCACTCCTAACATCTGCAAAAACTGTTGGAAGAAACTGGGCTATGAAGATGAAGGTGGTTAAGAAGATGGAAAGACCTATAAGCATGTCAAGACTCAGCCTTCCCTCTCTATTCATCCACAAAATTGTTGTTGTTAATCCATTTAAAACTTGTGATTACCATAATCAGATTTACCAGCAAAATTAATATCCGAAACACAAGCTTTAGAGTAATGAAGTATGAGGAACCGGTTTTCAGACCCCCAAGTGAAGCATTCAGTTTAATCATTCAGGCTACAGTTGGCTGTTCTTGGAACAAGTGCACGTTCTGCGGGATGTATAAGATGAAAAAGTTCAGGGTTAGGGATATTGAAGAGGTCAGGGGAGATTTCAGGATTGCTAAGGAGCTGTATGGGGATGTTAGGAGAGTTTTTCTTGCCGATGGTAACGCTCTCGCTGCTGACACCGACTTCCTGCTTGAGGTTTCCGATTTCGCAAACTCCCTTTTCCATCTTGAAAGAATAAGCTGTTACGCAACACCCCAAGACATTTTAGAGAAAGATAAAGAAGAGCTGAGAAAGTTGAGAAAGGCAGGAATTTCGCTGCTGTATGTTGGAATTGAGAGTGGGGATGATGTTATTCTCGAAAATATAAGAAAGGGTGTTACTTCGGCCGAAATTGAAGAAGCTTGCCGGAAAGCACATGAGTGCGGTTTTGACCTTTCCGTTACGGTTCTAACAGGTATAGGTGGGAAAGAGAGGGGTTATGAAAACGCAAGGAACACTGCAAAGCTCCTGAACAGAATAAATCCGAAGTACACTGCCGTGCTTACCTACATGCCCGTTCCCAATACACCACTGCACGTGAAGATAAGGAGAGGAGAGTTTTTGCTGCCAGATGCTCTCGAAAATTTGCTGGAACTTAGGTGGCTGGTGGAGAGGCTTGAAGCGAGGACGATATTCAGGTGCAATCATGCCTCCAACTACCTTCCCCTCAAAGGAAACTTTCCTGAGGACAGGAAAAAGCTTTTAAAGGCAATAGATTACGCCATTGCCCACCCGGAAGTTCTGAAGCCGGAATGGTTAAGGGGGCTGTAATAAGCTTTTTCACCGATAACCTCTACCTCTTTTCGCTCTGCACCCATCTGAACGCAGTCTGCAAGAAGAGTTTACTACCTGAGATCAATAAAAAACATTATTAAATCATGAAACTAAAACCACATATGAAATGGAATGAGAAGGGGAGAAAAATTACCGAACTTCTTAAGCTGCGCACACCGCCGGTTGGTGTGAGATTCTACGAGGAGAAGTACGAGCCGGAGAAGGCATTTAAGCCATCCAAGTACGGAATACAGATGGCTGTGTGTCAGGCAATTGCCTTTGCCCGCTACATAGGCAGGACAGTTCTGCTTGAGGCAGAGGACTTTGCCTGCCCTCCTGCTATGCTGGTTTATGGATTAGCGAAATACGAGGGGAGTCTGAAGGATATACTGGTTGCTGCAGAGTGGGTAAAAGACGAGAGTTGTGAGCTTGTGGAGCAAAAACTTCCTGAAGGGAAATACAAGAGCTTTGTTTTTGGAGATTTGACCAAAATGAAAGAGGAGCCTGAGGCCGTGCTGATCTTCGGCACTCCCGCCCAAATAGGGAGGCTCATTCAGGCTGCAACCTATTTTGGTGGGTCAGTGAAGGCAAATCTGATTGCCAAGACTGCCTCATGTGCTGAAGCTCTCTTCCCGGCATTAAACGGAGAGCTGGCAATAGCGGTTCCGGGAGCTGGGGATAGAGTATTTGCCGCTATTCAGGAGACTGAGATGGTCTTTGCAATGCCCTACGACTGGATTGACAGAATCATAGAGGGGCTCGAAAATGCGGGAAGGGGAGCAAACATCAGCTACCCACCCTCGCCCTTCCTAATGTTCTCACCAAGGTTTCCCAGACATTACAGAGAGATTGCAGAGAAGTTCAAACCCGTCTGAGAGCTGTGATCACACCATGACACTTGCAGGCAGTAGCAACGACAATTTTTTCAATTTTTTCTGCCTTTCTGATTACTTCGCTAAAATCTCGGCCTGAAATTGCTCCTAATCCCGGTTCAAGTTGCTGGCTGACAAGAACAAATGAATCGGGCCAGGCAAATTTTACAAGCTCGTACATAGGGCATGGCTTTCTGATCTTTGTTACCGGGCAGATGTCCGGGGCTGGGCACTTCTCAAGGCACTCTTGGTCTCTGTTGTAGCTCACGACGATGCTTCCTTTACCTGCTGAAACGATGACCCTGAAGGGTAAACCCGAAGCAATACAATCCACGATTTTGCTCCAAGGCTCCATACCATACTCGATCCTCAAAGCTTCGGCAACTACATGAACTGGGGCTGTGGGGAACACATACTGCGGGCTAAGCTTTAAAACGAGTTTCGGCAAAACTTCTATCCCCTTTCCCAAAAAATACTCTCCCTCCCCCTTGATATCTTCAACTCCATCAGCAATCTCAAGATCTAACTCACGCACAGCAGCACAATTCGTGTCTGGATCAACAACAACGTAACTTTTCAAATTCCGTCTCAGATACTTTGCAGCCTCAACCCCGTATTTTCCGCCTCCAACAATTATATTCATCCTACCACCTGAACGGTGGCTTAATCAGCCTAATCCTTTTTCCGTTCCACTCTACATCTTCAGTTAGCTTTTCTCCAACAGCTTCCTCTATCCTCTCCACATCCTTCAGACTCATAACCTCAAATGCAGGGACATCTGCCCTTTGAAGCAGTTCAACAGCTTCATCGGTATTCATATTCTCAAGCTTTTCCTGAATTGCTGCTCTTATCTCCTCAAATCTTGAGAAGCTCTCCAAAAGAGTATAATTTACGTTCAGGTTTAGAGCTGAGCACAGCCTTCTCCAGAAGTGCTCCTCTGCGATAATTCCGAGGGTGATGTATCCATCCTTTGTCCTGTATATTCCGTAGGCCGGATTGCTGGAAAATGTGGGAAGAATCCCAAATCCGTTAAGTATGGAGGAGGAATGAATGGGGACTGAAAACAGGGCTGAATGAAACATGCTTATGTCCATATATCTACCCTTGCCAGTTTTGCTTCTTTCATGAAGTGCTGCAAGAATTGCAATTGCCGCGTAAACAGCAGATGAGAAGTCGGCAAGTTGCAGATTCGGGTCTCTCATTTCCTTACCCATTGCCGAAATCTCCAGAATCCCGCCGAGACCGAGGCAGTTCAGGTCATGGGCGGGTAGGTTGGCAAGCTTGTTCTGCTGCCCAAATGCGGAAACCGAGCAGTAAATTATCGCCTCATTCACTTCTTTTACACTTTCGTAGTCGATACCAAGTTTTTTAGCTACTCCCGGCCTGAATCCTTCAACCACTACATCTGCTCTTTCTGCAAGACTCCTGAACTCCTTCAATCCTTTTTCAGACTTCAAATCAAGAAATACTGATTTTTTACCGTGGTTCATTGCAGCAAACACTGCATCGAGCATTCTTCCCGGTTCTCCACCGGGTGGTTCTACTTTCACCACATCTGCCCCCAGAGTCCTCAGAATCTGACAGCAGAAGGGGCCAGGATAGAAGGCAGCAACCTCTAGAACTTTAACATCTTCAAGCATGACGAGTCTTGCTTTTTAAGATTTATAAATTGCGTGATAGAGTTGCAGTATGTATCAGTTGAGATGCATTGAGTGTGGCAGGGAGTGGAGTGATGAGTATTACACATGCGAGTGTGGTGGGCTGCTTGAGGTCAATCTCAACCTTGACGAGATTGACGTTGATTTCAGGCTTGATGGTAAGAACATCACTGTTTGGAAGTATAGATCACTCCTCCCGGTTAAGATTAACCCCGTTACACTCAGAGAAGGAGGAACTCCCCTTTACAGGGCTGAGAGACTCGAGAAGGAGGTTGGGATTAGAAGAGTTTACGTGAAGCACGAAGGGTTGAACCCCTCAGGTTCTTTCAAGGACAGAGGGATGACTGTTGGAGTTACGAAGGCAATAGAATTGGGCAGAAACGCTGTAGCATGCGCCTCTACCGGCAACACCTCAGCCTCAATGGCGATGTATGCAGCTAAAGCCGGTTTGAGAGCTTACGTTTTGCTTCCCGCAGGAAAGGTTGCGCTGGGAAAGGTTGCTCAGGCTCTCATGCATGGAGCCAGGGTTATAGGAATCGAGGGAAACTTCGATGACGCTCTCAGAATTGTGAGGGAGGTCTGCAGTAGGGAACCGATATATCTCCTGAACTCCATCAACCCATTCAGGCCAGAGGGGCAGAAAACGATAGCATATGAGACTGCAGACGAGATAGGGGTTCCGGACAGAGTTGTTCTACCAGTTGGCAATGCTGGCAACATCTCCGCAATCTATAAGGGATTCAGAGAGCTCAGAGATCTGGGGCTGACTGACTCAATGCCGAAAATGACCGGAATTCAGGCTGAGGGGGCCGCACCGATTTACAGGGCGTTCAAGGAGGGCAGAGAGGACATAATCCCTGTGGAGAATCCGGAAACGATAGCAACGGCGATCAGAATTGGAAACCCGGTTAGTGCGAAGAAGGCATTGAGGGCAATATACGACACGGGCGGAATGGCAGAGGTTGTGAGCGATGCGGAAATCATTGAAGCCCAGAAGTTTCTGGCAGCAAAGGAAGGGATCGGTGTGGAACCTGCCTCAGCAGCAAGCGTTGCTGGGTTGAGAAAGCTAGCAGCTAACGGGATGATTGACCCTGATGAGACAGTTGTTTGCGTAGTGACAGGTAACCTGCTGAAAGACCCCGAAACCGTAGTCAAGGTTTGCGGAGAACCTATAACGGTTGAAGCAAGTGTTGATGCCGTTATAAAGGCTATGAAAGCTTAATTTGCACAGTTTATTTTTTATTCCAAAAAAATTAGCTTTATCAAGTTTTTCGAGTATTCTAAGCATGAAACGATACATTCCGCTGTTAATGCTTGCATTAGCCCTGCTGTTGTGCCTTCAGACTGACCGGGAAAAGGAAGGGAAACT
>JAPDIX010000033.1 GCA_029259345.1 Archaeoglobi archaeon
TTTTGACTATCTTCTTGAAATTTTAAAGGAGTATGATGTCACCATCAGCCTTGGTGATGCTTTCAGGCCGGGTTGCATCCATGACGCTGGAGATAGGGTGAAGTACACCGAGTTTATAATGCTCGGTGAGCTTGTCGAGAAATGCAGACAGGCAGGGGTGCAGTGCATGGTTGAAGGGCCAGGGCATGTGCCTCTCGACCAGATTGAGACATCGGTAAAGGCGATGAAGAGCGTCACCGACAACGCTCCACTATACCTCCTTGGCCCTCTCGTGACCGACATAGCCGCTGGATACGATCATATAGCCGCAGCCATTGGTGCAGCCGTTGCAGGAATGGCCGGAGCAGATTTCATCTGCTACGTGACTCCCTCAGAACATCTTGCACTGCCGACAGTTGAGGATGTAAGAGAGGGCGTTATTGCGGCAAAGATTGCAGCTCACGCAATAGACCTGGTAAAGGATGGGCAGAGAGAAAGGGCAAGGCAGAGAGATTACGAAATGTCTCTTGCCAGAAAAAACCTCGATTGGAAGAGGCAATTTGAGCTATCTATCGATCCTGAGAAAGCAAAGGAAGTGCACAGCAGAAGAAGGTCAGGGAGCGATGCATGCAGCATGTGTGGTGATCTGTGTGCGATAAAGCTCGTTAAGGAGGCCCTCGAAGAACGGTAAGTTCAGGTTTGTATTTTCAATTTCTGCTTTTTTACGTGCATATTTGGAAATCATGTAAAGGTAGTGTTAATGGCTTCAGCCATCTTAATGGTAAGTTCCACAAGTGCTTTGAATGTCCTTGAGAGGCTTAAAGCAAGGCTATCGAGTTCGGTCTGGTTTGTTGTTAACCTTTGATATACACCCTTCTGAATGTAAGCGATTCCCGAATTTGCATTTATATCACCAAACACAACCGTAGCGTTGCTTCCGAGATAGTTTATAGCTAATGAGAGATTGTTCAGCGCATATACGTTATATTGAGTTGCGTTCAGCGTTTCAACTAATACTTGGGAAGTCCAGTAGTTTGCTACCAGCACTCCGTAAGCAACACCCCAAACGTTGGAAAAGTTCAGATTTGCGTTTTGAGTAATGAGAGTGTCGTTTATAGAAGCTTGAATAAGAACTGCGGCAACATTTTCAACTACCTGCAAAAGTAAATCAAGGGTAGCTATCAACAACTGGGCAAATTCGTTGAGTGTAACTACCATCCAATCAATGTTTAATACTGGAAATAATAAATTTTTCGCATACAATTGTGTAAATTACAATCATAATTGTGACAAGACATGTACTGAATAATTGTTAAGTAACCTGACCGAATCTGGCCATTGATGAGAGGTACAGCAAAAATTACGGCCGATCTAATTAAAATAGATACGCGAAACCCACCGGGCATAACGACTGAAGCCATAGAATATCTCCAAGAGCTTTTTTCATCTTATAAAACGAAAATATACAAAAAAGAAGGGGGAAAGGAGAATCTTATTGTTGAAATAAAGAAAGGAGAACCGACTTTGATGCTTACATCTCACCTCGATACAGTTCCTGCAGGAGATGAATTGCTGAATCCTGTCCTTGTTAATGGAAAACTTTATGGCAGAGGTAGCTGTGATGCCAAGGGATGTGTCGCAGCCATTTGTTCTGCAGTTCTTGGATTAAAGGATGTTAGCTGTGGTTTGAGGCTGGCTTTTACATGTGACGAAGAAACTGGTGGGGTTAGCGGTCTTGGATATGTCTTTGAGAGGGAAAAAGCTGATGCCGTGTTAATTGGTGAACCGACCGGAAGTGCTGTTATCGGTGCTGTACAGGCAGCAGTGCTTGCAATTGACCTTGAATTTATCGGAAATGCCGGACACACGGCTTCTCAAGATTCCAAGGAGGGCGCTGTTTACAAAGCCTCAAGCTACATAGTTGACAAGGTTGAGACGTTCAAAAGGCTTGAGGGTGATTTTTTCCGTTACAAAGAATTCTTCGCCAGACTGGGAATTGATTTCATAATCAAAAGCTGGCATGCAGTCTTCAACCCGTCAATAATAAGGGGAGGGGTTAAGAGAAACGTTGTTGCTCCAAGATGCACCGTTGGGGCTGATGTCAGATTTGCACCGTGGGTGAGCATTGATGATGTTAGAAAAGAGCTTTATGCAGAGGATGTCGAGTTCAAGGTTGAGGGGTTCCTTCAGCCGTATGGTGTGCTGTGCGATAACGTAAAGACTGAAGATGATGTAGCTTTTCTTGAGATACTCTCAGAAGCGATAAAATCTCATGGACTGAGTCCAAAAGCTGTCTTCTCTCTTGGTGTTGGTGATACGAGGCATGTTAGAAAACATGGAATTCCAGCGTTCTACCTCGGACCTGGAGGTGGAAACATGCATGGTGATGACGAGTTCGTCTATATTGACGAGCTTGAAAGGGTTCAAGAAATCTACAAAAGAGTGGTTGAGCTCTTTCCAAACTTTAAAAGGTCCTAACCCTGCCCTCAATCACCATATCTGTGATCTCTCCTACCCTCCCAAGCATATCTTCGGCGATGTCCCTTGCAGGTCTCTCCATTTTCTGGACATCGTAACCTCTCTTGGGGGTAATCTGGATGTTCAGAGCTCTCGGATCGTCTATTGGCTTCCCTATCTGACTCAGAATTCTAACATAAACCTCCTGCGCGCCCTCAACATCCTCTGAAATTTTCCTTGCAATCCTATTTGCGAGAAGATTGTAAATCTTTCCGACATGGTTTATAGGGTTCTTTCCGCTACTTGCTTCCATGCTCATGGGTCTTCCGGGAGTTATGAGCCCATTACACCTGTTTCCTCTACCCACACTTCCATCATCACCGTTTTCAGCAGATGTGCCCGTGACGGTCAGATATACACAGCCCGCTTCGTAGTCGTCTGCGGTGTTAACAAAGACCTCCACTTCCCTTTCCGTGTATTCTGAAGAAACCTCTCTGACAAACCCCTCAAGCTCTTCCTTGATCGCATCGTAGTCCTTTATACTTTCAACATACCTATCAACAAAGGCAGCGGCAATTGTAAGAGTTATTCTGTTCTTCTCTCTCAGACCCATTACCTTCACATCTTCTCCAATAGCCGGATTATTTTTTCTGAATTCCTCATAAATTCTCCTCTCCACATTGTAAACCAGATTTTCGGTATCGGATAGTGGAGCAAAACCTATGCCGAACGAAGTATCGTTTGCAAGAGCAACCTGACCCTTCCTTCTCCTGAACACATCTTGAAGATCTGTACTGCCCTCTCCGAGTCTTACGTTAAAAACCATATCTAAATCAGCATCGAGATTCTGCATGTGCTGCTTTATATAATCCTTTGCTGCCTTGAGCGCTATCTTGTCGGTAGGTATGTATTCACCATTGAAGTACTTTGTCGCTCTACCAACCAAAAGAACGTAAATCGGCTCTATCACCTCCCCCCCTCCGAACTGGGGATTGGAGCGGCCAGCAACAATCTGCGTTTCATCTGTGTTGTGATGTAAAACAGCACCAAAACGTCGAATGTACTCTTTACTCAATTCCCTGCTCATAGCTTCAGCCATTCCATCAGCCAAGCTATCGGGATGACCAACGCCCTTTCTCTCGACTATCTCGATTATCTGCTCTTCAATAGGGGTATGAACCAGCTCTTCTACGTAAATGTTCGGCATAGACTCACCTGACTTGACCTTATGGTAGGAAATATAAAAGTTGCAGTTGGGAACCTAAAATGCATCTCTTTTACTTCAAATCCTTTCACAATAGAAACTCTAAAAAATATATCTAACAATTTCAAATTATGATTGAACTTCCAAGCAATATCTGGTATGGTGATGAGCCTCTGCGTTTTGAACCACCAGAAAACTGGGATATTACCGTTTTCAGAATGTCTGGCGATTCTGCTGCTCCAATCAGCAGAGAAGAGATAATTCAGAGTCTGAGAGAGCCTGTAGCATCCAAACCACTATCCAAACTCGCCGAAGAGAGAGGAGAAGCGGTGATAGTTTTTGACGACATGACAAGACCAACGAAGCTTGACGAAATAGCAAGAACTGTTGTTGAGGAGATTAAGAAGGGTGGAGTGTCGGATGAGAACATCGTCTTCGTCTGTGCAAACGGTGCTCACGGAACCTACGATAGAGAAGATTTTGCAAAGAAGCTTGGGGAAGAAATTGTGGAAAGTTATCCCATTTTCAACCACAACTGCCTCGCGAACCTCGAATATCTTGGAGAAACAACAGCGGGAACTCCGGTTGACATAAATGCCGAGGTTATGAGCTACCGTTTAAAAATTGGGCTGGGATGCATAGTTCCCCACCCACAGTTTGGTTACGGGGGTGGAGCAAAGTTGGTTTTACCGGGTGTAGCTGGCATAAGGAGCATAACCTACAACCACGGAGTGATCGGAGGTTGGAGTGCGGCGATGAGCGTGAGAGAGCTTCATCCTACTTGCCAGATGGCTTACGGAAGAGTAAATGAAGAGAATGTTCTGAGAAAAGATGCAGAAGAGGCGGCAAGAATGGCAGAATTCGATTTCATTGTTAACACTCTTGTGAATACAAGAAGGGAGAACACACACGTATTTGCAGGAGATATAATCGAGGCGCAGAGAAAGGGAGTTGAAGTTGCCAAGAACCACTACTCCACACAGATTTCGATGGATTTTGATGTGGTTGTATCAAACGCATATTCGAAGGCAAGCGAATCTGCTATTGCCACCTGGACATCTCTATGTCTGAAACAGGGAGGAACTCTCGTCATTGTATGCAACTCGAAAACTGGTCAGATCAGCCATTATGTCCACGGAAGGTGGGGGAGAAGAAAGAAAGGTGGAATTCTGTATTTACCTCCACCTGATACGCTGAAGAGGGCAGGAAAAATCTTATTCGTTTCTGAATATCAGGAGAAGCAGCCCTGGCTTGAGGTGTATGACGATAGGGTTGTCAGGGTTAAATCAATGGATGAGGCAGTTGAAGAAATTGGGAGAGAAAAACAGAGAGTAGCTGTGTTTCCTGATGCCACTATACAAAAACCTTTGTAATTTTAAACATCACATAGATAAACATACTGAGCAGCAGATCGGAAGCTTTGAAAACCTAACCTTTTTATTTTAATTCCTTTACCAAGATTATGAAACGGTTCGAATTTAAGATTAAGAGAAGTTATCTTGTGAGGCTGGATTATGGGAAGGACTTGGTTGATCAGCTTTCCAGCTTTCTGGAGAAAGAAGGGGTACAGACTGCTTATGTAAGCGGAATTGGAGCTGTAAAAAACGCTGAAATTGGATATTACGATCAGAAAAAGAAAGAATACGTGAAAAGGAGGGTTGAGGAGGAGCTGGAGATACTGAGTCTTTCCGGCAACGTATCGTTAAAAGATGGTAGACCATATCCCCACATCCACGTAGTTCTTGGCAAGGATGGTAACGTTTATGCAGGGCATCTCTTCTCTGCTGAAGTCTTTGCGTGTGAAATTTTCCTTTTAGTTCTGGACGATGAAGCACCGGTGAGAGATTTTGACAGTCTGACAGGGCTGTTTCTATGGTCTTAGGATCGCTTAAACCTTGGAATGCAGATTACCTCTCTAATTTCCATATCAAAGAAGTTGTTCATATGAGCAGGTCTTATCACAACTGCCGTATCAGCACCTCTGCTTTTCCCACCAACTGCAACAACCTCTTCGATCGGTATCGCTCCGCTGTCTGCTGCCATAATCGTTATCTCAACACATACTTTAAGTCCGTGCCCAAATAAAGAGCGTAGAGCCTCGGCAATAGCTTCAGTTCTGCTTGCACCACCGATTTTCCTGCTAATACTCCTCTCAAGCCCTGAGAGGATGTGAGACTGTCTGACAATCTTTACTCCTCTCCTCCTCAATTCCTCCTCAACTTCAGGGGGCATCGTGTTTTCTCCTTCCTTCAAAAAACCTGTGTGATACGTAACGACGACCAGCTGCATACTCTCGTCTATTATCTCCGCTGCTTTCAGAGCAGTATCGCCGTAAGAGGATGCAACAACAATGTGCTTTATGCCAAGCTCTCTTGCCCTGTCAACCGCAAGCTTGAGAGTTTTATCCGTATTTTCCCTGCCCGGCTTGTCGAAATAAACTATTCTTTTCTCCTGCATGTTTTGTTGAAAATTATCAGGAAATAAAAAGCTAAGGTAACAGGCTTATAATAAAATCCGCAATGCCCCCAATATCATCTCTCTTGAACCACCTGTACCCATCAACCCTCTCGTCACAGACGACAGCCAAAATTCTGCCCTGTCTGAAGTGTTCAACCTCATCCGGCGTTTTAACAACAACTATCCTGTCCTTTCCAGCCTTGCTGAACCCCTCGGTCAGCACAATGTCATACTCATTAAGATAGCGTTCACAAATCCAGTCGAGATTGCTCCCCTCATCCTCACTAACTCTTCTGATAAGAGCGAGCTTGACGGGTGAGGCTATAACGACATCAGCACCACTCTGGTATATCTTCCAGGAGTCCTTTCCCTCTTTATCTATTTCAAAGTCTCCATGAGCGTGTCTTTTTACAACAACAACCCTCAACCCTTTCTCCTTCAAAATTGGAACAATTCTGGTTATGAGAGTTGTTTTGCCACTGTCAGAAGAACCCACTATGCTCAGAATCATGGGGTAATGTGGGGCGAGGGGTTCATAACTCTACCGATTTCAGAACCCCAGCACGTCAGCCATTGAGTAAAGGCCAGGTTTATCAACATTAGCCAGCCACAATGCAGCCTTTACAGCACCTGAGGCGAAACACTCTCTGTTTGTTGCTCTGTGTGTGATCTCTATCCTCTCTCCATTGCCGAAGAAGAAGACTGTATGTTCTCCAACAACATCCCCTCCTCTCACACCAAATACTCCTATTTCATTCCCCCTTGGCGATAGCCCCTCTCTACATGTTTTAATGTCTAAGCTTCTTCCCATCGCACTTCTCAATATCTCCGCAACTCTCAATGCCGTTCCACTCGGCGAATCTCGTTTGTGTTTGTGGTGCATCTCGACAATTTCAACATCAAAGTCGCTCAAAAAGCTTGCAGCATATTCAACAACCTTAAAGAAGACATTGACGCCAAGGCTGAAATTCGGTGAGAGGATAAAAGGAACTTTTCTCGAAAGTTCCTCTAACTCTTTCCTCTCTTCTTCAGTAAAACCTGTCGTGCCCATCACGATCTTAACACCTTTTTCAGCTGCAATCCTTGCGTTTTCAACTGCAGCATCGGCAACGGTGAAGTCAATCATGACATCCGCATCGAGTTTTGAAATATCACCCTGTATCGGCACACCGATTTTACCAATTCCTGCAAGCTCCCCCGCATCTTTTCCAACTTCTACAACGTCAAAAGCCTGGACAACATCCAGACCGCTTTCAACAGCCTTTTTTACAACAAGTCTCCCCATTCTCCCTGCTGCTCCGCAAACAGCAACTCTCATAAAAGAAATAGACGCGAGATTTTAAAAACTTTAGATAAGCTCAAGCTCTTTTAGAACTGTCCTAACCTTATCAGTCTTCTCCTCCGATAGTTCGACAAGTGGCAGTCTTGGCTCCCCCGCCGCAAGACCCATTAGATTCATGGCCTTCTTGACGGGAATTGGATTTGTATCGATGAAAAGCACGTCAAAGAGTGGTGAAAGTTTGTGGTGAATCTCCATAGCCTTTTTCAGGTCACCCGCAGCAAAAGCGCTGTACATTTCCTTCATGAGGTGTGGGGCAACATTTGCTGCAACGCTTATAACACCTTTCCCACCGAGACAAATTATTGGTAAAGTCAGGAAGTCGTCACCTGAGAGAAGGACGAAGTCATCGGGTGTTGTTCTGATTATCTCGGAAATCTGCTTCAGGTTCCCGCTTGCCTCCTTAATTCCAACGATGTTGTCTATCTCTGCCAGCCTCCTAATAAGCTCAGGCGTTGTGTTAACCCCTGTCCTGCTCGGTACGTTGTAGATTATCAGGGGTATTGAAACTTCAGAAGCAACTGTCTTGTAGTGCTGATACAACCCCTCCTGATTTGGTTTGTTGTAGTAGGGTGTAACAAGCATTGCAGCTTCAGCTCCGGACTTTTCCACTTCTTTGGCAAGCCATACAGCCTCTCTCGTGGAATTTGACCCTGCCCCTCCTATCACGGGAAGCTTTGATGTCTCAGCTACATATCTCACCACGTCAATATGCTCTTCATAGCTCATTGTTGCAGCTTCACCAGTTGTTCCAGCAGGAACCAATGCATCTACGTGTTTTTCCAGATAATCCAAGTTTTTAGCTATCCCCTCAAAGTCAACACTGAAATCTTCCTTGAATGGTGTAACCATTGCAGGTATGACACCTTCAAACATTGACCAACCCTCTGTTCACCTTCCTTGTGATGTATCCTGCAACCCTGTTGCGAACCTTCTTGCTTTGAATGTTTGTTAATTCAGCAACAAGTCTCTTGTTCTCATCAAAATCTCCAGTAAACACTTCGGAATACTTCTTCATCAACTCTCTCGCGATAACCTTGATGTATGCAGGTTTCACCGTCCCCATGATTTGACTACTTAAGCAAAGATTATTTAACATTTGCCACTCCATTACTATTACCCAACCACAAATAAACCCTCATCGGAAAGTGGCGTATCTGTGTTATACCTTTACGGAATTATGGTTGTATCCGCCATACAATCTTGTTGCATTTCAAAGACTCAACTCAAACAAAAGACCTCTCTCTCTTTTGTAACTCTCTCACAGCACCAATTTTAACGAGTTCTACAGCATTTGCGATCTCAAACAAATCATCCTTGTTTTTACTTCTTATTTTGAACCTCCTACCAAAATCTGTGAACATCTCGAGTAAATACGATCTTGTGATAAACCACCAGTAAATCAGTAAAAGAGATACAAGAAGAAATAAAGTGGGGAGTACAAAGTACAATAAAGCAGACAAAAACGTTTGAACACCAAACTCGATTCCAAAAACATACATCACAAGAGATGTAATGAGAAATATACTTCCTGCAGACAAAAACCCCCATCGGTTCTCTTTCCTTATTTCAATCATCTTGATTGATGGAATGTTAACAAGCTTGAAACTCCCAGTGCCAAGAAACATAACTTTACTTTCGGTTATCTTAACATTTCCCGTTTTCACTCTTAAATCGTCATCAATCACATACACCTTACTTTCGAATAAAATTTTCTCTGGCGTCACTATTTCCATAAAGATCGTATGATAGAGAAAATAAAAGAATTTTTCTCACAAAACTGTAATTTTCAAAATAGGATAAGTCAAAACGACTTTTCAATGGTCACCTCATCTCCATCTCCCACCTTCTTCAGCTCTTCCATGTTGGTTATAATTTTGCCAATAACGTTTACGGCACTCGCAGGCCTTATTTTATCATCGCTTATTGGTGTTTTCCCAAAGAAAAGGCAAATTGCCTTGCCAGGAATCCAGTATGCCACATCACCAAGCTCAACCACATCCTTTGAGTTCTCCTCTTTGTCCACTACAACATCCGTGGTGAAGTAAACCTCATCCCCCATCTGCTGGCAGTGCTTTTTATCGGTAGGGAGTTAACAATAGCTCTTACAGTCTCAGGGGCCCACTCTTCATAAAGCTCAACCCCACATTCAACCTCTCCAGCCCTGATCTTCAGCCTCATCCTACCACCTCTCTTACCCACTCAACAACTCTGTCTATTCTTTCAAGGGCTGTGCCGAGATAGTTTTCGGGTTTGAGGATCTCCCTCATCTCTTCTTCACTGAAGTATTTCATAACCCTTTCATCCTTCAAAAGCTCGTCGATAAGTGATGTGCTGTTTTCGTAGGCTCTCATGGCTGCTTGCCTCAAAATCTCGTGAGCTTCCTGCCTGTTCACACCTCTCTTGGTCATCTCAATCATCACAGCTTCACTCAAATTCAGACCTCTCTGCTCTTCCAGATTCTTCCTTACCCTGTCATAATTGAGCCCTATATCGGAAACCACCTTAATCATCTTCGTCAGGATGTGGTCTGCAAGAACTGTAGCCTCAACAAGTGTTATTCTCTCAGCAGATGAGTTGCTTAAATCTCTCTCCTCCCATAGAATTGCAGACTGATGCTGGGGTTCAACAAAACCCCTTACAACTCTTGCAATCCCGCAAATGTTCTCGTTATCAATTGGATTTCTCTTATGCGGCATTGTTGAGCTTCCAACCTGCTTTGCTTCGAACTTCTCCAGAACTTCTCCCACTTCAGCCCTCTGCAAAATTCTGAAGTTGAGAGCTATTTTTTCGAGAGTAGTTGCGAGATTCGCCAAAAACTCCACATATTCGCAGTATATATCCCTCGGTACAATCTGGCTTGATATGATGGCTGGTTTTAGGTTTAACAGCCTCATTACTTCCTCCTCAATCTCAAAACCGTCCTTTCCAAATGCAGCCTGAGTTCCCACTGCCCCACTCATCTGCCCAACCAGAAGCCTCTCCTTGAGCTGCTGAAGTCTTATGTAATGCCTTGCAACTTCTGAAGCCCAAATAGCGAATCTGAACCCATAAGTGACAGGTAGAGCAGCCTGACCATGGGTTCTGCCGAGACATACAACGTCTCTATATTCCACTGCCTTTTCAGCGAGCATTCTCGCAAGCTTGCCAATCTTTACCTCAAGAATTTTCACACTATCCCTGAGCTGCAGTGCTGTGGCAGTGTCAATGATGTCGTTGGAAGTTGCTCCGAAATGAATCCACCTGCACCCAGTAGCTTCGGTTATTGCCTTAACGAGAGCCATGATATCGTGCTTAATCTCCTTCTCAATCTCCTTCACTCTTTCAACTGTCACAGCATAAGCCCTCTTTTTAGCCTCCCTCGCCTCCTCTTCGCTTAGATAACCTTTTTTGGCAAGAGCTCTTAAAAGTGCCATCTCAACCCTTACCATCCTTTTTATCTTGCTTTCCTCACTCCAGATTCTCTTCATTTCTAAAGTTCCATAGCGATAGTCAATGGGATGAACTATCATACTACAAAGTTGGTAGAGAGGAGATAAAAGGTTAAGCCTTTGTCGGCTACAACTCTAAAAAAAGAAATTAGATATATGGGTTCTCGATGATTGTTGCTCCTCCCTGCCCTCCAGCTCCACAGAGTGTGGCACAGCCGTATTTTGCCTCCTCAACAATCAGAATTCTTGCGAGTGTTCCGGTAACTCTTCCACCACTCGCTCCGAGCGGGTGGCCAATGGCTATGGCTCCACCATTTATGTTGACCCTATCTGGATCGAGGCCGAGCTTCTTTATTGTGTAGAGTGGGACAACTGAGAAGGCTTCGTTAATCTCCCAGTAATCTATGTCTTTCGCTTCAAGGCCAGCTTTCTCCAAAGCTTTTTTGCTTGCAGGGACTGGACTGGCTCCCATGATGCTCGGGTCAATTGAGGCCCAGCCCATTGAAACTATCTTACCCATCGGCTCAAGACCGTATTCCTTCATCTTCTTCTTGCTCATCAACATGATTGCTGTCGCTCCCGCATTGAGCGGTGAGGAGTTGCCAGCTGTGATAACCCCACCGGGCTTGAAGGCTGGTGGTAGCTTTTCGACCTGCTCAAGGGTTGTATCGGGTCTTATCGACTGGTCAACGTCAATGACTTTTTTGCTCCCATCAGCCTGCTCAACCTCTACGGGCAGAATCTCACCCTTCCACTTCATCGGATAGCCGTCCCCATTGAGGAACCAGCCCTCTTTAACAGCCTTTGCCGCAAACTGGTGACTCCTGACACCCCATTCGTCAAGGTCTCTTTTTGTCCATCCCATCTCGTCCTTTGCGACCTCAAAGAGCTTCTCTGCTGTCAATCCCATGCTCATTGCGGTCATGAGGTCGTACTTCTGAATGAGGTCTGTGCGAGACATAAGGGTTGGCGAGACGCCAATATGTGGGTTCAGGTCCATCTGCATCGGTAGGTGGGTCATGTGCTCGAAACCGCATGCAATCACAATGTCGGAGTAACCGAGCATAATTTCCATCGTTCCATGATGCACAGCAGTTGTGGATGAGTTGCACACCCTCTCAACTCCATGTGCAGGAACCTCAAGTGGAAGCTCTGCAAGGAGTGGGACAACCTTTCCTCCGTAAAGCCAGTTCTCCTTCATCTGCATTGTACAACCAGTAATTACGTCGCCAATCTCTTTGGGGTCAATTCCGGTTCGGTTTACCATCTCTTTTA
>JAPDIX010000015.1 GCA_029259345.1 Archaeoglobi archaeon
AACCGTAGCAAGTGTGAGCTTTAATTTTCGGGTATAAAAGAGAGGAGGAAAAACTGTCCGTTTGAACCGGCAAAGTGATGTACTACTACAAACTGCCAATTATTTTACCACTAAATTCCAATTTTTCCCTCTTAATAACCCCTCATCTGTAATTAAGCAGAAAATTTTTAAACTAATTTGTCTTATTCTGGCACAATGATGTCCGAGCTTCCAGAAAATCTGAGAAAGACAGCATTGATCCTGATAAAACTGGAGGAGGCTACGGCAGATGAAGTTGCACGAGTATCTGGTAGAAAAAGATCCACTGAAAGCTACTACCTGAATCTACTAACAAGCCTGAAGTTGGCTAAGAAAAAAAAGGTCGGTCGAAAAATCTACTTCATGTTTAATGGGTCTGACGCCGATAAATGACCTTTCAGCCTTTTAGAATTCAGATTCAAGCTTTTTCCGATCTTCAAGGGGTTTAATAATCCAGACAAACTCTTTTTCAAAACTCACTATTTCATTCTGTATCGGATATCCTATCCATTGAATCATGCCAGAGCCCCCAGGATTCTTCGATTATTCTGTTACAACAGTTGCCGTCAACTGATTTTACCAAACCTGAAAGGGGAGCAGGCATGACGGGCATACTTATCCTTCGCCCCAAGAAAGTCGGTTTCAAGGGATGGTTCAACTTTACGAACGGCGCGCATTCTTAACCCGATGGAGTCGAGAATCATTGTTTTAACTCCAAAGAGTTTGGCAGCGCGTATAAAATCATGTCGTAGAGACGGTGTTAAAATCACGTTCAAGGGAAGAACTTGAACTCACTTTTTTATCCTTGAAATATCCTCTTTATGTTTAAAGTGTGTCACATGTTAATGCGTGTCAATACATTATTATTAAATCCAAAAAAATTTAATTTTTTAAAAATTAAAAAATAATACTAAAAGTTTTTTAAAAATTTATTTTTTATCATAAAATATCTAACTTTAAGTTGTTTAATTAAGTATAATTTAATATATTTTTGCTAAGAAATTATTACAAAATTAATGTAATTAGGTTTTTTAGGACTCCCTAAAATTGTCAGTTTGGGTATAACGGTTGTTACAAAATTTATGTGAATACTGTGGTTTTGGTGTGTTTAAGGGGGGGTAACTGCAAAAATAGATGGAGTTGTTGGCATAACTCTATTTTTCGGTAAGATTTATTACAAGTTTATTGTAATCAATATTTTAGAGTTTTTAGATAGATAATATTAAAAATAATTTGTTTAATATTTATTTTAAAATTTATAATTCTTAAATAAATCTTCTTAATTAGCTATTAATCTATAAAAAAATTTAATTTTTAAATTTTAAATTTAAATAATGCTATTTAGTAAAAACATTAAGTTAAAATAGAGAGTATAATAATAAAATCAAAGTACTTATTAACTGAGTTGTGGTAGTATAAATGTGCCGGAAGAGTTGGGGAGAAAAAGCAGTTTTAAGTACTCGGCTAAGGATATCGAAGTTCTTGATGATCTTGAAGCGGTAAGAAAAAGGCCGGGGATGTATATTGGAGGCACAGGAGTTAGAGGACTTCATCATCTGCTATGGGAGGTTGTGGACAACAGCATTGATGAGGCCCTTGCGGGTTACTGTGATACAATAAAAGTGAGCCTTCATAAAGATGGTTCAGCCAGTGTTGAGGATAACGGACGGGGCATCCCGACAGAGATGCATGAACTGGGCAAATCAGCACTTGAGATAGTTATGACAAAGCTCCATGCTGGTGGAAAATTCTCAAGAAAAGTTTACAGGGTTTCAGGTGGGTTGCACGGTGTTGGTGTTTCAGTCGTAAATGCTCTGTCGGAGTGGCTTGAAGTGAAAGTGATGAGAGACGGCAAAATTTACTTTCAGAGATACGAGAGAGGTGTACCAGTCACCGATCTAACAGTTGTTGGAGAAACTGACCTTCACGGGACGATAGTTAGGTTTAAACCCGATGAAGAAATTTTTGAGACAACTGAATTCAAATACGAAATAGTTTCGCAGAGGTTAAAAGAGCTTACGTATCTGAATAGAGGTCTGAAAATTATTCTTGAAGATGAGAGGATCGGAAAAGTTAGGATTTTCCATTTTGAGGAGGGTATCATTGGCTTGGTTAAATCCCTCAACAAAAACGTGAATGTGTTACATGAGCCGATATATATCGAAAATACAAGAAATGGGGTAAATCTTGAAATTGCTATTCAGTTTACAGATTCTGAATTTGAAAATGTTATGGCCTTTGCGAACAACATTAAAACTTCAGAAGGCGGGTCACATGTTGTTGGATTCAGAGCAGGTCTAACAAGGGCTATAAATGAGTATGGGAAGAAAAATATCAAAAGGTTTGAGCCTGTTTCTGGCTCAGATGTCAGAGAGGGATTGACGGCAGTAGTTAGCGTTAAAGTTCCGGATCCGCAGTTCGAGGGGCAGACAAAAACGAAACTCACGAACACTGAAGTCAGAACGGTTGTTGAATCCGCAGTTTATACGGGGATGCTTAGGTGGCTTGAGGAAAATCCTGTTCAGGCTGAAAAACTAGTAAATAAGTTTCTAATAACTAAAAGGGCAAGGGAAGCTGCAAGAAAGGCGAGAGAACTCGTTAAAAGAAAAAATGATCTGACAGCAACTCTCCCCGGAAAACTGGCAGACTGTTCATCAAAAAATCCAGAAGAGAGGGAACTCTTCATTGTTGAGGGTGAATCTGCTGGTGGATCAGCGAAGCAGGCAAGAGATAGAAGATTTCAGGCAGTACTCCCCATAAGAGGTAAAATAATCAATGTAGAAAAGGCCGGAATGTCGAGGATTCTGAAAAACGAGGAGATAAAGGCGATTATATCTGCTATCGGATCAGGTATGGGGAGGGAATTCGACATTACAAAGGCGAGATACAGGAGGATTATAATAATGACAGATGCAGACGTGGATGGAGCACACATAAGAACCCTCTTGCTAACTTTCTTCTACCGCTACATGAGGCCGCTAATCGAGAGCGGATATCTGTATATTGCCCAGCCACCGCTTTATTTGATAAAGAAGGGTAAAAAAACCTACTACGCGTACTCAGACGATGAACTCAAAAGAGTTCTTGAGAGAATTGGCGGGGGCGAAGTCCAGAGGTATAAGGGTCTCGGAGAGATGAATCCACAGCAGTTGTGGGAGACCACAATGAACCCTGAGAACAGGATACTGATTCAGGTAACCCTTGAAGATGCAAAAAGGGCTGATGAGCTTTTCAGGGTTCTCATGGGTGAGGATGTGGAGAGCAGGAGGAACTTCATAATGGCTCATTCAAAGGAGGTTAGAAACCTTGACATTTGAAAGATACAAAAGGCAGATAGAGGTTTTTGGTATCGTAGGGCAGGAGAAGCTGATGAATGCCAAGGTTCTTGTCGTTGGAGCTGGTGGGCTTGGCAGTCCAGTGATTGCTTACTTGGCTGCTGCAGGAGTTGGCAGGATAGGTATTGTGGATGGAGATTACGTTGAAGAGTCAAATCTGCAAAGGCAAATCATACATGCTGGTAATTTGAGGGAGAATAAGGCTGAATCTGCAGCAAAATTTGTGGAAAAGCTGAATCCAGAGGTTGTGGTAGACATCTGCCCCTATTCAATCAATCCCAAGAACGCAACTGATCTGATAAAACCCTACGATGTTGTGGTTGGCTGTCCCGATGATTTTAAAACCCGCTACATTGTAAACGATGCCTGCATGCTTCTCAGTAAGCCCTTTGTTCATGCCGCAGTTTATGGGTGGGAGGGGGAGTTAGCGGTTTTCACAGGTAAACCATGTTATCGCTGTTATTTGCCAAAAGCTCCGACAGAAATTAGAGGGGCTATAATTGGCTCAACAGCAGGAGTTTTTGGATCCATTCAGTCTGCAGAGGTCATCAAGCTCATAACGGGAAGTGGTGATATCATAAAGGGCAGAGTAATGAGGGGCGATTTAGCCTCGATGGAGTTTTTCAGCTTCGAGATACCTGCAAATTCAGAATGTCCCGTTTGCAGTGGGAGGCTTAGAGGGATGTTTGAGGAAAATTACAGTGGCAGGTGTGAGATAAGAAAATACGAGTAAATTATTTCAATTTAAAATGGATTTTATGGACGAAACTTATATATTCCTAGGTAAAGTAGTAAAAAGGTATGACTACTATCAAATTCCTCGGAGGATGCAGAGAAGTTGGAAGATCTGCCGTTATGGTAGATGATATTGTGCTTGATTACGGTGTAAAGCCGTCTGACCCGCCGGAGTTTCCTTTGGATGGGTTATCGCCAAAGGCTGTTGTAATATCTCATGGTCATCTCGATCATGTTGGTGTTGCTCCCAATCTGATGTATTACGATCCTGAGGTTCTTCTCACTCCCCCATCTCACGACTTGTCCATGGTTCTCTTAAAGGACTCGATGAACATCATGCAGCCACCTCCATTCACAAAAAGAGAACTAAGGCAATTTGAGAGCAATGTGAGGGAGTTGGAGTATGAGGATGAGTTTGAGATTGGAGATTATGAAATAGAGTTTTTCAATGCCGGACATATCCCTGGAAGTGCGAGCGTTCACATGAGGGGAGACGTAAACGTCCTCTATTCTGGAGACATAAAGCTCGAGGAGACAAGGCTGCTTGAGGGTGCGGACACGGACTATCCTCACACCGACATTCTGATAGTTGAGAGCACATACTTCGGCACAGAACATCCTGATAGAAAGGAACTTGAAAGAGCCTTTGCGGAGAGTGTTATTGATACTCTCGATATGGGTGGGCATGCGATAATTCCAGCCTTTGCCGTTGGAAGGACTCAAGAAGTTCTGATGATTCTCGAAAAATACGGCATCTCTCCATACGTTGATGGACTTGGAAAAGAGGTGGCAAAAATTATCTCAAGGTACCCCGACTTTATAAAGAGTCCAAAGGCTTTGAAGAGGGCAATCAAGAATGCTACACCGGTTGAATGGAAGAAAAGGGAGAAGGTGCTTGAAGAGCCTTCGGCAGTGGTTACCACTGCTGGAATGCTGAATGGAGGCCCAGCTTTGTTTTACATATCTAAGCTGTACAACGATGAGAAGTCCAAAATAATCCTGACGGGTTATCAGGTTGAAGGTACAAACGGAGATACGGCTCTGAAGCATGGGGTGCTCAATCTGGGAACAAGGACTGTGAAGCTGAAGATAGGCGTGGAGCAGTATGACTTCTCAGCTCACGCAGACGACAGGCAGCTAAAGGAATACGTGAAGAGGGTTGTGAGGAAGGGAGCAGATGTTGTCTTCACAATACATGGGGAAGAGACGGAAGCCTTTGCGGAGTGGATAGGAGAGAATCTGGGTGTTGAAGCATACGCTCCTAAGAACGGAGATATTTTCGTGATATGAGGTTGCTCCTTCTCTCTGATATCCACTCAAGTTTTGAAAATCTCAAAGAAATTCTGAGCAGAGAAAGTTTTGATGCGATTGTTGTTGCGGGAGACATCACGCACTTTCGCCCGGCAGATGTGTTTAAGGCTGACAGCATCATAGCTCAGCACACTGATGAATGTTTTGCTGTTCACGGCAACTGTGATCATGAGAAGGTGCTTGAGCATCAATACGACGGTATTAGGTTCATCCATCGCAGAAGTTTAAGACTGGACGATTTTACAATTCATGGTATTGGCGGCTCAGGAATTACACCTTTCAACACACCATCAGAGTATACCGATGAAGAAATTATGAAAATGATTGGTGAGCTGAAAATTGAGAAAGAGGGGAGAAACATACTGCTCACACACTGTCCACCGAAGGGAATACTGGATAAAACATATTCAGGCGTTCATGCGGGTTGTAACGCAATCAGGGAACATGTAAAATCATTTGATGCTATACTTTGCGGTCATATTCATGAGGCTCACGGCGTGGATGATAAAATCACACTAGCAGTTAATCCGGGGCCAGTTATGTGGGGAAGATACGCCCTTTTTGATGCTGAAAAAATGGAGGTTGAGCTGCGGAAGATTTAAGCTTTGTATCACCTGAAATATCTAACCTTACCGTCACTACCAATCTCCTTTTGAACAACACCCTGCTTCAAGAGGTATTCGAGATGGGCAACAGTTTCTCCGACTGCAAACCATTTCTGGACAACGTGGACATCCTCCCACCTCTCGTATTTAAGGTCCCACGTTATGCTCGGTGCAACTTCCCACGCTGTCTTAGGTCTGTCTAAAGCATTAAATGCTTCTTTCAACCTTAAATCATGGTGTCTCTTTATTTCATCAACTCTCGTTCTCAAATCTTCCCAGAAACTCCTGTGACCGGGTAGAACCAGATTTACTTCAAGATCGCGAACTTTATCGAGGCTTTCGAGGTAGCTTTCAAGGGAGTTTTCAAGAGAAGGCCACCATGTTATATTTGGAGTGATGTCGAGCAATACATGGTCTCCAGAGAAAAAGACCTTTTTGTCCTCATCATAGAGGCACATGTGAGATGGAGAGTGACCGGGAGTTTCAATGCACTTAAATCTGAAGTCTCCTACTTCTATTTCATCACCATCACTCACTTCAGTGAACTCTATTCTGTCCATTGTGGTGTATCTTATCCCGGGATGGAGTTTCAACATCTTCCTTGCCTCCTCCTCCGGGAAACCATTGGCCATGTATTTTTCAACTACCGTCTTCCAGTATTCCGAAGGGTCGTCAAACATCTTTAAAACGATTTCAGACTCTTTTTTACTGAAATATATCTCATTGGCATTAAGCTCATTTACAAGGCCTATATGATCGGCATGGAGGTGTGTAACAAAGACAGTTGGGTTTGAAACCTCCAACCTCTTCAATGCAGAAGTTAAAGCCTTGTAACACTCTTCTCTGTTCATACCTGTATCCACAATCAGTGATTCTTTGCCTTCTCTAACAAGATAGGAGTTTGTGTATTTCAAAGGGTTCCGGGGAAGGGGAACCTCTACTCTGTAGATTCCATCAGTTATTTTTTCAGTCATTGACCAATGTTGCTTAAAGGAGTTATAAGGGTAATGGCTCCAATGGAGATGAGGGGAAAACACGAGCAGAACAAAGAATTTATATACTATCTGTATGGATAATTGAAAAAGCAATGGGGGATGTTCATGAAGTCTATTGTGGAGGAAGCTCTTGCAAGAGCTGAGAAAGAGAAGAGGGAAAGAATAGAGGGACGAGGAGTTGAAGATGTTGAAGATGAAATTCTGCAAACATTGCATGAGCTGAGAACTGTTATCAAAGTAATCGGTGTTGGTGGTGGTGGCTGCAACACGATATCAAGGATGTTTGAGGAAGGAATAGAGGGGGCAGAACTCATCGCGGTAAACACTGATGTTCAGCACCTATACTACACCAAAGCAAACAAGAGGATATTGATTGGAAAGAGGAGAACGAGAGGATTGGGAGCAGGTAGCATTCCCCAAGTAGGTGAGGAGGCTGCGAGGGAGAGCGAAGAAGAGATTAAGAAGCTTGTTGAAGGCTCAGATATGGTCTTCGTAACCTGCGGTCTTGGAGGAGGAACAGGAACGGGGGCTGCTCCCGTAATCGCTGAGGCTGCTCAAGAGGCTGGCGCACTGACGATAGCTGTAGTTACCTTCCCGTTCTCAGCTGAAGGTGCTATTAGGAGGACCAACGCTGAAGCCGGTCTTGAAAGGCTGAGAGAGGTTGCAGATACAGTAATAGTAATCCCGAACGACAGGTTACTTGAAGTTGTGCCAAACTATCCGATGCAACTTGCATTCAAGGTTGCTGATGAGATTCTGATGAGGGCAGTTAAGGGTATAACCGAGCTTATAACAAAGCCAGCTCTTATAAATCTGGACTTCGCCGACATCAGAACGGTTATGGAGAAGGGTGGGGTAGCGATGATTGGTCTTGGAGAGGCTAGTGGTGAGGATAAAGCTGCCGAATCAGTCAGAAAGGCTTTGAAGAGCCCGTTACTGGATGTTGACGTTTCCGGGGCTAAGGCAGCGCTCGTTAATGTTACAGGCGGTCCGGATATGACAATTGAGGAAGCTGAAAGTGTAATCGAGGAAATTTACAGCAAAGTTGACCCAGATGCGAGGATAATCTGGGGTGCGATGATTGATCCGGAGCTTGAGAACAGTATGAGAACTCTGATAATCGTAACGGGTGTGAAAAGTCCGCAGATTCTGGGTAGGAAGGGGTATCCAGTAACAAGAAAGTATGGTATAGACTTCGTGCGGTAAAGCTTAATAAACCCAGCCGAGGATAAAAGTTGCATGGAGATCAATGATATTCAAAATAAGCTCAAGGAATACTTCAACGTGCTGAAGATGGCGAGAAAGCCAGACTGGGAAGAGTTCTCAATGACTGCGAAGGTAGCTCTGGCTGTGATGTTTGTTGTAGGGTTCATAGGCTTTGCAATCTATATCTTGATGGAGATTTTGCCAGGTGCTCTGAAATGAGCAAGTATTTTGCAATTAAAACAACAGCCAATCAGGAGAGAGTTGTTGCTAATCTCATGGAAATGGCTGCAAAAAAGCACAGGCTTGGTGTTTATTCAATTTTAGCCCCCAAAGAGCTGAGAGGTTATGTTATTGTAGAGGCTGAAACCCCTGATGATGTTCTCAAGACAATCAGGGGGCTGCCTCACGTGAGGGGTGTTGTTAAAGGAGAGATAAGTTTCACGGAAATTGAACATTTTCTGACGCCAAAGAAAGCTGCAGAGCAGATCAGGGAAGGAGATACAATTGAGGTAATCTCAGGTCCTTTTAAAGGTGAACTTGCCATTGTTAAGCGTGTTGATGAGGCAAAGAATGAAATAACGGTCGAACTTCTTGAGGCTGTTGTTCCAATCCCTGTAACTGTCAAGGCAGACCATGTTAGAGTGATTGACAAAAAAGAGGAGGTGTAGATAAAATGGCGCAGGTAGTTGAAGTTTTGGTTCCTGGTGGTCAGGCTTCTCCGGGTCCACCTCTCGGTCCAGCGATCGGTCCACTCGGTCTAAATGTCAAGGAGATAGTGGATAGAATAAACGCTGCCACAAAGGACTACGAAGGGCTGAACGTTCCGGTGAAGATAATAGTCCACGACGACAGGTCATTTGACATAGAGGTAGGAATACCGCCTGTCTCGGCGCTTGTCAAAAGAGAACTTGGAATTGAAAAGGGTGCAACAAATCCGGGTAGAGAGTTTGTAGGCAATCTTACACTGGAGCAGCTTTTGAATATTGCGAGAATCAAGAAGCAGCAATCCCTCGCGTATACTTTGAAAGAAGTCGTCAAAGAAGTTCTTGGAACTTGCAATTCCATGGGGATCACGGTGGAAGGAAAACATCCAAGAGAGCTGACAAAGGAAATTGACGAAGGCAAAGTGGAAATCCCTGAAGAGTAGTTAGCTTTTTAGCTTATATCCCCACAGGCACAGAAGAGTTCATTGATTGCAGAAAAAAGCTCTTCGTAACCCGTTTTTTTAATATTTGATACCTTAATCGTTCTGTAAGGTATTGTAGTGTACTCGATGAATTCCACTATTTTCTCAAGCAGCTCCGCGAGAACACCCTCCTTTTTGAATACCTCATCCACCATCGCGTTAATGTCAGGATCAGCTACATCTGCCTTGGTGAAGGCAGTGAGTGTTGGTATAGAGAGTCTCAGAGAAACAATAACATCCTGCAAAACAGCAGAAAGAAGGCTCTCAGCATCTCGGACAAGTGTTAAGTCCATAAGGAAGATGGCAGCCGTAAAAGACCCAGAAAGTTTCTCAACAAATTTTCTACCCTCCTCAGAGAATATGAACACCTCCATCTGACCTGGTGTGTCATAAAGAACATAATCTGCATCTCTCTTCAATCTTTCGGCAAATTTAAGCCCAAGTTCCATAGATTTAAGCAATGCTCCATTGACTCCAAGACCATAGCTCATCATAACGTCCTCTACTCTCACGTAGTCCCTTATGTTAGCCTCAGCATCAAAAATAGGGTCGCTCGATGGGTCGAGATTCACACAGCTAACTTTGTAACCCCCCTCCAACAGAAACTCTGAGAAATTTTTGACGAATGTGCTCTTACCACTGCCAGCACTTCCAATCACAAAAATTTCCATGGTCATCTCCTGAGTATTGCAAAAAGCAATCCTACTAAGAACGCAAGGGTCGTGAAGAACAATGTGCGGAATATTTCGGAATAGGTGTTTGCTGCTGTTAAACTTTGATTGAGCGAGTCAATCTGGGCCTTAAGCTGTACGTTCTCATTTTCAAGAAAAGTTAATGTTTCATTTTTACTTTTTAATGTTGCCTTGAGGTCTTCCACGACCTTAGAGCAGTTTTCTGCCATAAGACTGAGCTCGTTCACCCTACTTCTGAGATCTTTGTTTTCTTCGGCATACTCCTTTGTCCTGTCGTAAAGTTCCACATTGATGTTATTGAGCGTCTCCACGAGATTCTGCAGGTAGCTGTTTCTATTTTCAAGCTGTAAAATTTTCTTTTTCAGGTTGAGAATTTGGTTATCCATCTCCACAAGAGAGTTTTCGGGGTTATTATCCTCCCCCACGTTCACCTGAATTGTCTCAAGACCTTTGGCACTCTTAATCTCTATGAAATGGGAGCCATAGCACGAGTGGGTTATCTTTATCATATACTCTCCTGCCGAGAGGTTTGCAGCGCTCGTCAAAGTGCTCTCGAAATACATACACTCGTCAAGAACAACTTGGGCGGGTTCGGTTAGTGTTAGGTTAATTACATCCCCCTGAACAGCGGTAGTTGCTGAAAGTAGTGCGATGAGGAAAAGAATCAAGTTCCCACCCCCCTTAGCGCGTTCTGCACAATTGTCCAAACTTGAGAAAAGTCTTCAAGCGAAAGGAATTTACCGTGTATGTATATGAACACATCTCCCCTTTTGACTGCATACTTGTAGTCGCTATCGGAGATTAGCAGAATTTCATCGCTCCGCGAAACTTCAAGCGTCATCCTCGTTTCATCAATTTCAGAGTCATCAACACCAACCACAATTTTGTCTTCTTTACTTATAATGGCTACATTAACCAGATACTTCTCTCTCAAAAATTCAGCCAGATTGTCAATACTCACGTTAGATATCTTGCCTTTGACACCGTAACCCTTCCTTTCTAGAATCTTGTCTGTAACAACAAATCCTGCAATCACACCTATTACTGCGAGAATGATCTGCCAGCTAATGGTGACCACCTATCATACTGTTAGCAGAACCATATTTTTAGTTTTTGGATTTTTTGAAAAAACTAAAGAATCATACTCAGAAACTTCCTCGTCCTCTCATGTTCAGGATCGGAGAAAACCTTTTCTGGAGCCCCCTCTTCAACTATAACTCCGCCGTCCATAAAGATGACTCTATCTCCAACTTCTCGCGCAAAACCCATTTCATGTGTTACCACAAGCATCGTCATACCATCTCTGGCGAGGTTTTTCATAACGTCAAGAACCTCCTTGACAAGCTCGGGGTCAAGAGCGGAGGTAACTTCATCGAAGAGCATCACCTCAGGATTCATGGCTAAAGCCCTCGCGATTGCGACTCTCTGCTGCTGACCCCCACTAAGCTGGGCTGGATAGTAATCAGCCTTGTCAGCAAGCCCGACCTTTTCGAGCAGCTTCATCGCCAGTTCCTCAGCGTCTTTTTTGTCCATCTTCTTTATTTTGATTGGGGCAAGTGTTATGTTCTGCAGAGTCGTTAGATGTGGAAAGAGGTTGAATTGCTGAAAGACAATCCCAATCCGCTGCCTTATCTTGTTGATGTCAACCTTACTATCACTAATTTCAGTCCCATCCAGAATTATTTTCCCGGAGGTTGGCTCCTCAAGTCTGTTTATGCACCTTAGAAGCGTGGATTTACCACTTCCTGAAGGGCCTATGATCACA
>JAPDIX010000058.1 GCA_029259345.1 Archaeoglobi archaeon
ATAAACCATCTGTGAAGAAGAACACAACAAAGATGAGAGCCAACACTTTCGGTTTCTATGCGATAAATGGGGAGAGCGTTGTAGATTTCAAGGAGAACTCTAAGAAAGAATCCGTATGTGAATTTCTTGAGAAGATAAGAGAGAAGAATCCGGATAAAATCATAATCATTGTTCTGGATAACTTCAGATCGCATCATGCCGGAAAGACGAGAAGAAAGGCAAAGAAGCTGAACATGGTTCTGGTTTACCTCCCTCCTTACTCTCCCGACCTGAATCCGATTGAGCAGATCTGGAGAGCGATAAAGAGAGTTCTGTCTCCCATATTCATCAAGACGTTGGAGGAGCTTAAGGAAGTGATTTCGAATAGCTTTCACCAGCTAACTCAGAGAATGAGCTTCGCAGAAAAGTGGATAAGAAAGTTCTTGAATTTTGGTTAAGTTAGTTATGTCAAACACTATAATATAATTTACTAAAGAATATTATTATCATGTAATAAGATATTGCATATGAATAATTTATACGACAGGGGAGGAGCCAAACAGCAAAATCTTGAGGACTATAAGAAAGTATGGATTGAAAGCCAAATAGGTGATAAGAGGAGAGAGGTCGAGTGCCTCAGAAACGGTCTTGAGACTGGTGGGGGTGTGGAGCGAGTGGAGGAAGCTGCAGGAGACAGGAATAGGGCTGTTGAAAGTTTCTGGGATCTCTCGCAATTTACGGGTTGAGGGAGTGAGGGGTGTAGCTCACCACGAGGCGCTAAAAGAGGTAAGCCAAGCTGGAGGCCTTTCTGAACCTAACATCTCGCCGACCTATCTGCACGGCTCTTTACGATGCGACAGTCGTATATCTCCAAACGTAATAGGTCTTCTGAGATCCAATCACCACTTTGCGATAAAACTTCATTCTCGAACTACCTTTCCCAACTAGTTCGATAGTTCTGTGTAGAGAGGCCTGAACCCAAGTTTAACCTCTTCTTATTTCCCTGAAAAGACTCGACCTCAGAAAGTAAATCACAATGAAGAACGCATAGACTGGAGCGTAATCCACACCTAAGCGGTAGGCAACCACTATGCCAAAGCATATAAGTATGACAAGCAGGACCGGGAAGAGAGTAATTGAGTCAGACTCCAACTTTAGCTTTCCAGACTCAAAGCCAAACTCCTGCAGAAATTCAAGAAGTCTGGAATTTCTCAAAGCCTTCCTTTCATCCCTGACACCAACATAAACTTTCTCCAGCTTTTTTGCATTGATGAGCTCTCTAAGAAAGACGAGAGTCTGGCGGGAGGCGTTCTCGAAGTTATCTAGGGCGATGTTTGCCTTAAGATCGGAATTTACGAGAGCTTTGAACTTCTCGGCATTTGTTGATAACCCTCTGGTGGGAATTCCGGCGTAAAGCAAGAGTGTTTTTAGGATGTAGGAAGCTGAGGGGTAGGGGATGTAGATAAAGCTGTCAAGCTGCTTTAGCCTGTCGGATTCGATTATGCAGAAGTTTTTCTTTGTTTCATGAGCTGTTTTTCTGTTAGTTAGAACCTTCGATTTCTCAGCAAATCCGGAATCAAAAAGGCTCAGCAGCTTCTCTCCTCTCTCGGTTATTCTCGCCCTCCCGTTTCTCCATTCCAGAAGTCCCTGCTTCTTCAGCTTTTCCAGCCTTCTGTAGAAGGTGGCTCTTGAGAAGTTCCATTGCTGGGAGTTATAAACCTCAATCGGCTTTCTCTCTTCCCTGAAAGCCTTTAGCAGCTCTAACTCGTCGAGCATACAACCCTGATCTCTACCTTGTCATTCATGCTGCCATTCAGCCTCAAAAAGAGGTCTCTGCCCGTGCCGAGAAAGTCCTTCCAGATCTGGCCTGTCCTGTATGCTGTTACAATCTCGTCCATGTCCTTCAGCCTCTTCATTGTCGTTCTCATCTCCCTCTCGTATCTCTCGACTGGGTGCATCTCCGTTATTTGAAGATGGATGATCTGCTCTCTGCCAATTATTTTCAGCTTTTTGTCCTCAATTATCCCTATCCTGCTTTTCCTGTCCGTCCAGACGACTTTCTTGCCCTTGAAGCTCTTCAGCACTCCATTCTCATAAAATGAGATGTCAACCCAGATATCGCTGTTCCTGTGATAGTGGAAAATTTTGTCCAGCTCTGCCGTTGAGGCTGCCATTGTGAATGACAGGGAGAGGAGGAGGACTGCTGAGAGCAGTAGCAGCTCACCCCCGCTTCCAGTCTTTATCCGCCATGCTGCGGGCAGCAGATGATACACTGTGGGCTTTGGGTAGAGGAGAGGTAAACCTGCAGGAGTGAGCATGTCTGCAAAGATGTGGCTGAGGTAGGCTGTTAATGCTGCGATGAAAGCTGGCTGGAATAAAATTAGGGGTGAGGCAGCAATGAATGGAGCGTAGAGCGTGTGGGTGTAGGTGCGGTGCTTGATGCCAAGCAAGGAGTCAAAGTCAGGCATGACAGCGTAGAGGACTATGACCGGCCAGAGGTAGTAAGAGGAGAGATCAATGAGCAGGGAGATTTCGACAAGCTTGATGAAAAGGGCAGCGATGGCGATGTGGGTTATCCATCTCATCCGTCCACCTTTTTATTTCACCCTGATCTCCTTCACCCTTCCAGATGAGTAGAGCTGGCCTATCATTGAGAAGAGCTCAAACTGCGAGATGTTCAGCCTTCTTGACGCCTCTGCTATTGTTGCTGAAGAGTTCACGATTTCTACGAAGTTGCTGAATGTCTGATCTGAAATCACTTCAGCACCTCTGCCTGTGAAAGCTTGCTGAGAAATTCGTCTACATCAGGGTGGTGGGCGGGGGTTGGCTGGGTTGAGTTGAGTTTAGCCTTCAGCCCTTCAGCTTCTTTTCTCAGTATTGCAGCAAACCTCTCCATCTCGTCGCAGAGCTCAAGCAAATCCTCCCCGTATTTCACGTTCCTTCTGAACGAGTTCACAAAGCCCTCAATTGATTTTGCCGCAATCTCGTAAGCCTTCCAGGAATAGCTGGATTTGATGACGTAAATAGATCTTTTACCGAACTTCGGTGAGATTTTACCTCTGATTGTGTCGGCAACTATGAAGTGATGTTCAAAATGAACCAGGTGGCTGAATTTACAGTCAAGCTCTTCCAGAATCTCTTCAAGCAAGATGTTTCTCAGACGGAGATTTATCCTCTCCACTCGGGAGAACGTGAACAGCCAGAGTTTGTATGAGCCATCCTGTATTATTGGAAGTGGGATGAAAACAGCTGCCCATTTCTCGTTCAGAGTGTAGAGCTCTCCGGCGTAGTAACCGTATTTTCTTGCCTTAGGAAACCAGAAGGAAAATGCATCCAGTACGTCTTCAATCGAAAGAGACGGTGTCTTTGATTTGGCTTTAAAGTTTTCTGAGAACTTCTGACAAAGTATTAATAAAGTACTAAGTAAGTATAAAGAAAGTATTTTAAAGTACTTATTTATTACTTTTTTAATACTTATTTTATACTTTATTTCCTCAATTCTCTGGACTTCATTTCCTGCTTTAACTGCTGTGCAAGGTCTGATGCTGTCTAAATGGCTAAAAATAAAAAAATTTGAAAAATCACTTCCACTCATACCTCCCCCTCGTCGCATTCAGCTTTGATGCAATGCATTCAAGCTGCTCCGCATTCTCCTCTATCCAGAGCCTCAGGTTCTCCATTGCACTTTTGCCATATCTCTCAACCTCCTCATCCTCCCAGCTTGCCGTTCTTGTAATCTCGCATACAACAATGCGATCATCTGCAATTCCGTAAAGGATGAATCGGATGACGGCAATCTCTCCAATACTACCACCGATCTTAGCGTCTATTTCGTAATGCAGAGTGTAGTTGGGGTTAACCTTGGAGAGAAATTCTCTGACATCAGAGACAATTTCGATCAGCATGCCTTGGTCACCTCTCTAACCGTGTTTACTGCAACCTCAACCCTACTCTGGGGAGAAACTGCCGGAAGGTGGCATACGGGAATGTGAGGAGGAATCAGCCTTGGCAGAATGCAGTGCTCGATGGAGTGAGAGGGTTTGAGGGGCTCGCAGTAAAAGATGATGTCGTAGCTTAGTTCCTTCTCCCTCTTCTCAAAAAGCCTCATGTAGCGGTTCAGCAGGCTGATGTCGTCATGGTAGAAAAGGGCGAAGAAGAGGTTGTCGTAGATAGTTCTGTCCACAACCACTATTTCGTGTTTCTGTAAGGCATCATCTTCCCTCTTTATTTGCTCCTTCAGAACCTCGAGCTGGAATCTTGTTGCGTCGTAGGCCCTTATCTCCGCAAGGCTCATGCCTGTCTCAGCTTTCCAGATGCCTGCAACATAGCTGGCCACTTCTCCTATCAGGCAAGCTTTCAGCTTAGATGCAAGAAGGGATGCGAGAGTTGTTTTACCACTGCCAGAACAGCCTGAGATCCCGATCAGCACTGTCTCACCTCGCTGTCATTCATCTTTTCAACGACAAAAACCACAACAAGCACGTCTGCCGGTTCTTTCTCCACTGCAATTTCTGGCAATTGGTGAAGCCAGTTCTGTAGCTTTTCAGTGCTCTCAATCTCTCTTCTGACAGCCTCTACGTCACCAAACAATCTCGCTTTGCTATAACCAAACATCAGTCAGAAAAACTAAACGAAGGGTTTATAAAATTCGACGCCGTGCTGAAAGTTATGAGAGGGACTAGAACTAGAACAAGAAATGCGCCGACCGGGATTTGAACCCGGGGCGGGGGCGTGGCAGGCCCCAGTGTTTCCAGGCTACACCATCGGCGCTTAGTTGTTCCTTTTTCAATTGTTTAATAAGGCTTTCGTTTTAAGAAAAATGTTAGTAGTATACAACCCTAACTGCAACAGACTCCTTCCTACTGAGTAATTCACATGAGTGGCTACCTTTAGTGACAGCTCCACGGGCTGAGCAGTAACCAATGTTGTCGGGTAAAGATAGGTCTCTTAACCAGAACTTACAAATTTTGCAACCCATGTTTGTAATTTCAAACGTGAAAGTATTTAAATCTTTTCCTAATTTATATATTCTTGTTATAATGACTTTCATCATTACTATAATTTTCTCATTCAGGCGGATACATCGGTGTTTTCCAGTCCTACCAAAGCTGCACTTCTTAGGATGAAACCTGACCGCAAGGTTTATATAGAAATTCCAATCCACCAATATTTGCAATAGAGGGGGTGATGGGGTATGGCTACGTTACAGGGGACACCGGTTTTGATACTTAAAGAAGGAACACAGAGAACAGTTGGTAGAGATGCGCAGAGAATGAACATAATGGCTGCCCGCGTAATTGCCGAAGCGGTAAGAAGCACTCTTGGCCCGAAAGGAATGGACAAGATGCTTGTTGACAGCCTTGGGGATGTTGTTATAACCAACGATGGTGTTACAATTCTCAAGGAGATAGATGTCGAACATCCAGCAGCAAAGATGATAATTGAAGTAGCAAAGACGCAGGACAATGAGGTTGGAGATGGCACAACCACCGCCGTGGTTCTCGCTGGAGAATTGCTGAAGAGGGCTGAAGAGCTGCTGGATCAGGATATCCATCCAACAGTAATTGCAAGAGGTTACAGGATGGCTGCAGCGAAGGCTCTTGAAATCCTCGACAGCATCGCTATTGACATAGATGTGGAGGACGTGGAAACTCTGAAGAAGATTGCGTCAACAGCTATAACGGGCAAGCACTCCGAATACGCACTCGATCATCTTGCCTCCATTGTTGTTGAAGCTGTTAAGAGGGTTGCGGAGAAGGTTAATGGCAAGTATAAGGTTGATGAGGATAATATCAAAATCGAGAAGAGGCAGGGAGGGAAAGTTGCGGACACCAAGCTCGTCAATGGCATCGTGATTGATAAAGAGGTTGTTCATGCAGGAATGCCCAAGAGAGTTAAGAACGCAAAGATTGCAGTGTTGAAGGCAGCTCTTGAAGTAAAGGAGACCGAAACTGACGCTGAAATCAGAATTACCGATCCAGATCAACTGGCGAAGTTCATCGAGCAGGAGGAGAAAATGCTCAAAGAGATGGTGGACAAGCTGGCAGAAGCAGGAGCGAACGTTGTATTCTGCCAGAAGGGCATTGATGATCTCGCTCAGTATTACCTCGCCAAGGCTGGCATAACGGCGGTGAGGAGGGTTAAGCAGAGCGACATCGAGAAGATTGCCAAGGCGTGCGGAGCGAAGATAATCACAGACTTAAGAGAAGTTAACAGCGCTGACCTCGGAGAAGCTGAGCTGGTTGAGGAGAGGAAAGTCGGAGACGAGAAGATGGTGTTCATCGAGGGCTGCAAGAATCCTAAGGCCGTCACACTGCTTGTCAGAGGTGGCAGCGAGCATGTGGTTGACGAGGTAGAGAGGAGCCTGACCGATGCAATAAAGGTCGTAAAGGCTGCATTGGAGAGTGGAAAGGTCGTTGCTGGTGGCGGAGCTCCAGAGATTGAGGTGGCGCTGAGGCTGAGAGACTGGGCACCATCGCTTGGAGGAAGGGAGCAGCTTGCTGCAGAGGCATTTGCATCAGCAGTTGAGGTAATACCGAGAGCGCTGGCTGAAAACTCAGGTCTTGATCCAATTGACATCCTTGTTGAACTGAAGAGGGCTCACGAAGAGGGCAAGAAGACCTACGGTGTTGACGTTTTCAACGGCAAAGTCGTCTGCATGGAGGAGAAGGGTGTGCTTGAGCCCTTAAAGGTGAAGAAACAGGCAATAAGCAGTGCCACAGAGGTTGCGATAATGGTCTTGAGAATTGACGACGTCATCGCTGCCAAGGGACTCGAGAGCAAGGAGGGACCTGAGGGCGAAGGAGGAGAGGAGGAGTCTGAAGACTGAATTTTTTAATCTTTTTCTTTCAACCACATAAAGAACTTTTCAAAAGCTCTTCTTCTGTGTGAAACTCTGTTTTTCTCCTCGGTATCCATTTCAGCAAATGTTCTCCCGTTGTAGAGGAATATCGGGTCGTATCCGAAACCCCCTTCTCCCCTCATCTCTCTCGCAATCTCTCCCGAAACCGTACCCGTAAATACATGAACATCTTTTCCATCGAAATATGCCACCACTGCCTCAAAGTACGCCTTTCTGTTCTCCACACCTTTCATGAGCTTCAGTATCCCCTCATTGCCAATAGTCTTGAAAACGTAGCTTGAATAAGGTCCCGGAAATCCTTTCAAAGCCTCAACAAAAAGCCCGCTATCTTCAATTACGAAGCCACCATCTACTTTCTCAGTCAGCATTTCTGCACTCAGCTTGGCTATCTCCTCAAGGGAGCTTCCCTGTGGCTCTATATATTCCATTTTCAGCCATTCAACCTCAATATCGTAGTTTGCAGCCAGCTCCTTGACCTCTCTGAACTTTCCCTCATTGGAGGTTATGAAGTACATGCACTAAAGTGAAGAACGGATTAAAAAATGGTTTGGCAAAATGGCAAATGTTAAATAATTTAGAATAATTTAGGTGATATGCCAACACAAGCAGCTATTCAGGCTCTGTCAATTCTCAGAGATGCCTCTCAGTTTCAATGGTACGTCATCACCTTTCTCTTGGTTGTGATTTACATCTACGCCTCAGAAATTTCCGCTAAGAACTACAGAGCCGTTTTTGCTGCACTAGCTTTCTGGGAGATGGGCTGGTTTAACGAAATCTGGAATGCCCTCGTGTTTCACTTCACAAATTATGCTGCTGTGTGGATGACGCCTGGAAAAACTTCTTATCTAATCCTCATTGGGTTGAATATTGAAATATCAATGATGTTCGCAATAATGGGCATTGTGGCAACAAAGATTCTGCCTGAGAACAAGAATGAAAAGGTATTTGGTGTGAACAATAGAATTTTCTATGCAATTGTACTTTCCGCAGCCTGTGTATTTGTTGAAATTCTGCTGAACGCTGCCAATGCGCTTGTTTGGGAATACTGGTGGTGGAATGTTAATATGCCTCTCCTAATCTTCCTCATCGGCTACCTGCCTTTTTTCCTCGTAGCCTACTGGGTTTACGATATGGACTCAACAAAGAAGCAGGCTGCAGCAGCTTTTGGCATTCTTGCATTTGATATGACTCTCTTAGTAATATTCTCAGGAGTTCTTGGGTGGATTTGAAAGAAATGGTTAAAGCATCAGACCTGAATGAACTCCAGAGTTATGCCGATGTCCTTCTCTGTGTCGAGGTAAGCGTACCTCACACCGGCTATCTCGCCCTGCTCAACCACGTCAATGCCTTTCTCTCTGGCAATTCGGAGTTTTTCATCCAAATCCTTCACAAAGAATCCAATGTGGTGCAATCCCCCTCCCTTACGCCTGAGAAAATCTGCATGGATTGTCTCGCCCTCGATGACCTGAATGAGTTCAAGCTGCACCTCGCCGAGATTGGTCAAACCAATTCTGATCTTCCCCCTCTCCTGCTCCGTTTCGAAGATTACAAAGTCAATACCGAACTTTTCCTTGAAATACTCAGCAATTCGATCAAGGTTGTCGGTAACAACCCCTATCTGATCTATTTTCAGGTTGCCAAATTCGGATGACATGCTAAAAATGGAACGATAAACAATAAAAATTTGTCTGCTACCGTCAATAGGATCTCTCTTTTTCGACGACTTCTCTTATTACAGGATCGAGGTCTAAATATTCTAATCTATCTACGATAGCAATTGAAGCATGAAGCGAGTCGAAAAAAGTTAGTTCCTTGTATCTTTTCCTTAATTCGGCCGAAAGAGCTAAATGTTCCGCTTTCAAGCAAGCATACTGAACCTTGGTGTACATTTTTATTGCGTCCTCGATAGATATGAAAGCGGTGCTGATAATATCTTCATCCAGCCCCCTACTTCTAAGCAAAAGTGAAAGCTCGATAAGGGAAGGAGAAGATATGTAGAGTTTGATTTCGCCTTTTTTAGCTTTTTCCAATACATCAACCGCTCTTTTATGGTGAGAATCATCAGGATTCAGTGCGAGGAGGAAACCTGTTTCGACAAGTGCTCTCATTCATTCACCAATTTTATAGCTTCATTTTCAGCGACTTTTCTAATTTCTCTGGAAAAGCTCAGACCAGAAAAAGCTTTCCTGAGATTCTCAAAAGGGTCTTCTGCTTTTTTTATAACCAATTTATCTCCCTCTACGGAGATCACAACCTCTTTATCAATCCCAAGTTTCTCTCTGATCGCCCTCGGTATTGTTATTCTACCCCTTTTATCAATTTTGACCCTCATTAAATTAGTTTTACCCACAAAAGTTATAAAATCCTATCGTTTAAAACACAAATGTCTGGGTTTGATGGCAGGAGATAATTTTTAAGAAAATGACAAAATTATCTACCAATCTTCCCGGCCAAACTCCTCGCAATTACAGTTCTCTGAGCTTCGCTCGTCCCCTCGTAAATTGTCCCGACCCTTGCATCTCTGTAGTAGCGTTCAATATCATACTCCTTGCTGTATCCGTAGCCACCGAATATCTGCAGTGCCTCGTAGGTAACTCTAACAGCAGCTTCACTCGCGTAAAGTTTTGCAGCTGAACTAAGAGCAGGATTTGCCTTACCCTGATCTATAAGCCATGCTGCCTTATACACAAGCAACCTTGCAGCCTCAATATCCTTCCACATATCTGCAAGCTTGAACTGAATTGCCTGATGCTCGATCAGAGGTTTCCCAAAGGCCTTTCGCTGCTTTGCATACTCCAGAGCCCTTTCGTAAGCTCCAACCGCCATTCCAATATGTAGTGCGGCAATTTTAACCCTGCTCTCGTTGAAAAACCCCATGAGCTGGTAAAATCCTCTGTTTTCCTCCCCAAGCAGGTTCTGAGTGGGAACCCTTACATTTTTCAGAGTGATCTCGGCAGTATCATGGCAGTTGAGCCCCATCTTATCTATCCTTCTCGCCTCATAACCCTCAGTTTTGGTTTCCACGATGAAAGCCGTAATACCTCTGTGAGGTGGTTCCACTTCGGCCGTTTTCGCCATCACAATTGTGTGACCAGCAATGCTCCCGTTGGTTATAAAGGTCTTTGAGCCATTGAGAATCCAGTTCTCTCCCTCTCTAACAGCCTTAGTCCTCATCGCAGCCACATCAGTTCCGCAATCTGGCTCGGTGATGGCTATTGCCGATGGCTGCTTTCCTTCAATTACAGGCGGAATATACTTCTCCTTCTGCCCCTCCGTGCCGTATCTCAGAATCATGGGCACACCAAGGACTGCCAAATCAATTGCTGTTCCGATACTGCTATCAGCTCTCGTCAGCTCCTCGCTGATTATGGCTTCAGCCAAGTAATCCATTCCAGCCCCGCCGTATTCTTCTGGCACACTCCCTCCCACATAACCGAGCTTTGCGGCCTTTCTGAATATCTCCCAGGGATAGTCTTTTCTTTCATCATACTCCTTGCCGTATGGCATTATCTCCTTCTCTGCAAATTCCCTTACAGCATTCCGAAGCATTCTGTGCTCTTCATCAAGCTCAAAATTCACCCTTTCACCTCTCCAGCTTAAACATAGGCACCACTCTTCTCTTCTTATCTGGGTAGAAGGGCTCTGTCGGAAACTCCTTGCCGTAAACGCTAACTCTTGCCCCTATTAATTCCTGGTCGAGCTTCTCCACCTTCTCATTCGGGAGATCAACTCTTCCGACAATCCAAGGCCCCTCATCAAGCTCGACCATCGCAACGGTGTAAGGAGCCTCATCAGTGTAACCTGAGGGAGCGATGTAGGTCGTGGTAAAAGTCTTAATCACTCCTCTCCCGCTCATCTCAACCACTTCAAGGTTTCTGCTACCACAGTTATCGCACGTTGCTTTTGGCGGACACGTGTAGCTTCCGCAGTCATTGCATTTTTGTCCAATAACCTTCCCGTCCAAGAGGGCATTGAAGAAGTCAACGAATCTCACACTTTCACCTCCTGTGAATGCTGAAGATCATATTAACCAGTGTTCCAAAATCTCCGCCAAGCGTGTCGGTCATTGCAGTCTCAGCGTTCTTTACCGGATTCTCTCTGAACTCTCCTCTCAACTGCTTAACCACCGAGTAAACCTGTGAAACTCCAGTTGCTCCAACCGGGTGACCCTTTCCAATCAGCCCGCCATCCGGGTTGACTGGCAGATCACCATCAATGCTCGTAACCCCCTCTTTAACAGCCCAGCAACCCTGCCCGTATTCAAAGAAGCCCATAGCCTCCAGAGCAATTATTTCGGCAATGGTAAAGCAGTCGTGAACTTCTACAAAGTCTATGTCCTTTGGTGTCATCTTCGCCTCTTTGAACGCCATCTCCGATGCTATCTCTCTAGGAATTGCCCTTACTATATCTTCTTTCTGCCTGAACAGCCCACCAGCTGAAGACTGACCAGTCCCCCTTACATAAATCGGCTCATCAACCAGTTCTTCAGCTAAATCTGCAGTTGCGATTATCGCGGCACTTCCACCATCGGTCATGGGACAGCAGTCCAGAAGTGTAAGGGGCGAGCTTATCATTCTCGAATTTAGCACGTCTTCAACCTTCAAGTCTCCCAGCTTGCCATAGAACTGTGCTTTTGGATTGACGGCCCCGTATCTATGGTTCTTAACGGAAACTGTAGCCATCATCTCTCTCAGCTCTTCGAGCGGTATTTCATAGCTTTTTGCGTAAAGCCTTGCAGCTAAGGCAAAAACACCCGGAAATGTCAGGCCAGCGGTGATTTCGTAAACTCCATCTACCGCAGTAGCCAATGCCCTTGTTCCAATTTCAGTTCCCGCTGTGTAAAGCCTTTCACTCCCGCCAATAGCCACAATATCATAGTAAC
>JAPDIX010000086.1 GCA_029259345.1 Archaeoglobi archaeon
CGTCAAATTCGATGACAACATCAAAATCCTTCAACATACTCTCACTCACTCTCCTCGGCCTTCCATTCACTTTAAGGTCAAGCTCCTTCATGACAGCCATTGCCCTTAGATCAACGCTGTCTGCCGGTTCCAGACCTGCACTAAGAGCCAGCATGTTGTTGGGAGAGATTTTGTTGAAAATAGCCTCAGCCATCTGCGTTCTGCAATCGTTTGCCTTTGAGACGAAAAGGACACGTTTTGGTTTCGCAATCCTGTGGTATATGTCAATTGATTCAGGCGTTTCCGTTTTGATTGTAAATCTTCCAACTTCCACTTCTCCAAAATCCACAAACCTGAGCTTTAGCGTGAGCGTTTCATCTTCGATCTCGATTATGTTATAGTTCTGATCTGGCATTCCAAGGACTTTAAACGATCCAAGAGTTCCTGCGTGTATTATGTGCGTCCTCATCAGTCTTATCGAGTAGGGCATGTGCCTGTGCCCAGCCAGTACAGCGGTTATGCCACCTGTGGTTATCAACTCCACTATCTCTCCCGCATCTATGAGAACGTTCCTTTCTCTCCCCGTTTTGGGTATCGGGACTATGTGATGATGTAGGGCAAGAACGTTGAACTTATCTTTTTTTATTTTGCTTCTTATCCACTCTCTCTGCTCGTATCCAACATATCCATCATCTAAATCAGGCTGTGTGCTATCCGCGGCGATTAATGAAATAATATCGTTCTTGTAATACTTTTTCGTCTCACCAAAATACAGTTCGAAAAACTCGTGTCCGATATTCCTCGCATCATGATTTCCTGGCACGGCTACAACATCGGGCTTCAAATCAATAAGGGTTTCATAAGCATCCCTCATTTCGGAGTGAATCCCCCAGCACGAGATATCTCCTGTTATAATGACAATATCAGGTTCAGCCTCGTTTATCTGCCTGACAGCCTTCTCAACCTTTTCCCTAATTAGCTCTTCTCCGAAGTGTAAGTCTGAAATGTGTGCGATTTTCATATACATTGCTAGAGCGGATTGAACTTAAACTTTAAGCAAAAATATTAAATTTAAGATTGTTCATGGAGAAGCAAAAAAGGAAAAGGATATATAACAGATAATCATTTAGAATTAACTAGGGGTGATGATAGTATGAAAGTAGAGATGACATATTGGCTTGATGAGATTGGAGGGAAAGTAGAGCGCACAGAGACAGGACTCAAACCTTTCGGCTACAGAATGGCTCCAGTTACGCAGTGGGAAATGCTAATTGCTGATGAGGATCTTAGCGTTGAAAAAGGTAAGCCGGTTATACTGAGAATTAGGCCAGTAGATATTCCTGAAAACACCATGGTTGGGCCTTTGAGCATAATGAGGCACGCTCTCGGCATAGTTCAGGATGTGGTTGAGTGCGGCATCCCCGGAAGAGTTGAGGATGAAAAGTGCATAAACAGGGTTCTTTTCATTCCCGTTGAGGATGGGGAAATTAAAAAAGATGACTTGGTTGGAGTTCTGAAGGTTTTCTACATCAGAACCGGATTATTAAGCCGTCTTCTCGGCCTAAATCCTCCTAAGGTTGAGATTAAAAGGCATGTTACAGAAGCAAATATCACCTGGAGGGATGATGGGAATGTTTATCGGAAGAGAGCTAAAATAGATGCTCTTGGCTACACACGCAGCCACATAGGTGTTTGGGAAACACTAATTGCTGACGAAGACGTTACTGTCAAGAAGGGAGATATCGTCCGCATTAAGATAAGAGAGATCAATTTGCCTCCAAGCACTGTTATCGTCCCACTCAGCATTATGAGAAACGCCTATGGAACGGTTCTTGATGTTGTTGAGCTTGGAAAGCCAAGAAAAGTTGAAGAGGAAAAGAGAATACAGCAGGCTATGTTTCTTGCAGTCGAGGATGGAAAGATAGGGAAAGGTGACCTGATTGGCGTTATCAATGTTTATTATGTGGGCTTAACCGAGGTCAAGAGCGTAATTGAAGATAAGAAACCAGAAAGAGTCAGAATGGTTTATAGGGATGGTGAAGGTATAATCAAGAAGGAAGTTACAGTTGAACCCTTCGGATACAAAAGGAGTCCAGTTGCAAGATGGGAGGTGATGGTTGCAGATGAAAACAAGGAACTGAGATACGGAGAGCCCGCAGTTGTGAAAGTTAAGAAGGTTGAGGTCCCTCCGAACACCATAATCTATCCGCTCCACATAATGAGGCACGCTTACGGAACGGTTGTTGATATTTTCTGTGATTATCCACCGTGGAAGGTTGAGGAGGGTGGAGAAATTCGAAAGGTTATTTTCCTTCCTGTGATGGATGGGGAAGTGAGAGAAGGGGAATTGCTTGGAGTTCTTAACTTTTACAGTGTAGAACTGAGTCCAATTGGCAAAGTAAGACAGTGGTTGAGTAACTGGCTTGATGAAATGGGGAGAACCTTTGACGAACCAGACTGGCCATTCTGGTAAATTTAATATTTTTTGACAAAAAGTTTTATAACAGTTAATTGTTTTGTTATTGTGGGGAGCATGAAAATAGAGATGCTGTACTGGGTAGACCATGTGGGTGGGAAGGTTGAAAGACTGGACGTGGAATTGAAGCCTTTTGGCTACAAAATGGCTCCAGTTACACAATGGAAAACTCTGATTGCCGAGGAGGATGTTGAAGTAGAGAAGGGAAAACCGGTAGTTGTAAAGGTAAGAACAGTTGACATTCCAGAGAATACAATTTTAGGACCCTTGAACATAATGAGGCATGCATTGGGCACTGTAATAGACGTTGTAGAGTGCGGAATACCCGATAGAGTTGAGGAAGAGAAATGCATAGATCAGGTGCTGTTTGTTCCAGTGGATGATGGGGTGATAAAAGCTGGAGACCTCGTCGGAGTTCTGAAGGTGTTCTTCATCAAAACCGGGTTTCTATCGAGGATACCTTTGCTAAAGCCTCCAAAGGTCGAGCTGAGAGAGGAGATTGTTGAGGCTAACATAACGTGGAGGGACAATGGCAACATTTACAGAGAGACCATGAAAACAAGAGTTTTTGGTTACACGAGGAGCCACGTTGGTGTATGGGAGTTGCTGATTGCCGATGAGAGGGTTAGGGTAAAGAAAGGAGATGTGGTCAGGATTAAAATAAAAGAGGTGAACTTGCCCCCCGATACTGTTGTGGTTCCACTGTCTTTCATGAGAAACGCCTATGGAACGGTTCTTGATGTTGTTGAGCTTGGAAAGCCAAGAAAAGTTGAGGATGAGAAGAGAATACAACAGGCTGTGTTTCTTGCAGTCGAGGATGGATGGATAGAGGAAGGGGATTTAGTAGGGGTCATAAATGTCTACTTTGTCGGTGTGGAGAAGTTGTGCAGTATACCTCTGGAACTTGAGCCCAAGGAGGTAAATCTTGTTTACAAGAGCGGTGAAGGTGTAATAAGAAAGAATGTTACCATTGAACCCTTCGGATACAAGAGAGCAGCTACTGCAAGCTGGGAGGTGCTTGTTGCAGATGAGAGAAAAGAGGTGATATACGGAGAACCCTGCTTGATAAAGGTAAAGAATGTCAGAATTCCAAGAAATACCATAGTTTATCCGATGTGCATAATGAGACACGCCTATGGAGCATTTGTTGACCTGCATTCAGACACACCACTGCAAAAGGTCGAGGAGGAAAGGTATGCGAACAAGGCAGTCTTCTACCCCATAGCGGACGGAGAGGTGAGAGAAGGAGAGATAATTGGAATAATCAACCTTTACAGTGTTGAGGTTGGGACTCTCAGCAAAGTAAAGCAGTGGTTGGATAGCTGGCTAGATGAGATGGGCGAAGCCTTCGCCGAATCTGACTGGCCCATGTGGTAATCACTCTCCATCACTCTCCAAAAGCCCCCAAAAATAGAGGCCTGACTGCACCGAAAAGCAGCTCAGAAATTACGATTACAGCAAGTATTCTGTAAATCCCTTTCAGCTTTGGAAGTATGGTGAGAAGTGCCAGGACTGGTGTCAGAGCGAGGATAAAAAGCGAAAAAACAGCAATCGTATCGGGGTGCTCAATGGAGAGAAACTCGGAGTAGCTTTCCATCTCTTTACCAACATTCACCTTCCAGAACTTCGATGCAGGAAGGTGCCAGGTTTCCACAACCCTGCCAGGTTCAACGAAGGGGTCAATATCAAGCAGATACATGACGGATGATGCAATAAGCATGATTAAACCGGCTGTTGTTGAAATTCTGACGACCTTTGCAAATGTTTTGTATTCATCAGCCACATCAACATCCATCATATCACCCCCAGCCCTGCCAGACCTTTTTCAATATCGAGCAGAGCTGCAAAAAGCATGATTCCCAGCACAACCAACCTGATGATTCTTGGTCTGACTCTCTCAGCAATCATCGCACCTATCCTCGCCCCAATCGTTACACCCAAAACTGAAGGGACAACAATCAGAGGTAAAACTGCCCCCCTTGCAATGTAAACCCACATCGCTGCAGCATCGTTGAGTGTTATTATCAGCATGCTTGTGGAGACTGCAACTCTCAGCGGAGCACCCATAAGGAGGTTGAGCACAGGCACATTTGCCCAACCTGCTCCCAAACCAAACATACTGGCTACGAGTCCAACACCAGCGAAAGCCGGTAAAGAGTAGGGCAACCTCGTCAATTTGTATTCCACCACCTCATCTCGTGAAGGCTCATACCATCTTCCCGACAAATCGAGTTTTTCCGATGTGCTGTCAACCTTCCCCACCTCTGGGAACTCAACTCTCTTGCTTTTGACCATAACTGCGAAGATGAAGAAGAGGGAGATGCCGAGGGCAATGGTTATGTAGTGCTTTCCCTCCGGCAGCTCGTTTGTAATCCAGAGTCCAAGCACACTTCCCACAATGGATGAAGCTATTGAGACTGTTGTAATCACAATTGCCGCCCTGAGATTTGCCAGACCCTTCTCCATCAATCTTGGGGATGAAGAGAGGGCTGATGTGAGGGCGACTGCCAAAACCCGCACCCCTGACAAAATCAATGTTGAAGGGGAAGAAGGCGGTAGTTAGAGGTACAAAAAGCACCCCTCCTCCCACTCCAGAAATGGGTGCAATTATCCCTATCAGGAGTGTAAAGATGAAGAGCAAAAGCAACCACAAAACGTATTCCATCTACCTGTCACCGTTCATAGTTTTGACCAACTTAATGACAAATTTTTTTATTTTTAACTCTTAACATTTAATCATTTATTTTTAAAAGGTAACTTATATAAAGGTTGAAAGTTATAATAGTTTATCGGAAGGGGTATGTGGGGTTATGAAAATGGATGAAAATGAGAGGGGCAGAGTGATTCTCGTCATTGATGACACTGAGTGCGGGAGGGTGGCAGCAGAAAGACTTGTTTTCTTTGGAAAAGCCGGATTGAGGGCGGATGTTTACTTAGTTTTCGGAGTTGATGTAGAAATGTCTCCCATTACCTCTTACGATAAGGAGGTGAAAATTTACACAAAGTTGAGATTGAAAGCATCTAAGTACGTCGAGTTTTATAAAGACAGACTTGAAGAAGTAGGATTTGACGTGAGGCAGGTTAAAATTGTCTTGGGCAATATCTTGGAGGAAGTTCTCAGGCTTGAAAAGGTTCTGAATCCCGACGTAATAATTTTCGGTATGGAGAAAAAAGGACTTCTCAAGAGACTCATTCACGGCGATCCGTACAGGGAAATAATATTTGAAACCAAATCACCTGTTATGGTCTGCAAGCCGGGTTATGAAAGAAAAGAGGTGGACTACGAAAAAGTAAAGTGTATTAGATGTGCACTTGCCGAAATGGGGGATTACCAGTAGGGCCACTCCGTTTTCTCGAAGACCTCTCCGAAATATTCCATCTGACCCTCGAAAAATTGAATGATTTGTCGTATCATGCTCTCGCACCCTTTTCAATTTTTGACGCCCAGACGTCTATACCCTCATAACCGCTTTGCGCTATGGATTTGGCCAGATCATCCTTCAGAGCTGACACCTTGACGAGGTCAAGGAAAGCATGTGCAAAGCTGCCGTGAATGAAGCTCCAGTAGATGGCAAGCAGAACAACACCGATTGAGAGGAGTATTGCTGTGAGTGGGTCGGCATGGGGGATTGCAGTTATGAAATGTGGCCACCACTCTGGATCACGGAAAAGCCAGTAGTAGTTGGCGAAAGTTAAGAGACCGAACACAACCAGTCTTTTTATATTGCCCCCTCCCGTATGTGCAGAAGCTTCAATGGCTCTATCCAGAAGTCCCAGTTTCTTGAGCTTCAACCTCACCTTCATCATTGGATAACCGACGAGGGGTGTTACTGAGAGCATCGCAATTAGCATTATGGGGAACACAAGAGAATCAAACAAACCAACAACACCCTCATCCATCTCAATCCATCCCAGCTCGACCAAGTAGCCGGGCACAGCTAAGGCTCTGCTTAAAGTAACCAGAAGCATCACTGTGGCCATTGCCATCTTTATGTAATACTGTCTGACATAGGTTGTTCCAACAGCACCTATCTGCACGCCAATCAGAGAAGTTGCCAGAATCAAGGTTGTAAGTCTGAAGTCAACCGCTCCAAGCAAATAAATCCATGTGAAGGTTCCGGTAGCGCCCATTACGAAAGCTACTCCCAACTCTGTTCCACTTGCGACTGCACTTGAGGCTCCTATGAGATATATCATTGATGGCACACCTATAAAACCACCAACCGCTATTGTAGCTGCCAGAAATCCTGTTCCGAAGCCGAGGGGAATTGTCAGCCATGCCGATTGAGTTCTGCCTGCAATTTCAAACCTGATTCTTGGAGGAAGCTTGAACTTCTTTTCGAGCTTCTTAGCCAGCTGGGGTTCTGTATCCTCAATACCCATCTTCTTTGCTTTAACAACATCCCTGAGAAGCAGCAGTGATACTGCTGGTAAAACAACCAGGAAAGCTATGCTAACGTAAAGGTTTGTTCCGGTAGGACCAAGCATCTCAAGAATGCTCTTCTGAACCTGAATTCCAACCTGCACACCAGCTATAGCTGATACAGCCATAATCAAAGCAAGTTTTGGATCGAGCTGTTTCAACTTGTATCTTCTGTAAGCACCTATCATTGCTTTGGGGAACTTGTGGCACATGTTTGATGCCACAGCTATTGGCCCTGGGGTGCCGATGGACATCATTCCCGGTGTCAATACGAAAGCACCACCACTACCAATAAAACCACTCAGCATTCCACCAAAGAAACCGAGAGCTAACAGAAACAGCACTTCGAATGGACCGATGTGTATAAACATATCAGGCGTCATTGCAGAACCGCCCTCAGCGAAACCTCCCATCACTTACACCTCCAGTTTCTTTATGATTTTTAATTTAAGTTGTATGACGTTTTATGCTTAATTCCCTGATGCAGCATCTTCCGTTTCTAAAATAAATCTTTTTATGTTTATACTCGCAATCTATATTAAAATGAAAGATGATATAGGTAATTATAATATAGCGTAAGAAATTATCCTATAATTTAAATTTCTTTATGATTATTGAAGTCGCAACATTTTTAAAGCATAAAGGTCTCTAACTATTGATGACAGCTAAGTTCAAGAGACTGTCCGTAGCAGTTGATGAATCGATTATGGGGATTCTTGAAAAGTTAACTGCCGTAGAGAATAAGACAGTTTCAGATATTATAAGAGAATCAATACTGGCTTATGCTGAACTTGCAGACGGTGGAGCAAGGCCTTCAGAACTGAGACACTATGGGGAGTTGCTTGAAAGAAGAGATCAAGTTTTCGTTGACCTTGAGGTGTGGATAGCCCTCCTCGACTTCATAAACTCCAAGGCAGATGAAGAATTCTGGAAGCTCATCGAGAATATCGGGTATGAGCTGGGCGTAGAATTTAAGCTCAGAGATATGAAAATAAGGGATTTGCTGAGACATTTCCAGTTCAAAAACATTCTCACGTTCACAGAGGAGAATGGAATTTACATCCTAACACTGGTATCGAGGAGTGCAACCAACATGATTTTGATGATGCTGAGGGGAGCTTTTAAGGCTATGAATATTGATGCAGAGGTAATCCCAGGTGTGAGGAAAATTGTTATTGTTGACAAGAAAAGGGTCAAGGACAAGGACGTGCAGAAGTGGATAGAGGGGATGGGCAAAACCTTCGAGGGTTCTGACTGGCCAGTCTGGTGATGTATTAAAGTTTATGAAATCTTAATATCATTTAATATCATTTAGTAAAATTTAGTAAAGGATAAATAAGTGAATAGTTGAGTTTTTGGCATGGAACACTTTCCACTGGAGGCTGATATATCTCCGGAGGCGATTTTTCTTAGTATTTACTCTGCATATATGGCGACAATTCTAATTTTAACTGGTTACAGCATTTATTATCTAATAAAAACCCTTAGGGGATCTGATTTTACCTTGAAAGACTTGAATCTATTTTTTAAAGCTGGAGAGTCGGTAGGTAAACACTTCAGTTCGAGAAAACTCTCAATCCACGATCTAATCTGGTTGTTAGAGCTTAACGGTGCCTTAAGGGTTGAGAGATACGAAAAGAATAGCTACGAGTTGAGAGCAAAAAAAGCCGATATAGAAATGCTGAGGACATACTTTAGTGGTTTCTTAGAATCATCCAATACAACGGGACGTTTAGACACGTCTAATGATCGTTTAATAATTTCGATGTCGGATTATTAAAGTATATTCACATATAATATCATTACATATTTTTTAGTAAATGTTATATAGAGTTCAAGTGAGATGAATAAACCACCCAAAGATTGTTAAATTGCCCCATAAAATCGTGGAGGTTTGGTAACATGCTGGAAACAACCGCATGGTGGGTTTGGCCCATAATACTGTTTGTGTTTACATTCTTCTTAGGGATACTGGCAGTGATGGCAGGTGTTGGTGGAGGTGTTCTTTTTGTTCCGCTGGTAAGCGGCTTTTTCCCCTTTCATCTGGATTATGTGAGAGGTGCAGGATTGTTCGTGGCTCTGACAGGTGCTCTTGCAGCCGGTCCAGGTTTGCTGAGGAGGGGGCTTGCCAATCTGCGTTTGACCATGCCCCTCGCCCTTATAGCATCAACCTGCTCAATAGCAGGTGCGCTCGTTGGCTTGGCTCTGCCCACCTCTATAACCCAGACCCTTCTCGGGGTAACGATCCTCTTCATCTCTTTTATAATGATAACGAGTAAGAGAGTCGAATTCCCGAAAGTTGAGGAAGGAGACAGAATTTCACAGGTGCTTGGCATCTATGGCATCTACTACGAAGAGTCAATGGATAGGGAAATCGAATGGAAAGTCCACAGAACACTGCCCTCAATGATACTTTTTGCCTTTATCGGCCTCATAGCTGGTATGTTTGGTTTGGGAGCGGGTTGGGCAAATGTGCCAGTGCTAAATCTTATGATGGGTGCCCCTCTAAAAATCGCCGCTGGAACGAGCAAATTCCTGCTTTCAATTACGGACACCTCCGCTGCATGGGTTTACCTCAACAATGGGAGCGTAATTCCGCTCATAACAATTCCATCCTGCCTCGGGATAATGCTTGGATCCTATGTAGGTGTCAGGGTGTTAGCAAAGGCGAGTCCAAAGATGGTTCGAAGCATAGTCATTGTAGTGCTGATTTTTGCAGGTCTGAGGTCTCTGCTTAAAGGTCTCGGTATATGGGTGTGAGGTGGTCAATATGGATAGAAGGAGGGTGAGGATTCCTGAGGAGCAGGTTGTCTATGCAAACATACTCTACTACGGAGGACTTGCAGGCATAATTTTCACAGCTATCACCTTTGCCATTTATGTTTCAGGAACTCTTCCAGCCTACGTTAATCCCTCAGAGCTTCCAGAATTATGGGTTCATGAAACCCACGAATACTTGGAGGAAACTGGCATACCTACTGGATGGAGCTGGATTGGGCTGGTGACCTATGGAGACATTCTCAATCTAGTAGCTCTGGCATTCCTTGGAGCGATAACCATAGTATGCTACATCACCATCATCCCGGTACTGCTCAGGAAGAGGGACTTTATCTATGTAGTTTTCGCGATTGCTGAGGTAATCATACTGCTTCTAGCCGCCAGCGGCATTCTTCAGGCAGGGCACTGAATTACCACAGTGGCCACCTCTCTTTTTCAAATTTATCCGACATTGAGTCAATCCACTCCTCAAGCCCACTCCTGCCGTGTTGGGCTACTATCGCCGACACCTCTTTCTTCAGAGGTGCAATTTTTATAAAGTCAAGCAATCCGTAGGCAAAATTACCGTGAACAAAACTCCAGTATATTGTGTAGAGTATCACTCCCAGTGTCAGGGCAATAGCTGTAAGCGGGTCTTGATAGGGTATTGATGTTACAAAGCGTGGCCACCACTCAGGATCGTGAAAGAGTATGTAATAGTTCAGAGCCGTCAAAAGTCCAAAGACTCCTATCCTCCTCCAGTTGAACCTGCCAACGTGAACACCATCCAAGGACTTTTCAAGCAGTCCAGCCTTTGCAAGGCTATTTCTGATGCTCAGCATGGGATAGAGTACGATTGGTGTGGATGAAAGAAAAGCAACAGTCATGACGGGCAGAACAAATGCATTCAGGAGAGCAACTACGCTCTCATCCATCTCAATCCATCCCAGCTCGACCAAGTAGCCGGGCACAGCTAAGGCTCTGCTTAAAGTAACCAGAAGCATCACTGTGGCCATTGCCATCTTTATGTAATACTGTCTGACATAGGTTGTT
>JAPDIX010000020.1 GCA_029259345.1 Archaeoglobi archaeon
TCTCTTTTAGTACTTTTTGTAGAACTATTGCATTACACCTGTATTCTTCGTATGCTTCTTTTATGGCTTTTATTTCTTCTTCAGATAGTTCTTTTTTAGGTCTACCTGGTTTTCTTAGTTTGGGAATCTCTCCAGTGTCTTTGTATTGTCTGTAGATCTGGTTTACTCTTCTTGTTGAGATTCCTTCAATCTCTGCTATTATTCTGGTTGGTGTTCCCTTCTCTTTTTCCCTGATTATCCATTTTATCGCCTTCTCGTCAAGTTTCACATAGAGGTTTGTTAGAGTGGGAAATAATTTCGGGAAAAGACATAGATACTGCAGGAACAAAAGTTTTTAATTCCTCCCTCATATTTAGTGACATGATTAATAAAAAATTGTGCTCCCTGTTACTGATTATTGTATTAGCTTCAACGTTAATTGGTTGCTCACAAGAAGAAGTGCCTACTAAGCCTACACCAACACCAAAACCAACTGAAGCAGAATCAAAACAAATGCAAAACATCTTCATCGAAGCAAATCCGAATGTAGAGTTGATCTCAATAGTATATTCGATGACATCGTTTGATTATTGGAGAATTCCAGATTATGCCGGTTATACTTATTGGAATGACGTGAAAGAGGAATTTAGCCAATACGACGACCATCCTGCAGTGAAAAATGCTCAAAAGCTTGTGGATCAGGGTTTTGCGTGGGATGCACCATACAACCTGATTTTACATCACTCTTACCCACCCGAACTTCAAAAAACTGAGGAATATTCTAATCAGCTTGTAGAGAGAATTGAAAAAAGTGGAGTTGATTGGCTAATTGACGATTTTTTAAACAGCTTAAGAGATTTTGCTTATGAGTCAGAGTTTGAGGAATTCTATACAAATCACAACTCAGTTTATACTCAATCTACAGAAGAAGTGAAAAGCAAGACAAATGTGAACGATCAAATCACCTGGGCTGAGCACTTCTATGGCGATAAAGCTGAGGAATACCACATTGTACTTGCCCATGGGCTATATGGGGGAAGCAGAATTACAATTCCAGTTGATGATAAAGTGTACATGATATTAAGCGTGAGTGATATCAAAAACGGTAAGCCTGTGTTTATAACAGATGTGGATAGTTTCAACTTAACCATTCTTGGGTTGGCTTCCTACTATTTCTTGGATAAATGTGTGGAAGAAAATAAGAATGATGTTGAAGGTTTAAGTTACTTATACGCTGATTATGGTAATTGGGTAAAGAATTTAAAGGACTCGTATATTTTGGCTTTCCTTGCCTACAGTATAGAAGACTACTCAGGATTCAAGAATGCTGAGAACTTCCTTAATTCGAGAATGGATTACCTATATATAGCTCCAAAAATATGGGAGACCTATCACGAATACGAGTCGAATAGAGACAAGTATCCAGACTTCTGTTCATTTTTCCCAGAAACTATCAAAGCCTTAAAAGACATCCCATACGTTGTTTCCACCTATCCACAGAAGGGTGCAATTGTTGATGCAAATGAAGTTTCTGAAATCGTTGTCACGTTTAGCGAACCTGTAAGTCAAAATAGTTATGCGTTTGTAACTTCAAAAAATGGTGAATATCCTGAAACTACGGGCAAGCCTTATTTCATAAATTCAACAACTGTTGTTTTGCCAGTAAAACTGAAGCCGTCAACAAACTACGCCCTATTCATAAACTTACCACCAAAATTATGCTGGTTTTAAAGATTTAGATGGAAACCCTGTTGCACCATATGAGCTTGTATTTAGAACGAAGTAAATTAGATGTGTAAACACGCTCGGGTTTTAAACGGTTTGTTTCCTTTGCAGAGGGATTTTGTAATGTCTCTTTGCGTGGGAAGGTTGGATTTTCTGTTATTTGTGGATTAGATTGTCAGAGAAGATATTGGGATGGAGATTAAGACTTTAAAAACTTTTCTGAAGCATGTTTAGAAAAAATTAAATAGAAATAATAGTCACGTTTGACTATGGTAAAGATTTATGAATACCAAGGAAAAGAAGTTCTTGAACGTGAAGGCCTACAAGTTCCTAAAAGAGGTGTTGCAAAAAGTACAGAGGAAGCAGAAAAAGTTGCAAAAGAAATAGGTAAAAGAGTTGTGTTGAAAGCTCAAATTCTTGCCACTGGGAGACTTAAAGCTGGAGCAATTAAATTTGCCGAAAATCCAAGAGAGGCGAGAATGATTGCTGAGGAGTTGCTTGGCAAAAACGTGAAGGGTTTTACCATTGAAAAAGTGCTTGTAGAAGAAACTGTAGATATCGAAAGAGAGCTATTTCTGAGTATAATCGTTAATGATTCATACAAAGTACGAGGTCCAGAGATTCTGCTCAGTCTCGAAGGTGGAATTGATATTGAGCAACTCGCGCTAGAGTCTCCAGATAAAATAGGAAGGTTGAGGGTCGATTACTCCGAAGGAATTGATGTAGATGAGCTAACAGGAATGATTAAAAAACTAGGTGCTGAGGGGGAGTTGGCAGATAAACTTTCAGACTTTGTATTGAAGGCATACGATGTATTTAAAAAATACGATTGCAGAACTCTTGAGATAAATCCCATAGCAATCTCCGACGGTAAGCTCTACGCTTTGGACTGCAAGATGACTATCGATGATTCATCTGTTTTTAGACATCCAGAGTTTGAAATTGATATTCCGCGTGATATGCACAGACCGCCGACAGAACTAGAAAAAATAGCTTGGAAAATTGAGGAGAACGACTACAGAGGTACGGCCTATTTTGTTCAGCTCTCTACTGAACCTCCTATAGATAAAGGAGAAGGATACGTTGCTTTTCATGGTATCGGAGGCGGGGCCTCAATGCTAGCTGCTGATGCTCTATTAAAAAGAGGTTTGAAAATAGCAAACTATGCTGACAGTAGCGGAAATCCTCCAGCTAGTAAAGTATATAGGCTAATAAAAGTTATACTCTCTCAGCCCGAAATAGAGGGCTATGTTTTGATGGGGTCTGTCTTTGCTTCCCAGGAACAGTGGCACCACGCCCACGCTGTAGTCAAGGCTTTTAGAGAGGAAGCGGATAGACTTCAGGGATTTCCTGTAGTGGTTCTTATAGCCGGAAACAAAGAAAGAGAAAGCATTGAAATACTTAAAAAAGGGTTCAAAGATTTGCCATATAGGTTTGAAGTATATGGTAGAGACTATATTTATAATCCAGAATATATAGCCGAACGTTTAGTTGAACTGGTAAATGAATATAGGACGGAAAGGAGGGGAAGCCAATGAAATATGTTTTTGAAATTAGAACCGGAAGGGTGCAAATTGACCATACTCTGTGTGAAACTTGCGAGGAGTACGAATGTGCCAAAGCTTGCAGTTTGTATGGGCGCAGTATTCTAAGAATCAAGGATGGAAAACCTGTCACTTTCATGCCTCCTGACGAAATTAAGCGCCGCGATAATGAGTGCTTGGCATGCGAGTTTCATTGTCCTTATGGGGCTGTAAGCATCGAGTTGCCATTTCCTGAGCTTGAAAAATACTTGAAAAATATTGAGAGGTGAGTACATGTCTATAATTGTGGATGAAAATACAACAGTTCTGGTTCAAGGTATTACCGGTAGAGAGGGTAGTGCTCGAACAAGATTTATGCTTGAATACGGAACCAAAGTCGTTGCCGGAGTTACTCCTGGGAGAGGTGGAGAGGAAGTTTGGGGCGTACCGGTGTTCGATACGGTCAACGAAGCTATCGAAGCTGTTGGAAAAATTGACATGAGTGTCACGTTTGTGCCAGGTCCACAGGTAAAAAGCGCGGCAATTGAAGCGATAGACGCTGGAATAAAGAAAATCGTAATGCCGGTTGAAAGAGTGCCATTGCACGACTCTCTGGAAATAATTTCAAGAGCTAATAAAAAAGGATGTATGATTGTAGGTCCCGGGTCTCTCGGAGTGATAAGTCCTGGAAAAGCCGTTGCAGGCTGGTTAGGTGGAGAAGACGAAGCTGCAAAGGAAGCTTTTAAGTCTGGAAATGTGGCTGTTATCTCCAGAAGTGGTGGACAAACTGCCACTGTATCATGGAGCCTTTCGAGAGCCGGTCTTGGTGTCTCTACAGCTATTCACACTGGTACGGAGCCTGTACTTGGAACAACTTTGGCAGAATATGCGATGATGTGCGAAGAAGATGACGAAACCAAAGCCATAGCTGTTTTCGGAGAAATTGGAGGAGTGGCAGAGCAGGAACTAGCTGAAGTAATAATGGAAGGAAAGGTTACCAAACCGGTCGTTATCTACATAGCCGGGGCTTCTCTTCCTTCTGGAATCAGATTTTCTCATGCAAGCGCAATTGTCGAGGGAGGGAGAGGATCTTACGAAGAAAAAAAGAAAATGTTGGAAGATGCTGGGGTCATAGTTGTTGAGAGGCCCATTGAGATTACGAAGAAAGTAATGGAGGTGATGTAATGGTTCTCATTTTGAGATCACTGCTCTTCGTTCCAGGAAGCAATTACAGAGCTATTATGAAAACACCAAATATAAATTGCGATGCTGTGATATTTGATTTGGAAGATGCAGTATCTATGGAAGATAAGGAAACGGCAAGAATATTTGTTAAAGATGCCATTGAGAAACTTAACTTCACTGATAATAAGATGAAAGTGGTAAGGGTGAATTCCTGGGATACAGGACTGTGCGAGCAGGATCTCGATTGGGTGGTAAGAGAGGGGCTTGATGCAATTATGCTGCCAAAAAGTGAGTCAAAAGATGATGTCTCAAAACTGGATGAGTATTTGACAAGATTAGAAAAAGATCGAGGACTTGAGAAGAGCTCGGTGAAGGTTATACCTCTTATCGAGTCCCACATTGGAGTCTTAAAAGCCTACGAGATAGCCAGCTCAAGTAGTAGATGTATAGCTCTGGCTTTCGGAGCTCTGGACTATTATAGAACCCTCGGAAGAACTTATTTCAAGTTTTCTGAAGAACAGTATGAACTGCTATTTGCAAGATCGATGATAGTAAACGCTGCAAAGGCTGCTGGGCTGAAGGCAATAGACACACCATTTTTTGGAATGTTAGTCGACAAAAAAGGGTTGGAGAGAGAGGCGAGATTAGTGTGGCAACTCGGCCTTGATGGAAAGCTAGTAATCCACCCTAACCATGTGGATGTCGTAAATGCTGTTTTTACACCGTCCGAAGAGGACGTCAAGCAAGCAGAAGAAGTTGTGAGGGCGTACGAAAAAGCAAAAACCATGGGAATGGGTGCAGCAACCCTTCGTGGAAAAATGATTGATTACGCCACGTATGTTCAGGCCAAGGAGCTATTGGAGAGCTACGAGGCACTAGTAAGGAGGAATAAATTATGAATATAACTGAGAAAATTGTTGAGCATTGCGAAAATATCAAATTTAGCGTATTGCCCAGAGATGTAGTCGAGTACTGTAAGGTTTTAATCTTGGACTTCATAGGTATACCTGTAAAATCAAGCGATCTCGAGTCCAGCAAATCTCTTTATAGCGGGATTAGCAGTATATCAAAGGGCGGTGAATGTACGGCAATTCCACATGGCAGTCATTTCCTTCCCCAGTACGCTGCACTTATTAATGGGGTATACGGTCACAGTTTGGACTATGACGACACCCATAGAGAGTCATCAATACATCCTGGAGTTTCGGTTATACCATCACTACTTGCGGCTGGAGAAGTATTCGGTGCTGATGGCAAACGCCTAATCGAAAGCATGGTTGCCGGATACGATGTAGCGTGCAAGTTGGGTATGGCTGTGAATCCTGCGGAGCATTACTCACATGGATTTCACGGGACGGGGACTTGTGGTGTTTTCGGGGCAACTGCCGCGGCAGGAATTATTGCTGATCTAAACCCTTCGGAGCTTTTAAATGCTTTTGGTATTAACATAAGTCAAGTTGCCGGCTCAATGCAGTTTCTCGAAAATGGTTCTTGGAACAAAAGACTCCATCCCGGATTTGCCGCACACAATGCAATTCTTGCCGTAAACCTAGCAAAAAGTGGATTTATTGGTGCAGCAAAGCCAATAGAGGGTAAATACGGTTTTTTAAACTCATACACCCACAATCCAGATCCTGAAAAAGCTATCTTAGGACTTGGAGAGAGGTACGAGGTTGTGTTTACCGGTGTCAAACCCTATCCGTGCTGCCGTTACATTCATCCTGCTGTTGACATAGTGCTTCAGTTACTAAGAGAAGGGACGATCAATGGAGAAGAAATCGAAAGAATTGATGTGGAAATGGTGAGACCTGGCTACTATATCGTTGGATATCCAATAGAAAGAAAACAAAAACCGCAGAACGTTGTGGATGCTCAATTCAGTATGCCTTTCGCTTTGGCAGTTGCTATTTTGAAGGGAAAACTAACTGTCGACGAATTTAACAACAAGAATCTAAATGACGCAGAAGTTAAAAAAATGATGAAAAAGATACATGTAAAACATAGTGAAGAATTAGACAAGGACTATCCTCAAAAGTGGCCTGTGGTTGTGACGATAAAAACGAAATATGATAAATTAGTGGTAAGAAAAGACTATCCCAAAGGTGAGCACGAGGATCCCGTTTCTTTCGAAGAGGTTGCAGAGAAGTTCAAATCCCTTGTGAATCACAAATTGGGTGAGGACCGAGCAAATGAAGTGTTGAAGATCGTGAGGAGGCTGGAGAAACTTAATGATATTCGGGAACTTACCGAACTTTTGATTGAAGAAAAATGAGGGGAGGTGGTAATATGGTGGATGTTCAAGTTAATAAAAAAGAAAATAGGAAATATAATTCTTCTTGGGGGTACAAAAGGGCAGTTTTAGGTTTTGATCAACTTAAACAGGCGGAAGTTGTTGAGATAATTATGGAGAAAGGGCAGAAAACTAAAGCACACTACCACTCAAAAGTAACTGAGATGTTTTATGTAGTATCAGGAGAGGCCACAATCTTAGTCGAAGATGAAGCCAAAACACTTCGCAAAGGTGATTTCCTGTTATTGCCTCCGACAAAGAAACATCAGATAATAGCTAATGAAGGTGGAACATTGATTGTCGCTGTGAAGACTCCGGGTGACGAAGAAGATAGAATTTTTTTAGATGAGGGGTGAATCCAATGGAGTTAAAATGTGGTAAGTGCGGTGTATATGCTTGTTATACAGGAGATCTCGAAAAAAAGCCAAAATTTTGTCCAATGGATCGCGAAAGAGAAATATATGATGAAACAATCAAAAGGTATACAGAGGATGGATTGATTCAGAAATTGGCATTGAATTCCGCACGTATCGAGGCTAAGGGATATTTGAAATGGACAAGAATTGAAGAGACAATAGAGTTTGCGAAACTCTGCAACTTCAAAAAGATCGGAATTGCATTCTGCATAGGATTGCGAAATGAAGCCAGAATCCTTGTTGATGTCTTTGAAAAGAATGGGTTTGAAGTATATTCAGTAGTATGCAAATCCGGTTCAATTCCGAAAGAGAGAATTGGGCTTAAAAAAGAGGAGTTGGTGAGGCCTGGAAGTTACGAAGTGATTTGCAATCCAATCGCCCAGGCAATGCTGCTAAATAAGGCAGAGACGGATTTAAATGTGATTTTTGGTCTCTGTGTGGGTCACGACTCCCTCTTTATAATGCATTCGAAAGCACCGGTAACATGTCTGGCTGTAAAAGACAGGGTTCTGGCACACAATCCGATTGGCGCAATTTATGTGTCACACCATTATTATAAAAGAAAGTTGTATGAAGAGCATAAGGAGTGATACTGAATGATGCAGATATCTTTGACTCCTGCAGAATCTAAGAAGCTGATAGCAAAGAGTTTGATGGAATTGGATTATCTACGAGAAGCACTTAAAAGTGGGATCGTACTTGTCCACCCAAGCAGTACCACCCATTTCCTGTATCAAGAGATAACCGGAACTCCTCCCAAAAAAAACTGGGTTTGCGGTATAATTGTCCAGAAAGGTGCATGCATTAACAAAGATATCCTGGGTGAACTAGCAGTAGATACAACCAAAGGTGTTTCAAAATTCCCCTTCTGGATTTTCGAAAAAGGAAAGTTGTTAGATGAGTCAATATCAATTTCTGAGCTTGTGGAAATGATGGGCGAGGGAGATGTTTATGTAAAGACCGGCAACGCGATCGATTGTAACGGAAATGTTGGTGTGCTTGTAGGTGCTCCAGATGGAAAAGGGACCGTTGGAAAACTGTACGAAGCTTCCAAGAAAAAGGGATTCAGAGTGCTCATACCAATAGGTCTTGAAAAACTGATACCTTCAGTAGAGGTCGCTTCAAAAACTGCAAATCCGGCAAAAGTAAAGTACTCCACAGGAATGCCTCTGAAGTTGTTTCCAGTTAAAGGTCACGTAGTTACGGAGATTGAAGCGGTCTTTCTTCTTACAGGGGCAAAAGCCACCCCAATAGCAAGCGGGGGGCTGAGCGGTGCAGAAGGAAGCATAACTCTTACAGTTGAGGGGAGCGATGAGCAATTAGAGTTGCTTAAAAAAATCGTTCTTGAAATTAAAGGTGCAGAACTTCCGGAAGTTTATGCACCAGATTGTGAAGAATGCACTTGGAAAACGTGTTCAATCTACGATTTTGAAAATTTGTCGAGGTGTTTAAATGAAGGTTAGCCATGATATCGTAGTAGTTGGTTCAGGACTTGCTGGTTTGAGAGCTGCAATTGCAGCAGCTGAAAAAAGCAGAGATCTATCAATAGCAATAGTTTCTAAGACTTATCTGATAAGATGTCACAGCGTTTGTGCTGAAGGAGGAATAAATACCGTACTCCGGGAGACGGATGAATATGACACACATGCATGGGATACTGTCAAAGGAAGTGATTTTCTCGCTGATCAGGATGCTGTGGAGTTTTTTGTCAGGGAAGTCCCAATTGAAATCCTCCGACTCGATAGCTGGGGATGTCCCTGGAGTAGGGAAGATAGTGGTAAAATAGCTCAAAGAATTTTGGGTGGGCACTCATCTGGAAGAACTGTTTTTGCAGCAGATAGAACAGGTTTCCACATCACCCACACGCTTTATGAGAGAATGCTGATGTATCCTAATGTGGAGAAGTATGAGGAGTACTTCGTTACAAACTTAGTAGTAGAAGATGGAGTCATAAAAGGTATCGCAGCTATAGAGCTCAAGACTGGTGAACTCGTATTTTTCGAGGCAAAAGCAGTTATACTTGCAACTGGTGGAGCTGGAAGGTTGTATGGTTTCACCTCCTGCAGCCACATAGTTACTGGAGATGGTATGGCTCTGGCTTACAGAGCTGGAGTTCCGCTTAAGGACATGGAATTTGTTCAGTTTCACCCTACGGGCTTGGTACCTGCTGGAGGCGTTCTAATTTCAGAAGCTTGCAGAGGGGAGGGTGGATATCTAAGAAACAAATTTGGAGATAGGTTCATGGCGAAATACGCGCCCGAAAAAATGGAACTTGCACCCCGTGATATAGTTGCAAGAGCAATATGGACGGAAATTCTCGAAGGTAGAGGGTTTGACAGTGATCACGGGCCTTATGTAGCTCTCGATCTGACCCATCTTGGAGAAGACAGGATTAAAGAAAGGTTACCACTAATTAGAGAAGCTTCAATAAAATTTGCAGGAATTGATCCTGCAGAGGAACCGATTCCTGTAAGGCCCACCGTCCACTACTCTATGGGCGGAATCCACACAAACAGTCGTTCTGAAACACCTATAAAAGGACTTTATGCCGCGGGAGAGTGTGCATGTGTCAGCATTCATGGGGCCAACAGACTTGGTGGAAATGCTCTTGCAGAGTGCCTAGTTTTCGGAAGGGTTGCAGGAGAGGTTGCAGCTGAATACGCCTTGAATGCCAAGCAGGGCAAGATCTCTGCTGAGTTCAGGCAGAAGGAGGAGAAAAGGATCTTTGACGATCTGCTTGGCAAGAGCGGTGATGAGAGCCCGTATCAGATAAAGAAGGAGCTCAACGAGACGATGGAAAACTGCTTCTGGATTTTTAGAGAAGGAGATGGAATGTTGGAGGGCGTTAAAAAGATACAGGAGCTCAAAGAGCGCTACAGAAACGTGGAAATCAACGACAAGTCAAGGGGTTTCAACACAGACTTGACTTCAGCAATCGAAATCGGCTACATGCTTGATCTTGCAGAGGTGGTGGCAATTGGAGCGCTCAAAAGGCAGGAGAGCAGGGGAGCCCACTACAGACTGGATTATCCAAAGAGGGATGACGAGAACTGGCTGAAGCACACCCTCGCCTACTACACTCCTGAAGGGCCGAGATTCGACTACAAACCAGTAACGATCACGAAGTGGGAGCCGGTGGAGAGGAAGTACTGAGGTGGTTTGATGGTCGAGTTCAAAATCAGGAGGTATGATGGCAAGAAATCATACTGGCAGAGCTTCGAAGTTCCCGCAAAGAGGGGAATGACAGTCCTTGAGGCTCTCTACTACATCAAGGAGAACTACGATTCAAGCCTTGCTTTCAGAGCCTCCTGCAGAATGGGCATCTGCGGTAGCTGCGCGATGAAGATTAACGATAAGCCGAGATTGGCTTGCGAGACGCAGGTTTTGACGCTCGGCAACACAGTTAAAGTTGAGCCTTTGGACAACTTCAAGGTTATAAAGGACCTCATAACCGAGTTTGATGGATTCTTTGAGAAGCATAGG
>JAPDIX010000061.1 GCA_029259345.1 Archaeoglobi archaeon
CATGTGCTTCCTGACTTCCCCAACAAGCCTGTTCAGCTTTGAGAGAATCCATCCGTCAGCATCTCTCAAATACTTCTTGTCCTCTTCACTCGGCTTGTAGTCTGCGATGTGCATCAGCGTGAACCTCGTTATGCTCCAGAACTTCTGCTGGAATCTGCTTGCAGCAACAACATCCTTCCAGCTAAAGATGATGTCGTCTCCAATTACTCCGCTCGCCGCCCACTGTCTGAGAGCATCAACCCCGTACTTCTCAACAACTTCTTCCGGCACTATGACATTTCCAAGGCTCTTGCTCATCTTCCTGCCATCCTCTCCGAAAACCATGCCGTTAATCACAATCTCGTACCACGGAATCTGATTTTCTAAAGCCAGTGACCTCAAAATCGTGTAGAACGCCCACGTCCTTATGATGTCGTGCCCCTGTGGGCGGAGATGAGTGGGATACTCCTTCAACTCAGGCCACCCACATATCATAAGTGGAGTTATGCTAGAATCCATCCAGGTGTCGAGCACGTCAGTCTCTCCTATGAACTCGGTCGAACCGCACTTCGGACATGGCTCCGGAGGTTGCGTAGCAGTTGGGTCAACGGGCAACCACTCCTCCTTGGCAACAATAACTTCTCCACAGTTCTTGCAGTACCAAGCTGGTATGGGTGTGGCAAAAATTCTCTGCCTGCTTATAACCCAGTCCCACTCCATCGACTGAACCCAGCTCTCCAGCCTTGAATACATGTGCTCCGGAACCCACTTAATCTCTCTTGCTTCATCAAGAATCTTCTCCTTCTCCACCTTAACGAACCACTGCTCAGCCGGGATGATCTCTACTGGAGTTTTGCACCTCCAGCAAGAACCTACATTGTGGTCGGTCTCAACCTGCTTCAGCAATCGTCCTTCCTCCTCTAAATCTTTAAGAATTGCCTCTCTCGCCTCTGGAATTGTCATACCAGCGTATCTCCCTGCATTCTCGTTCAATCTTCCATCTCTGCCAATGATGTTCCTCAGTTCAAGCTTGTGCTTCTTCCACCACTTCACATCCTGCCTGTCTCCGAATGTACAGATCATCACCACTCCAGTTCCAAATTCAGGATCAACTTCTTCATCGGCAATTACTTCCACTTCATAGTCAGTGGTGGGAACCCTTACCTTCTTCCCCACAAGATGCTTGTTCCTCTCATCTTCTGGGTGGACGGCGATTGCAACACACGCAGGAATTAGCTCTGGGCGAGTGGTGGCGATTATTACGTCGTCATCAAACTTTATGTAGTTCAACTTCGTCTTTCCTTGCCTATATTCAATCTCAGCCAAAGCGATGGTCGTTTCACAGCGAGGACAGAAAACGACAGGATGGTAATCCCTGTAAATCAGCCCCTTGTTGTACATTCTAACGAAGGAAAGCTGAGTTTTCGAGTAGTATTCTGGATACATTGTTATGTACTCCTTACTCCAGTCGATGCTGTAGCCCATTCTTCTTGCCGTCTCCCTCATTTTGGCAATATTCTCCTCTGTAAACTTCACACAAAGCTCTCTGAACTTCTCTCTTGGCACGTCACCCTTCTTTATCCCGTAAGTCTCCTCAACTTTAACCTCCGTTGGCAGACCATGGCAATCCCAGCCCTGCGGGAACATAACTTCATAGCCGTTCATTCTCTTGTATCTCGCGATAAAGTCGATTATGCACCAGTTCAGAGCGTGGCCGATGTGAAAAGAACCTGTGGGATAAGGAGGAGGAGTATCGATTATGTAGTGAGGCTTTTCAGAATTCCAATCGAAGTAATACATTTTGTCCTTCCACAGATTGAGCCATTTCTCCTCGACCTCATGAGCATCGTAGTCCTTCCTGATTTCTTTTCCCATGTGCCCACCTCCAAAACCTGAAATATAACTTTTTGCTCAGCACTCACATCGAATCTGCCTGTCAATCTTTACGGCATAATTTCTTAGAACACCTATTTTCTCAATCTCAACCTCCACCACATCCCCATCCTTAAGCATCCCAACACCAGCAGGCGTGCCGGTGGCGATAACATCTCCAGCTTTAAGTGTCATCACTGATGAAACGAAGGAAACAAGCTGGAAAACGTCGAAAATCAGGTTTGAGGTGTTCGACTTCTGAACAACCTTTCCGTTTACCCTCGTCTGAATGCCGAGCTTTGAAGGATTATCGATCTCCGCAATATACGGGCCAATGGGAGCGAAGGTGTCGAAGCTCTTTGCCCTCGTCCACTGTCCATCCTTGGCCTGCAAATCTCTCGCGGTAACGTCGTTGAAGCATGTGTAGCCCAGGATGTAATCTCCAGCCTGCGTTTCTGGCACGTTTTTACAATCTTCTGCAATAACTACTGCAAGTTCACCCTCATAGTCGACTCTCTGCGAGATGTGGGGGAGGATTATGCAGTCATCGTGTCCTATAACAGCGGTAGATGGCTTCATGAAAAGGATTGGCTCTTCTGGAACGGGCATGTTTAGCTCTTCAGCATGATCTATGTAGTTAAGCCCTACAGCGATAATCTTGGACGGAATGACGGGTGGGAGGAACTTTACAGCTGACAATGGCACCTCGTAGCCATCGAAAAAGATTAGGTCGCCATCAATCTCAAAACTCCCTTCATAAATCCTTCCGTTCGCCACGAATCGTCCCAGCATGATGTCACCTGGTAAAATTTAGAGGTAACTCTTAAAACCTTTGCTTTCTACGCCAAACATGCTCCTCATAAAAACGCAGAGGGGGATGGAGTACGTAGCAGCCTCACACATAAAAGATGCAATCGGCGATGTTGAGATCGAGATTAGACCCTCAGGCTTTTTGGGTTTGCTTATAGTTCACTGCGATGAAAGTTTGAAGGAGAAGCTGGAAGAAATTCCCGAAATCGAAACTATAATTCCTGTACTGACAGAATGCGAGGCAAAGCTTGACAAGATAATTTCGAAAGCTGAGATGGTGGCTGAGAAGATCAAGGGAGCGAAAACCTTCGCAATAAGGACTAAGAGGAGGGGGACGCACGACTTCACAAGCCTTGACGTTAACCTTGATCTTGGGGACAGAATCAGGGAGCTTACAGGCTGTGAGGTTGACCTCAATTTCCCAGATAAGGCTATTTACGTGGAGATTATCGGGAAAAGGGCCTTCATCGGGGTGATTGATGGCAGCGAGGAGAGGAAGAAGTATACTCCAGAAAAGGTTGACTCAAGAAAGCTGTTCGGAAAAATCAGCTTCGTTCAGATGCCCTACCTTGAGGACACAAAAGCTGCTCTGGAGATAGGGGAGAGGATAGGAAGGGCAGCACAGGCTTTCGAGATAAAGGAGCTCATCATAGCCCCCCATGACTACGTAAACGCCTTTGAACTTGAGTACTTCATAAAGGGGGTAAGGAGGGGACAGATTGCGAGGTACAAAATTCAGGAGAGGGCTTATGCGAGAGAAGTGAGAAAAGTCCCGGTTTTTGTTAGAGACATCTACCAGACCGCAAGAGACAAAAGAAGGAAAAGGAATGTCCTGATAGTCACCGACCCTACTGGAAAACAACTTTCTGAAATAAGAAATGAGCTTGTCAGAAAAATGGGGTTTGCAGATGAGATTGTTGTTTTTGCTGGAAGTAGAGTGGGCGTGCCGAAAGGACTGTTTCGCTTGGCAGATTTCGTTATTGATTTAACACCTTACATAACCTTCGCTACGGAGCAGACAATCCCCGTTACACTGTCAGCCTTGCTGACAATTTTCGAAGATGATGAGGAAAGAGCTTATAATCCCTGAGGATCCCCACCCTTTGTGAAGGTCGCTCTTGGAGGAACCTTTGAACCCCTTCATGAAGGGCACAAAAAGCTGATAGACGTCGCAGTTAAGCTTGGAGGTAGAAGTATAACAATTGGTATCACAAGCGATAGAATGGCGAGAGCAAGAATTAGAAGTGTCTTACCCTTTTCCATCAGGGCGGAGAACGTGAGAAGGTATGTTTTGAGAAAGTATGGATTTGAGCCAGAAATTGTAAAAATAACCAACCCCTACGGAAAAACGCTTGAAGTGGATTTTAATTATCTTGTTGTTTCTCCAGAAACCTATGAAATGGCTTTGATGATAAACAAGAAGAGGGAAGAGATGGGGAGAAGGAAGATCACGATCGTCAAGGTGGAGTGGGTAATGGCAGAGGATGGTAAGCCAATTTCCTCCACGAGAATCAAAAGGGGAGAAATTGACAGATACGGAGGGGTTATTTAGTTGGATTCTTCAATAATCCCAAAAAGGAATTTCAACATCTTATTGAATGGATTGTGAAGTCAAAGTCTCCGAGATTTCTCTTTTTCTTTAAAAATTCTCCATTGTTCAAAAATAAAAAGATTTAAATCGCCGTATTCAAAACAAAATTCGGGTGATAGAATGAATGTAAATGGTGTTGAGGTAGAAGAGACTTTTGCTGAGGCCTTTGATATAAAAATTGCAAGGGTTTTGATAACGGGCTACGACTATTACTGGGCTTGGGTGGCTGCAAACGAGGCAACTGGTTTTGGCACATCTGTAATCATGTGTCCGGCCGAGGCTGGAATAGAACTCAAAGTCAAACCTTCCGACACCCCCGACGGTAGACCGGGCTACTACATCCAGATATGCCACATGAGCAAAAAGGGACTTGAGGAACAGCTTCTTGCGAGACTTGGCCAGTGTGTGCTAACTGCTCCAACAGCAGCGGTCTTTAACGGCCTGCCCGATGCAGAGGAGAAGTTCGACACGGGCTTCAAGCTGAAGTTCTTTGCAGATGGTTACGAGAAGGAGTTGGAAATAGGCGGAAGGAAGTGCTGGGCTGTTCCGATGATGGAGGGTGACTTCATCATCGAGAATGACATCGGCTACACGAACGGCATTGCTGGAGGTAACTTCTTCATAATGGCTGAAACTCAGCCTTCCGCTCTTGCTGCTGCCAAAGCAGCTGTTGATGCAATCAGCGACGTGGAAGGAGTGATCACGCCATTCCCCGGTGGTATTGTTGCTTCAGGTTCGAAGGTTGGTGCTAACAAATATAAGTTCCTGAAGGCATCAACGAACGAGAAGTTCGCTCCAAGCATAAGGGATCAGGTTGAGGGGACGCAAATTCCAGAAGGCGTTAAGGCGGTTTACGAGATTGTCATAAACGGTCTGAATGCGGATGCGATCAAGGAGGCGACGAAAGTTGGAATCCTTGCTGCAACAAAGATTCCGGGAGTTGTGAAGATTACAGCAGGAAACTACGGTGGAAAGCTCGGAAAGCATATTATCAACCTGAACGAGCTTTTCTAATTTTATTTTATGAAAACTATTTTGATAATTTCTGGTCTCGACCCTTCTGGCGGAGCAGGAGTTTGTGCAGACATTAAAACTGCAAGAGCAATCGGACTGTATCCTGCATCGGTAATAACTTCCTTAACAGTCCAAAATACCTGCTCTGTCAGTTCTGCCCGTTCTGTGGATTCCGAAATAATAAGGCAACAAATCAGAGCAGTAGTTGAGGACATTGAAATAAACTGCATCAAAATAGGCTTGCTCTCCTCCGTTGACGTTGCTGATGTGATTGCCAAAGAAATTTCGCAGATTGATGTCCCGAGTGTTCTTGACCCCGTAATCTTTGCTGGAGCAGGCGGGGAAATTGGGGATGTTGAGGCTTACAAAAGGCTTCTGAAGCATGTCAGCGTTGCAACACCAAATCTTGTCGAGGCGAGGAATCTTGCCTCAACCAAAATCGAAAGTGCAGATAGACTTGAAGAGGCTGAGAAGCTGGCAATCAGTCTGAATAGAAAATTCGGCTGTGATATCGTCATTACTGGAGGAGAAATGGGTGGAAAAGATGTTGTCTGTGAGAGAGGAGAGGTATACACTGTTTCCGCAGAATTTTCGCCCGTTAATATTCATGGGACTGGATGTGTTTACAGCACAGCTTTAGCCTGCTATCTTGGGCTCGGCAATACCCTTGAGGACGCTGTAAGAAAAGCGAGGATTTTTGTGCTCGAAAGTGTTAAAAAAGCTTTGAGACCGGGTAAATGCTTCCCTGTAGTCAACCCTTAGAAAAGTATTCTTTCCAAGTCGTCACCTCCGTAAAAAATTTCCTGAATTGCATCGTAAATGTCCTCCATGCCATAACCGGTTACTGCAGAGACGGGAATGAGTGGTCTGAAAAATCCTGCCTCCTTTAAAATAAGGAAAAGCTCGATATTTAGGGTTTTTCGCTCTAAGTTAAGGCTGTCGTATAGCGTTTCCGGATCAGAACTCCATTCCACAACCCTTTCAAGCTCACTTTCCGACAGAATATCGGATTTTGACAAAACAAGCACCTGAGGTATTTCGAGTCTGAAAACTGCAGATGAAGCCATGAAAAGCATTGAGAGAAAGCCCGATGGGGTTTTGGAAACAACAGGATCGAAGAGGTAAACCATCACACTTCTCTCAGGATTTAAGGCTTTTATCAAAATTCTGCTGCTCTCACGCAGTGTGAAAAGCTCAAGCTGTCCGGGGGTATCTATTAACACATACTCCGAGGATGTGAGTTCAATTTCGTCTTTTATATCATCAACAAGGGTAGAGACAAGGTCAGCACCTATAATCTGTGCTCCATTTGGACCAACATTGTATTTCTCCATTATGTCTTCGAGAGTGAACCACTCCCTTACGTCAATATCGGCTGAGTAGGGCACAAAATCTGCTCCTGGATCAAGATTTACTACCATATAATCTAACTTTTTCAGATCAAGCCAGTCAGCAAAAGCCTTGGTTAGGTATGTCTTACCCGAGCCTGCAGTTCCCGTTACGTAAACAAACACCTGTTCCATGAAAAAACTAATCGGGTGTGTTCAAAACTTCTACCCTGTTCTTAGTCCTCATGCCATACAAGTATTTTTTCGCATCAACAATAAAAGGACAATATTTGGGGCAACCTGAGTCCTTTACACCCTGTATCCTGCATGATGTGGAGTTTGTGCACTCCAACACTTCAATATTCTGGTCTTTGACGTAGATAATGGCCGAATTTCTTTTATTCTTGACCTCAAGGATATAGCTCCCCATTATAATAATCGTTACATTAGTGGTATAAAAATTTTCTGGTTTCTTAACACTCTTTTCTGTTTATGATTGCGTCCCTTAGCTTGTCATAAGTTTCTTCAAGCGCTTCGGGGACTATCTGCACATCAGCTAACACGGGCATGAAAGAAGTATCTCCATTCCATCTCGGCACTATGTGAATGTGGAGATGATCCGCTATCCCTGCTCCCGCCACTTTTCCGATGTTGATACCTACATTGAAACCATCTGGATTCATTACTTCCCTTATAACACTAATAACGAAGTTTATAAGCTTCATGGATTCGAGTAATTCATCTTCATTCATATCTTCAGTTGAGGGGATGTGGCGATATGGACAGACCATTACGTGACCGGGGTTGTAAGGATTTCGATTCATTATAATGTAGCATGTTTTACCCCTGTAAAGAATCAGATTCTTTTTATCTTCCTTCTCCTTTGGCGCTTCACAGAATACGCAATCTTTTGGCTTGGGAGCGAGAATATATCTGATCCTCCAAGGTGCGAATATCCTTTCCATACAGCACGTATTATTGGCATTTATAAGCATTTTGTTATGAAAAGATTTAAAACTGAGAATATAGGAAGGACTACAGAATGAAAATTGGCGTATTCGTTTGTCACTGTGGTCTGAACATTGCAAGGGTTGTTGATGTAAAGGAGCTTGTCGAGTATGCGAAGACTCTTGAAGGGGTTGTTCATGCTGAGGATATTGATTATGCATGCTCGGATTCCGGTCAGGAGGAGATCGCTAACGCAATTAGAGAAAAATCCCTTGATGCTTTTGTTGTTGCCGCCTGCAGTCCGAAGCTCCATGAGACAACCTTCAGGAGAGCAGCAATCAGAGCTGGGTTAAATCCTTACATGGTGGAAATTGCCAACATACGAGAGCAGTGCTCCTGGGTTCATCAAACCAAGCCGAAAGCTGCGCTGGCCAAAGCCAAAGACCTCATCAGGATGGCGGTAGCGAAGGCAAGGGCGAACAAACCGCTTGAAAGAAGGAGGGCGGAGATTGAGAAAAGTGTGGCAGTTATAGGGGGAGGGGTTGCGGGGATAGAGGCAGCCCTAACACTGGCAGATTCTGGAATAAAAGTATATCTAATAGAGAAAAATCCGACAATTGGGGGGCACATGGCCACTTTAAATGAAGTTTTTCCGACAAATGATTGCTCCATCTGCATTCTCGCTCCGAAGATGAGTGACGTCTGGAATCATGAGAACATCGAAGTTATAACCAATGCCGAAATCGAGGAGATTAACGGAAGTGTTGGGAATTTCAAAATTAAGATTCTCAAGCATCCGAGGTTCGTTGATGAAACCAAGTGCAAGGGCTGTATAGACGATTGTAGCAGCGTGTGTCCCGTGGAAGTTCCTAATGAGTTCGACTACGGTGTAGGTGTTAGGAAAGCCATATACATCCCAATACCACAGTCAACCCCCCTCTACGCTGCAATAGACTGGGAAAAATGCATAGGATGTAGACTCTGCGAGAAAGCCTGTCTGCCTGAGGCGATAGATTTTGACCAGCAGCCTGAGGTAGTGGAACTCAGCGCTGGAGCAATAATCGTTGCGACCGGCTATAAAGTGTTTGATGCGCGTAGAAAGACGGAATATGGTTATGGAAAATTCAGGAACGTTATAACAACCATAGAGCTTGAAAGATTATTATCTGCAAGTGGGCCGACGATGGGAAAACTTCTTCGCCCTTCAGACTCGACGGTGCCAAGGAAAATTGCATTCATTCAGTGTGTGGGGAGCAGGGATGAAAACACCAACAGATACTGCAGCAGAGTTTGCTGCATGGTCAGTTTGAAGAACGCCTATGCGATAAAGGAGCGTTATCCAGATGCCGAGATAACAATATTCTATATAGACATCAGGGCGTTTGGAAGAATGTATGAGGAATTCTACGAGAGAGTGCAGGAGAAAGGCATAAGGTTCGTTAGAGGGAAGGTGGGGGAAATAGTTGAGACTGAGGATAACAATCTGATACTCAGCTATGAAAGCACCCTTGAAGGAGAGATAAGGGAGGAGGAGTTTGATTTAGTAGTTCTTTCTGTAGGTATTGAGGGGACAGGTGATCTGGCAGCGAAGCTGGGTATTGGGGTGGGAGAGGACGGATTTTTCGAGGTGGCACATCCGAAGCTGAGGCCAGCAGAGACAAATGTGAAAGGCATATTCGTTGCTGGTTGTGCAAGTGGCCCGAAAGACATTCAGGACAGTGTGGCTTCAGCAGGTTTGGCTGCAGCAAAGGCAGCTCAGCTTGTTCTGACTGGAGAGACAGAATTCGACCCCTACAATGCCTTTGTAGATCAGGAGAAATGTATCGGATGCAGAATTTGCGAGAAGGTGTGCGAATTTAATGCGGTAACAGTTGACAAAAAGGCAAATATAGACCCCAATGCATGCGCCATGTGCGGCATCTGCGTGGCAGCCTGTCCGGCAGATGCTATTGACATGGGCTTTTTCAGCGACGAGGGGATTGAGGCGATGATTGATGCATTGGTGGAGGAAAGAAATGCTGACCCCCTAATCCTTGTTTTCGCCTGCTGGTATTGCAGCTACGGCGCAGCTGATCTGGCAGGAACAACAAAGATACAGTACGAACCAAACGTGAGGATTATCAGGGTTCTCTGCAGTGGTAGGGTTGACCCCAAGTGGATTTTAATGGCTTTGAAGAAGGGGATAGATGGGGTTATGATCGCTGGATGCAGGCTTGGGGAGTGTCACTTCAAGTATGGAAATTACAAAGCCAAGGAGAGATTTGAGGCACTCAGAGATGCGCTAAAGGAAGCTGGAATCGAGCCTGAAAGAATCAGGTGTATATGGCACTCAGCAGGAGAGGCGGAGGGCATAGCAAAGGACTTCAATGAGTTTGTTGAGGAGTTGAGAAAGCTTAAATGAAGATAATAGACAGATGCCGAAGCTGGACATTTTTAAGGCTTTAAAAGGGCAAAAGGTGTGCTCCCATTATACCAAAGTGAAGGAAGTCAATACCAAAAAGCAGAACGAGTGCTGAAAGGGCAAGAAGAAGGATTCTGTAAATCTTTGTGCTGAAAATCGCCAGTGATGTGAAATGAGCAAGTAAAATAAGCCACGCAAAGTCCAGCCAGACGTGGCTGATGTAAAGCACGGCTATTCCGGCAAAACTCCATAAAGAGATTGCTTCACTAACCAAAACCGCTCCAACACCAGCCCACCATGCTATAAAGAAGGGGTTAAGGGCTGATAGCATTAAACCCGTCGAGAAAGGGTTTTTCAGATTTTTCGGATTTTTACTCCTTTCAAAATCTTCAAAGGCACTCTTGGCTGTTAGACCAGCAAAGAAAACAAGCATAGCTCCTCCAGCAATGCTCAGGGCTGTGATAGCGTTGGGTTGGATTAAAATTGCAGCTATGCCCGATGCAATAAGCAAAACGAGAGGTAATTCAACTGC
>JAPDIX010000053.1 GCA_029259345.1 Archaeoglobi archaeon
ATTTTTATGGACATCCAATCCTATGCAGACCGGATATTCACCTATTCGTGTTCCTGACACAGTACCACCATCCTTTTCGCCTGTTAAGTCAAAATTCCGCGCTCTAAGCGCAGGGATACATCTAACTACAGGCTTTTGGCTCGGTCTGCTGAAAAGGGTTCCAACATGTTGTCAAAATTATTTCACAACCCTAAACCCAACTCTTGTGAGAAAGCTAACAAACAAGAAAATCAGATGGATAATCAGACAACTCAACAAGGGAACTCCAGTAAAGGAAATAGCAGCTGTGATGAGAGTAACTCCAAGAAGAATCTACCAGATAAAGAAGCAGTACGAAGAAACTGGCAAAGTAGAACTGAAACATCCGGGAAGAGAGCCCAAACAGATAGATCAACAAACGGAAAGAATTGTCTTAGAAGCCTACCAGAGATACAAACTAAGCCCAGTACCGCTTGAAAAGCTGGTAGAAGTAGACTACAACATCCACCTACCTCACAACACAATCTATAGAGTCCTGTTAAAACACAACCTTGTGGAAGAAAACATAAACAAGAAGAAGAGAAGAAAGCGGGTCAGATACGAAAGAACCCATTCCATGTCCCTGTGGCAGGGAGACTGGAAAAGGCTCAACGACGAATGGATAATTGCCTTCATGGATGATGCTTCCCGCTTCATAACCTGTTACGGAGTATTTGACTCAGCCACAACTGAGAACACGATCAAAGTTCTGAAGAAAAGCTTCGTTGAGTATATAATCCCTGATGAAATCCTTACTGACCACGGAACCCAGTTTGTTGCTGCTAAATCAAGAGAGAAGGCCAAGCACAGATTCAAGGAGTTTTTGGCAACAAATGGTGTTAGGCACATTTTAGCGAGAATAAACCACCCTCAGACAAACGGGAAGATTGATAGCTTTGGCCTGATGGAGCAGAAGTTCCATTTGTTTGATTCTTTAGAGGAGTTTGTTCACTGGTACAATTACGTGAAGCCACACATGAGCCTGAATTTCGAGGAGCTGAGACTCCTTATCAGGCTTTTTTGAGGACGTTACCTGCTGAAAGAGTTTTTGAGTATAGCAGGGGGTGGTTGCTTGAGAAGTGAAATTATTTCGGGATATCACACTTGCCGATTGTGAGTATGTACTGTAAAAAGGTAAGTGGTAAATTTAAAAAAGGGTTGTAGCAATCATACTTTCAGTTCAGGTGATAATGTGAGAGTGCAGCACGACATTGTAATCGTTGGTGCAGGACTTGCCGGGATGAGGGCAGCAATTGCAGCGGCGGAGAAGAGTAGCAGACTATCAATTGCAATCATTGCAAAAACCTACCCGATAAGGTGCCACAGCGTGTGTGCGGAAGGTGGAACAGCTGCTGTGCTTAGAGAAGGAGATAGTTTCGATTTACATGCTTGGGATACTGTCAAAGGTAGTGATTTTCTTGCAGATCAGGATGCTGTCGAGTTCTTTGTCAGAGAATGTCCAAAGGAGATACTTAGACTTGACAATTGGGGCTGTCCTTGGAGCAGAAATGAAGATGGGACAATAGCCCAGAGACCTTTTGGCGGTCATAGCTTTAACAGAGCAACCTTTGCGAAGGACAGAACGGGATTTCATGAGGTTCACACGCTTTACGAGAGGATGATTAAATACGACAACGTCGAAATATATCCAGAATATTTCATCACCAACCTTATAATTGAAGAAAACACAGTTCAGGGAGTTTCGGCAATTGAACTGAAAACAGGAAATCTTGTATTTTTCGAAGCAAAATCCGTAGTATTCGCAACTGGTGGAGCGGGGAGGCTGTATGGGTTTACAACGTACAGTCACCAGGTCACAGGGGATGGCATGACCCTTGCTTACCGCAATGGAATTCCGCTCAAAGACATGGAATTCATTCAGTTTCATCCTACCGGACTGATACCCTCCGGAATTCTTATGACCGAGGGGTGCAGGGGTGAGGGAGGATATCTTCTGAACAAAAACGGTGAGAGGTTCATGAAAAAGTATGCCCCTGAAAAGATGGAACTTGGCCCAAGGGATATAGTGTCGAGGGCTATGTGGACGGAGATAATAGAGGGGAGGGGGCTTGAAGGGGACTATGGGCCCTACATAGCACTCGACTTGAGACACCTTGGCGAGGAGAAGATAGAGGAAAGACTTCCACTAATAAGGGACGCGGCAATAAAGTTTGCCGGAGTTGACCCCGTCGAGGAGCCGATACCAGTTAAGCCGGTCGCTCACTACACGATGGGTGGGATACATACCAATGTCAGATGTGAAACCCCCGTTAAAGGGTTCTTTGCTGCTGGAGAATGTGCATGTGTTAGCATTCATGGAGCCAACAGGCTTGGAACGAACTCAACTGCTGAATGTCTTGTTTTCGGAAGGGTTGCAGGAGAAAATGCGGCAGAGTATGCGATGAATGCGAAAGAGAATAAAATTACTGAAGAGGCTATGAGGAAGGAAGAGAGTAGGATTTACGATGAACTGCTCGGTAAGAGTGGAGATGAGAGCCCGTATCAGATAAAGAGAGAACTCAACGAAACTATGGATAAGAATATGTGGATATTCAGGGAAGAGAGCGAGTTGAAGGAGGCGGTTAAGAAGATAAAGGAGCTTAAAGAGCGCTACAGGAATGTGGAGATAAACGACAGATCAAGAGGGTTTAACACAGACCTCATGATGACCATTGAAATTGGATACATGCTTGACCTCGCGGAAGTTGTAGCAATTGGTGCTTTAAAAAGGCAGGAGAGCAGAGGAGCACACTACAGGATTGATTATCCAAAAAGAGATGATGAAAACTGGCTCAAACACACGATGGCCTATTACACACCTGAAGGTCCAAGATTCGAATACATTCCGGTGACGGTTACCAAATGGGAGCCTGTTGAGAGGAAATATTGAGGTGGTTTAATGGCCGAGTTCAGAGTTAGGAGATATGACGGGTTCAGGTCATACTGGCAGAGCTTTGAGGTTCCAGCGAAGAGAGGAATGACAGTCCTCGAGGGTCTGTATTATATAAAGGAAAATCTGGACTCAAGCCTCGCTTTCAGGGCATCTTGCAGAATGGGAATATGTGGAAGCTGTGCCGTGAAGATAAATGGAAAACCAAGGCTGGCATGTGAGACCCAGATTTTGTTCCTTGGCGATAAAATTACTGTCGAACCTCTTGAGAATTACAGGGTGATAAAAGACCTTGTGACGGACTTTGAAGGATTCTTTGCGAAGCATAAAGCTGTAAAACCCTATCTCATCAGGAAAGATGAGAATTACGAGGAACCGAAGGAGCTTTTGCAAACTCCCGAGCAGCTAAATGAATACTACGTCTTTACGCTCTGTATTAAATGTGGGGCATGCTACTCTGTTTGTCCCGCAGCCTCAACCCTTGACAGCTACCTTGGCCCTGCAGCGATGGCCGCTGCCTACAGATTCTGTGCAGATAGTAGGGATGAAGGGCAGAGGGATAGATACGAGGTAGTGAGTTCATCGCAGGGAGTCTGGAGATGTCATCTCGCGATGGAATGCAGTGAGGTGTGTCCGAAAAATATTGAGCCGGCAAAGGCTGTTCAAATGCTTAGAAGAAGCACAGCCTTCAGTATTCTGAGAGGTATTCTGGGGTGGTAGAATGGGAATTTCTGGATGGTTTAAGCTTGGAGGAAGAAGCGTTTTCAGCTGGGCATTCACCTTTCAGCGATTGACAGGTATAGTTTTGCTCATCTACCTACTTGCGCATTTGACTTACCTGACATCTCTCCTTGATAAGACTGGTGCAACTTATGAGAGTATGATCTCCCTCACAGTATCAAGACAGTTTCTGATTTTTGATTTGCTGCTTGTTCTGTGCGGTGTGTTCCACGGCATAAACGGTCTGAGGATAATTATACATGAATTCGGCTTTGCACACGAATATCGCAAACCGATTATAGCAGTTGCAGCAATCTTGATTGTGGCTGTGTGGCTTTACGCGAGCTACGTGATGTGTTCTCTGACAGGTGGTTGAAATGAAAACTGTTGAGTCGGCCAAGAGTGTTTTGGAACCTGTTGCGTGGCTTTTGCAGATGGTTACGGGAATTGTTATGGTTTTTCTCGTTACCATTCATTTCTACGTTACCCACATGATCTCCCATGATTCGCTCAGATATCAGGAAGTGATTACAAGACTGAATTTTCCCGAATACAAGGCGATGTATGCTATTCTACTATTAGTTGTCTCGTTCCATGCTTTCAACGGTCTCAGAGCTATAGTGCTCGACACTACTGCTGGTTTGAGGAGCAGAAAGACAATCAACACTCTAACAACTCTAATGTTTCTCGCCGCGTTCTTCTACGGGCTTTACTTGCTCGTCTCCATTTAATTTTTGTAAAATTAACCTTTCGCCACACCCAGTGGCCTCAGCCTTGCGACAAGCCTCGAAATACCGGCTCTATGAACAACATCAACAACATCATCGCTCAGCTTGTAGGCTTCAGGAGCCTCCTCAGCAAGCAGTGCCCCATGTGTGGCTCTAACGTATATACCCTTCTTTTCAAGGTTCTGCTTGACCGCATTTCCTCTCAACTTTCTTTTTGCCGCCGCCCTGCTCATCACCCTTCCGCTGCCGTGACAGGTAGAGCCGAAAGTTTCCTCCATTGCTTTCTCAGTGCCAACAAGAACGTAGCTCGGTGTTCCCATGCTTCCCGGAATCAGCACTGGCTGACCCAAATCCCTGTAGTCGTCAGGCACCTCCTTTAGTCCAGGCCCGAAAGCTCTCGTGGCTCCCTTCCTGTGAACGCAGAGCTTCATCTTCTTACCGTCAACTCTGTGCTCCTCGAACTTGGCAATGTTGTGAGCAACATCGTAAACGAGCTCCATTCCCAAGTCATCCTCACTCATTCCCATTACTTTCTGGAAGGTTTCACGAGTCCAGTGGGCAATAATCTGCCTGTTGCACCATGCATAGTTTGCTGAAGCAGCCATTCCTGCAAAGTAATCCTGCCCCTCCCTGCTATTTATCGGAGCACATGCCAGCTGTCTGTCCGGCAGCTTGATTCCGTATTTTTTAACTGCTCTGTCAAGAACCTCCAGAAAGTCCGTACAGACCTGATGTCCCAAACCTCTGCTTCCGCAGTGTATCATTACCGTTACCATTCCCTCTTCCAGTCCGAATGCTTTTGCAACCTTCTCATCAAATATCTTGTCCACGTGCTGCACCTCAAGGAAGTGGTTACCGCTACCAAGAGTGCCAAGCTGGGGTCTGCCCCTGTCCCTTGCCTTCTTGCTTACAACCTCAGGCCTTGCCCCATCCAACGCTCCATTCTCTTCACAGTGCTTCAAATCCCTCTCGTATCCGTAGCCATTCTCTACAGCCCACTTTGCCCCTTCAACGAAAATCTCGTCAAGCTCTCTATCGCTGACCCTCAGCCTGCCCTCACTACCAACACCTGATGGCACGGCAACGAAAAGCTCGTCAATTAGTTTTCTTATTACAGGCTTAACTTCGTCAACCTTCAAATTGCTCCTCAAAAGCCTTACACCACAGTTTATGTCGAACCCAACCCCACCGGGAGAGACTACGCCATTGTTGACATCAAATCCTGCAACACCCCCTATGGGGAAGCCGTAGCCAACGTGAACATCAGGCATCACTAAGGATGCCATCTGTATTCCCGGCATTGTTGCGACATTTGCTGCTTGTTCCACAGCATCTTTCTCAAGAATCTGCATCAGCTTCCTGCTGATATAGAAGTAAGCGGAAACCCTCATTCCGGGCTTGTATCCTTTTGGCAATTCCCACTTGTAATCTGTAATCTTCTTCAAAACGTTCTCCATGCCTTTAAATTATAAGGACGATTTAAAGCATTTTACTTTTCTTTTTTATAGCATTAAACCCACCAGCAGGTGGTAGTTGATTATCACTCCAGTCATCGAGAGTGGTCTCATGACGCCTGTTGCCAGTATTTAGCTTTATCTGTTATTAATTGTAAGCTTGCTAACAAATTCCTCTATGCTTTTGTTAACATCCTCCGGTTTCTCAAGAATAACACAATGTCCTGCACCCTTTACAACTACGAGCTCTGAATTCTTTATTAGTCTTGAAAGTTCCTCCGATTTGCTTACGGGAAGCAGAGCGTCCTCTTCACCGACGATGATAAGGGTGGGTTTATCTATCCTTTTTGCAGCATCTCTCAAATCAACAGTTGTTAAAGTCTTGTAGGTATTCATCGCTGAATACGGTGGTGTGTATTTCATTACCTGATCAAGTATCCACTCTCTAACCTCTGCAGCTCTCTTTCCGACGGCGAGTCTTGTTACATACTCTGCCGACATTTTGTATGATATGGAGACAAAAAGTTTCGCAAATGGGTAACCGAGCTTGTGAAAGGCTTTGATTTTTGTTCCACCACCGATGAGGACGAGTGCGAGAACCTTTTCAGGATGTTCAACACAGTACTTCATTGAAATCATCGTGCCGAAAGAATGCCCAACAAGGATAAACTTCTCCAATCCCGCATCTTTAACAATAAGATCAAGATCTGATACGAAGTTCTCAAATCTATAGTGCTCGTATTCAAGTGGTTTTTCTGAGTTTCCGTGACCTCTGTTGTCAACAAACACCATTTTGTATTTTCCTGAGAAATAATCCCTCTGTTCCTTCCACCAGTTCATGTTTGCAGTCCAACCGTGAACGAAGACGAGAGGTGGTTCAGCACCCTCCTCTACCTCATAGTAAACATTCACTCCACCATTTCTAACATATGGCATAACGAATGTTGAAATTATTAATTTAAAAAACTTTTTGACTAAAGTTTTATCTTCATGGTGATATTCAGTAACCTCTTCCATTTCTGATATTTAGCCCTGGTATCTTCTTTCCTCTCAAAAACATCGCTGAATGGCATGCAGAAGTCTCTCTTCCACTTTCCAATTGCTCTACCAGCAACGAGATGTGCTCCAAATGATGTTCCGGAAAGTATTGCCCCCCTCTCCACAGGGATTCCTGTCACGTCTGCTATTCTCTGCAGGAAAAAGTCGTTGGATGACGTCTCCCCATCGCATCTAATTCTTTTTAGCCCCACCGGAAACTCCTTTTTCATTATATCAACAATTTCCGCAACTCTGAAGGCTAAGGATTCGAGAAGAGCCTTGACAATGTCCTCTCTCATCATGGCGTTTGATATGCCGTAAAGAAGCCCGGGAATGGAAACGTAGTGTGGTGTCGCAAGTCCTGTGAAGGAGGGAATCAGCAGCATATCATCGTTCTTAGATTTGAAAGCCATTTCGGAGGTTTTTGCCACGTCATCGTAAATGCCGATTTCTTTCAACTTTTCCACAGCAGAACCGCTGTAGAAGAGCATCCCTTCCATCATGTATCGCATCTCCGATTTAAGCTTCCATGCAATTAACGGGAGCAAACCTCCGGGAGAAGCCTCCGGCTCCTCACCGACGTTTAAGTCAACGAATGTCCCTGTTCCGTTTGTCGTCTTTAAGTCTCCTCTCTCCCAGCATCCAAGCGCGTAAAGGGATGCGGACTGGTCGGCAATAACTCCAGTTACCGGTACATTCCTGTACTCTCCAAAGACATTGTCACTTTCCATAGTCTTTGGGAGCATTTCCTCATCCGCCCCAACAATTTCGAGAATCGGTTCACTCCATCTAAGATAGTAGGAGTCGTAGAGTCCAGTAGCAGCGGCGTTGGAGTAGTCGGTCAGATGCTCTCCGGTAAGCCTGTAAACAATCCAGCTATCAACAGTCCCGGCCTTTAAATCGTACCTTTCTCTTTTCTCCCCAAGCTCTCTGAGCATCCAGCAGAGCTTTACGCTGGTGTGGTTGGGTTGGATGGAGAGGCGGGAGAGCGTTAAGAGCCACTTCACTCTCCTTTTGTTCCTTAGCGTTGAAAGTAATTTTATAACACCTCTTGCAATCATCCCTGCTGTCCTTGCCATTCTTATGGTCGAATTTCTGTTCATCTCTTCCGCTAGGGCATTGGCTCTCATGTCCTGCCATCCCAACGCATTGAAGATGGGTTTGCCGGTCTTACCATCCCATAGGACTGTAGTGGCTCGCTGGTTGGTGATGGCAATGGCCTCAACGTTGTATTCATCAATAGCGATGTCTGCAAACTTCAGACATTTTCTCGCTAAGTCTTCGGCATCGATCTCAACCCAGCCCGGCTGGGGATTGTGCTTGACAACAGGCTCCTTTTTCAGAGCCACCAATCTGTCTTCATCATAAACGGCAAGCTTTATTGTTGTGGTTCCGGCATCAATTACCCCTATCATAGGACATCAGCCACTAGCTCAACAATATCCTTCCCATTCAAGGCCATCCTGCAGGAAGGACAAGCGGTGACAATTTCATAGTCGAAATGCTCTTTCCTTCTCTCCGCAACCTTTTCTGCCATCTCAGGAGCAATGTATCTATAGACCCCACCGTAACCACAGCAGTGGGTATCTTTTCCGCTGAAAGCGGGCTCATGAACTTCAAAACCCATCTCTGCAAGCAGTTTTCTTGGCTCTTCTACCACATCAAGCTTCCTTGCCAGAATGCACGGGTCGTGGTAAGATATGTCCCCACCAATCTTAACAGGTTTGAGAACTGCGAGAATGTGAGTAGCCTTTAGCCCATTTTCCCTCATCACATGAACACAGTGCGGACAGTTGCTGATAACTCCCCCATATTTCGACGCCACCTGTCTTAGCTTTGCAATCTTTTCCTTAAATTTATCAACTAGGCCAAGCTCGTAGTAAGGCATTCCGCAGCAGTCCAAATTCGCTAAAGCAAAATCAATACCAAGCTTCTCCAGAACCTCAACAGTTGTATCGAAAAGGCCGCTCTCAAAAGTTCGGCATCCGGGGAAGTAAAGAATTCTCCCCTCCCTTTCCTCAGTTTGGACTTTTATCGATTTCTCGAACTTCTCAATTGCTTTAAGAGCAAGCTCCCCTCCTCCCCTGAATGCTCTCAGGTTATCGTTAACGCTAATATCCATTGGACATGCGTTCTTGCAGGCGTCACACGGAAGGCAGTGGTAAATTGCCTCATCTGCCTCACCAAGATATGCGAGCCTTGCCTTTACTGAAGGTGAAACAGTAAGCCTTCTCTCTGCATCAAAAACAGGACAGACGTATAGGCACATGTTAGGGCAGAGCATGCACCTCGTGACTTCATCTGCCTTTCCGAGCTTCGGTACGACTTTGGCAAGCCTCATCTTCGTCTTTAAGTCAGCGTTGGCGAGAATTCTCGAAATCACCTTTGGATTTATCACAACATCACCCCCCTGTTCAAAATGTTTCTCCTGTCAAGGACACTCTTTAAGTCCTTCAAAAGGGGATAATAACCACCAATCTCGGCAGAGAGCCACCTCTTCCTCAGCCTCCCCACGCCGTGATGGTGCGTGAGGTTCCCCCCGTTCTTTAACGATGCTTCGATAGCCCTCCTCCAGACCTCCTCGTAGTAGATCTCAATGTCTGCAGGCAATCCAGCAAAGGTGAAGTAGAAGCACAACCCGCTCTCGTAGAAGTGAGAGGCGTGGGCTGAGGCAGTCACGGTCCCCTCAACACCTCTTATCGCTTTTAAAACCTCTGTGTAGACTTTTTCGGCATCTCTCCAGAAGCAGGCTACCTCTATGGTGTCGAAAATGAATCCGAGAGGGACGATTCTGCTTATATCTGATACGTCAAACCTCTTTTCGAGCCATTTTTCGGCCCTTCCATCCACCACCTCTCCATTAACAATTTCTTTTGCCTCTCTCAGTTTTGCAGAAGCACCCTTGCCTTCAAAAACCGCAATGAGTGTGAATGATTCTGAGTCGAAGTACCTCAGGCTCTCTTCATCATCAAAAATCCTCATCAGGGTAGGTTTCAGCTGCATAAGGGCTTTTGCGTCCCTTACCACATCTCCAATACCATCGTAATCTACTGAGAGCGTTAGAAACTCCTCTGGCAGAGGAAAGATCTGCATAACAGCTTCAGTCACAACACCAAGCAGCCCTTCACTCCCCACAAAAATTCGCTTTAAGTCCGGCCCCGCCCTTCTTGGCGTTGCCCTTTCAACAACAACCTCTCCGTCTGGAAGCACGGCAGTCAGCGAGATGAGAAGGTTCTCAATGTTTCCGTATCCGGTTGAGAACTGCCCGCTTGCCGCTGTGGCAACCCATCCTCCGACAGTGGAGCAGTAAAGGCTTTGAGGAGAATGACGGAGCGTAAAGCCGCGATGGTTGAGAACTTTCTCCAATCTCCCTCCAACAACCCCTGCTCCCGCTCTGACGAGCATGTTCTCTTCATCAACATCCACGAAATCAAGACCGAGAGTTGAAACCGCTATTCCTCCTTCATATGGTGTGGCAGCATCGATAA
>JAPDIX010000057.1 GCA_029259345.1 Archaeoglobi archaeon
CGTAGAGAGAATCGTCAATAATGCTCAGATTCCTGAAGAGAGCAATAATGGAGTATTAGAAGAAGTAGATGAATGGATACTTGGCCCCTCTTAAATAGGATTCGATAAAATCCGCTACCCAATAGAAGTTCTGTTAAGTTGTCTCCACTGTAATGACCCCTGTTGCTGAGTATTGTCTAAGGTGTATTTTTAAGAAAAGCATAGATTTGGTTTTTGCTTGGTATTCTAAAATATTTGCAAAACAAAACTGTCTTCATTCAGAGGAGTTTTATGAAATTCGTAACGCTCATCTCAGCCTGCTTTATAATCGCCCTTAAAGTTCCCCTGTCAAGTTCTTTGTGGAGTGGAACTACAACGATGCCGATACCCTCTTTATAAAGGACTACATGACTTCCTCTCTGTCTCTCGACGCTCCATCCAGCTTTAACAAGAGCCTTAACGACTTTCTCTCCAGAAACTCTGGGTAATTTCAAACAATCACTTCCACGATCTCTGCTTTCTTAGATTTTTCAAGCTCTTTCTCCTGAAGGACCTCAAGATAAAGTTCAATAGCCTCTTTTATATTCTCCAATGCCTCTTCCTTAGTTTTACCTTGAGAAATGCAACCGGGGAGGGATGGAACTGTCACGACATAGTAACCGTCCTCTCCTTTCTCCACGATGACTTTGAATTTCATGGGGTTTACTTTGTCAAGGAGATATATTACGTTAGCGTTGGGAGTCTTCGAGTTAGCCCTCCAGACTCACTTCTTCAGGAACTAAGTTTACTCCTCCCCAAGCTGCCATCTACTGCTCTTAAATCTCAGAGGGAAGCTTCCCCTCATAGCTCTGGACGTCCAGACTTCCCCCGTATTGTGGGCCATAATGCAATCCCTCAGCCATAGATGAACCATCAGAACATTGTTATACTTAAAAGCACATGTTTTTATCCTGAAACCTCAACAGCTCAATAATGTATCTCGGAGTTATCGGTTACCCCATAAAACATTCCGTATCGCCGGCAATGCACAACGCAGCTTTGAAGAGGGCAGGAATCGAAGGTATTTATCTTGCCTTTGAAGTGAAGCCGGAAATGCTTGAGAAGGCAGTTGCAGGAGCAAAGGCTCTTGGTTTTACCGGATTGAATGTTACCATCCCCTTTAAAGAAGAGGTTGTAAAGTTTGTCAGACTCGAAGGTCATGCTGCAAAACTCAAGGCTGTGAATACGGTCGATCTGAGAGAAATGGTGGGATACAATACGGATGTTTATGGCGCCAAAGCATCTTTTTCAGATGTTGATGTTGATGGAAAAGTGGCCCTTGTTGTTGGCGCAGGTGGTGCTGGAAAGGCAACCTCCCTTGCGTTGATGGAGCTCGGAGCAACGGTTATTCTGACAAACAGAACCGAACATCGAGGATTAGAGGCAGTTGAAATGCTCAGAAAATATGGGGAGTGTATGTTTTATCCTTACACCAGAGTTGAGGAGCTGAAGGGTAAGATTGACATTCTCGTAAATGCCACGCCAATCGGGATGAGGGGTTTTGAGCAAAAGTTACCCGTGCCTGAAGATATTCTGCAGCCGGAAATGGTTGTGTTTGACACGGTATACAACCCCCTTGAAACCCCTCTCATCAAGAAGGCGAAGAAGATGGGCTGCAAGGTGATTTACGGCATAGAGATGCTCATCCATCAGGGGGCTAAGGCCTTTGAGATTTGGACTGGTGCTAAGCCCGACGTGAACTTGATGAGAGAGGCAGCATTGGAGGCATTGAAAAAACAATTTATTACCCAACCTTGAGTGATTCTCATGGTATCCGTCGAGGAAGTTTACCACACCGCAGAACTTGCAAAAATTGAAATTTCTGAGGATGAGGCAGAAAAATTCCGAAAGGAGTTTGAGAGCATTTTGAATTACTTCAACATTCTCGATGAGGTTGAAGAGGATGTTGAGCCAACATTTCAGGTTTTACCCCTAAGAAATGTTTTTAGGGAGGATGAACCGGGCGAATGTTTGAGTCAGGATGAGGCACTGAAAAATGCGACCCACAAGGAAGAAGGATGTTTCAAAGGACCTAGGGTGGTCGAGTGAAGATTGCCGAATGGATGGAGAAAGTTGAGAGCCACGGATGTTACGATGCGGTTGCAGAGATGCTGGACAGGATAGAGAAGAGCAAACTGAACGCATACATTACAGTCTGCATGGATCAGGCCCTTGAGATGGCTGAGAAATACGACAGGGGGGAGTTGAAGGGGAGACTTGCTGGTGTGCCAGTTGCGGTTAAGGACAACATCTCAACCAAGGATGTTTTGACAACCTGCGCTTCAAAAATACTGAGCAACTACAAGCCGGTTTTTGATGCTCATGTTGTGGAGAAATTGAAGCAAGAGGGAGCGATAATAATCGGTAAGGCCAACATGGATGAGTTTGCAATGGGAACCACCACAGAAACAAGCCATTACGGGGTTGTCAGAAACCCTTACGACCTCGAAAGGGTTGCAGGTGGAAGTAGCGGAGGGAGTGGTGCTGTTATAGCTGCTGATGAAGCAGTTTTATCGCTTGGAAGTGATACTGGAGGTAGCATAAGGTGTCCTGCGAGCTTTTGCGGTGTTTTTGGGCTGAAACCGACATACGGTTTGGTTTCGAGGTATGGTTTGATCCCCTACGCCAATTCGCTTGAGCAAATAGGGCCGATGGCGGACTGTATTGAAGACCTCGCTCTGCTACTTGAAGTGATTGCAGGCAAGGATTCGAGGGATTCGACAAATGCAGGAAGGGGGTTCAAGTTCATTCCAGACGAGAGGAAGTTGAAGGTTGGCATTGTGAAGGAAATGGGTGGCAACGATGAGGTTATGGGCAGGTTTAATGAGGTTGTTGAGGTCATAAAACAGCATCATGATGTTGGAGAAGTGAGCATGCCATCCTTCAAGTATGCTTTGGCTGCATACTACATAATTGCCATGAGCGAGGCCTCATCCAACCTTGCGAGATACGATGGTGTGAGATACGGTTTTGCTCTGGAAAAGCTCGACTCTTGGAGAAGATACTTCAGCAAGGTTAGGGCGGAGGGATTTGGTGAGGAAGTTAAGAGGAGAATAATGCTTGGCAGCTACGCATTGTCTGCCGGATATTACGGCAAGTACTATTTAAAGGCTCAGAAGGTGAGAACACTTGTGATAAGGGACTTCAGGAAGGCCTTCGAGCAATACGATGTTTTGATCTCCTCAACAATGCCAGCACTGCCCTTTAAGATTGGCGAGCTTGCCGACCCCCTCACAATGTACAAGGCTGATGTCAACACTGTGCCAATAAACCTCGCAGGATTACCAGCCTTAAGCGTTCCAGTTGGGTTTGTGAAAAAGCTGCCCGTAGGTCTGCAGGTCATAGGAGACTACTTCTCGGAAAACACGCTGCTTAATTTCGGTAGGCAGGTGTCAGAGTGGTGGAGTGAATAAAAAGCTAAAAATACCCGAATTCCGCCAAGTAATAGTGCAGCTCCGTCAAAAATTCGTTGAGGGAGTGGAAGGGGACGATTATACAGCCCTCATGGAACCTGATGTTGTCGTCTATGGATGAAACAATAACTGGCACGACTTCCTTTCCCATAAGGGCAGAGAATCGCTCGCATCTCTTCCTGTGCTTTTCCGCCTCCCTTCTAAGCTGAGATGCTCTATACCGGGATGCGGAGTAAAGCTTTGCGTCAAAGCAGAGGATTAACCCGTATCTCTCGGCAACAACATCGATCTCACCCCTTCCCTCATCATCCTTGAAGACGTGCCTGAAGCTCGTCTTGAATCCGTGAGCCTCGCAGACCTTCCTCACATCCTCTTCGAACTCTTGCCATCTCATCTTACTACCTTAACCCCAGCTTCGCTTAGCATGCCCTTATCTACGAAGACAACAGCGTACTTCATCAACTCGTCAATCTCATCCTCATCTGCATTAAATATGTCTGCGGGAATTGCGAACTCTGTAAAGCAGTATTCTTTCTCCCCAACCATTGACTCAGTCTTTTCCACTCTGAAATCCGTTATGTCGCTGGAAACCACAATAACAACGTCCTCATCCAGATGTCCCTCCAGAAACTTCAGGAAGCTCTCCCTGCTGAACACGTATGCTGGCATAGTATAAGTTGGGGGGAAATGTAAAATAATTTTTGAGCTCTCTTGCAGGCCTTTGCATTGAAGCAAAGGACTAATCCGTATCTCTACCATCAACCAACGTCACTACTTCTTAGGCGCCCTGTCAAAATAAGGACTCTTACCAAGAGCAGAAATCGGAATTCCCATCACCACGTCCGCATCAATAATTCCAAGAAGCTTTGCTGCAATTCCAATCCTGTACATTATCCTTGTGTCCACCCCAATTATTCCGGAGAGCTTCACTGCAGAGCCAAGGGCGATTCCGAGGTCTATCATTCTGAAAGCACAACTGGGGCCTGTAAACTTCTTCCCTTTCCTTCCAGCTTTCTTGAATTCAGCACAGGTCTCGAATCCACATGCCCCGCAGTTAACTCCAACACTTTTTTCACCCTTAGCTCCGAGTAACAACACTGCCTGAGACTTCTTCACACTCTCGGCATCTCTTATAAAATCCTTATCACCTTCTTCTGCCATCTCCTCCATTTTTGCAGCTATTTTGCTCATTTCCTCGCCGTCAACATAAACAATTTCTATGACGTCTTCCCCCTTTGATTTTGGTGCTGTTCTCGCCGATTCAGCCATAAGAAATGCTGCAATCTTTATACTTTCATTTTTGAAGTCCTTCTCATTCAGAATCATGGAATAAATAGCAATGTCAGAGATAAGTAACTTTTGCCTCATCAATGAAAAATCTAACCAAAAGACTTTGTTTGTGTATTTGCATCTACTCCTGCAATTAAATTTAAATTTTGCTTCGTAGAGAGTGAAAAGTTTAAATTTAAAGAATCTTAGAAAACGAAAAGCTTAAATTAAAGAAAAAATAGTGAGAGTATGGAAGTTCCCGACTTTATCAAAAACAGATACTGGCTTGAGAAGTCTTGGGTCGAAGGGTTGCCGGCGGATGTGGAAATTCCAGAAAAGCCTATTTACGAAGTTATAGACGAAGCGTGCCAAAAATACGCGGAAAGGACGGCAATAATTTTCTACGGATCTGAGATAAATTATGGCCAGCTTAAAGAATACATAGACAGGTTTGCAACCTCGCTGTCGAATATGGGCGTGAAAAAGGGGGATGTTGTTGCCATTTATGCTCCTAACTGCCCGCAATTCGTCATAGCCTACTATGGGGCAATGAAGGCAGGTGCGACAGTTACAGCCCTTTCCCCACTATTTGCTCCAAGAGAGGTGGAGTATCAGCTGAATGACAGTGGAAGTAAAATCCTCGTAACTGTGGAGCAGCTATATCCCAACTTCGCCAAAGTTCGTGAAAACACAGGTGTTGAAGAGGTTGTAGTTGCAAACATTGCTGGTGGAGAGGCAAAGGTTGACGGGAAGTTCGTAGACTTCCGCGAAATGCTCGCACCTGAACCTAATCCTCCCAGAGTTGAGTGGAACGTCAAAGAGGACGTTGCAGTTCTCCAGTACACGGGCGGTACAACAGGATTGCCGAAAGCTGCAATGCTCACCCACTACAATGTAGTCGCAAACTTGTATCAGACTATGCCGCTTACAGACATATTAAGGAAATGGCTCAAGTCACACAGGGTAATCAGAGAGGAGGGAGAGTATGTGATCCTAGACCTCGACGGGAGGGAATACAAAACGTTCAAGGACTACTACGAGAAAGACTACAGCCCAAGAGTTGCAATTCTGCCGTGGTACCACATTTATGGGCAGACAGTTGATTTGAACAGCGGCCTTGCTACAGGAGACGTTTTGGTAGTTTTTGCACGATTTGAACCAGAAAAAATCCTTGAGGCTATTGAGAGATACAGAGTAACGACTTTCATGGGAGCTCCGGCAATATTCGTTCACTTCGTCAACAATTCAGAGTTGATGAAGAAGTACGACCTCACGTCACTGCTCTACGTGAACAATGGGGCCGGGCCTATTCCGCCTGAAGTCGTGGAGAAATGGGATGAACTTACAAAGGATGCAGGTAGAGGTATTCTCGTAGAGGGTTACGGATTGAGCGAGACTTCTCCCGTCACACATACAACCTTCGGCCCACCTTTCAGAAAGAGGAAGGTTGGATCATGTGGGCCGCCGATTCCCAACACCTATGCTGCCGTCATTGATCCAGAAAAAATGGAATTCCTCGGCATCGGTGAAGAGGGAGAACTGGTTATCTCCGGCCCGCAGGTTATGAAGGGCTACTGGAACCGCAAAGAGGAGACTGAGAATGTGTTTTTTGAGGCAGGTGGAATGAAATGGCTGAGAACAGGAGATATAGCTAAGATGGATGAAGATGGCTACTTCTACATCGTTGACAGGCTGAAAGACATTATCAAGTACAAGGGACACAGCGTCTATCCAAGGGAAATTGAGGATGTGATGTATGAGCATCCAGCGATCAAAGAGGTTTGCGTGGTCGGGATTCCGGATGAGGTTGCGGGTGAGACCATCAAGGCCTTCGTAGTTCTCGATGAGAGGTACAAAGGCAAAATTACGGAGCAGGACATAATCGAGTGGTGCAAGGAAAGAATGGCTGCCTACAAATACCCAAGAATGGTGGAATTTAGGGATGAATTACCCAAATCAGCCGCAGGAAAGTATCTGCGTAGAGTTTTGAGAGACGAGGAAATTAAGAAAAAGAGGAGGTGATTGAGTGGAGGAAGTGTATGTTGCGGAGTTTGTAAGGACTCCGTTTTCGAGAAGCAGGCCTAAGAAGCCTGAGAGAGATGTTTTCCACCAGATAAGGGGAGACGATCTTATGGCAATGGTTCTTGACAAGCTACCCGAAAAGGCGGGGATAGAGAAGAGAGATGTAGAGAGAATTCTTGTTGGATGTGCCTTTCCTGTTTCAGAGAACTGGGCGTATGGAGGTAGGGGGCCAGCATTTCTGGCGAAATATCCTGTAGAAACCTCCGCGACCCATATGGACATGCAGTGCGCCTCTTCGTTAGTAACGACTGCTTACGCATATCTTGAAATTGCTACTGGCAACGTTGATGTTGCTATCTCAGGAGGCTACGAGCACATGACAAGAGTCCCCATGGGTGACAACCCTCACGTCACGCCAAATTATAAGTTAGCGCAGGAAGAGTACAAAGAGTATGACATGCAAACTGGCTTTATAATGGGTCTAACAGCAGAGAGGCTTTTTGAGGAGACAGGATACCTCACAAAGGAGAACCTCGACAAATGGGGATTAAGAAGTCACCAGCTTGCTGCAAAGGCTCTCAAGGAGGGGTACTTCAAGGGAGAAATAATGCCCGTTGAAGCGCCACAGGCAGATGGTAGCGTGATTACTGTGGATTCTGACCAGTCCATAAGAATGGATACAAATCTTGAGCAGATTTCCTCTCTCCCACCAGCTTTCAAGCCGGGTGGGGTTATCACCGCAGGCAACTCCTCACCGCTCAATGCGGGGGCGACAGGATTGTTGCTTGCCTCAAAGAAAAAGGTTCAGGAACTTGGACTGGAACCGCTTGCAAAGATCGTTGCTTACGGCACCGCAGGCGTTCCACCCTATGTGATGGGCAAGGGGCCAGTGCCTTCAAGCAGAAAGGCTCTGGAGAAGGCCGGGTTGAAGGTCAGCGACATTGACTACTGGGAAATAAATGAGGCATTTGCGGTTGTCACGCTCTATGCCATCCATGAACTTGGAATAGAGCCTGAAAGGGTGAATATTAAAGGAGGAGCAATTGCTATCGGCCACCCGCTTGCAGCGAGTGGTGCAAGACTGATTGGGACTCTAGCCAGAATTCTTCAGGAGAAGGGTGGAGATTACGGAGTTTCTACAGCTTGCGTTGGTGGAGGACAGGGAGCTGCAGTAGTGATTGAGAGGGTCTGAAACTGTTAAATATGATTTAATTTAACTTATTTTTGAGGTGGAAAAATGAGAACTTCTGAAGAATATAGGCAGGATTTGTATAAGTTGAAACCAAATGTATACGTTCGAGGAAAGAAAGTTGGTAGAGAGAGTCCCGAACTCAGTGGAGGAATAAACATAATTTCAAAAACTTTTGACTTGGTAGACGAGCCGTATTTCAAAGACTTGCTAACAACGAAATCCCACATCAGTGGTAAGAGAATTAACAGATTTACGCATCTGAACCAATCTGCTGAAGATTTGATGAAGAAGCAGGAGATGACAAGAAAGATTTGCAGGTTAGTTGGAGGATGCATCCAACGCTGTATGGGATGTGATGCTATAAATGGGCTTTCGATAGCAACCTTTGCTGCTGACATGGAGCATGGCACTGACTACCACAAGCGGTTCATGGAATACGTAAAGGAGTTTCAGGAGAGAGACCTGGTTGCTGCATGCGCCCAGACTGATGTGAAGGGTGATAGAAGCAAGAGACCACACCAGCAGGATGACCCGGACATGTACGTGAGAGTTGTGGAGAAAAGGAGTGATGGAATAGTCGTGAGAGGTGCGAAAAACTGTATAACAATGGCTGCTGTTGCAGATGAGATTATAGTTGTCCCAACAAGAGCCATGACTGAAAACGACAAAGAATACAGTGTAGCCTTTGCTGTTCCTGCGGATGCAGAAGGGGTCAAGATAGTGGCAAGAACGTCAAGGCTCAGAGCACCTGAAGACCTCAACATGCCCCAAGGCGAATTGGGTGATGACGAAAACATGGTCATCTTCGATGATGTTTTCGTGCCATGGGATAGAGTATTTCTCTGTGGTGAGAACAGACATGCGACACTCGCTGCCTACCTCTTTGCGCTCTTCCACAGACACAGCTACACCGGCTGCAAGCCTGCCACGACGGATGTAATTATGGGATTCGGTGCCCTGATATCCGAGTACAATGGTGTTTACGGAAAACACAACATAAGAGAGAAGCTCGTTGAACTCGCAGCTACCGCAGAACTTGTTTATGCAGCTGGAATAGCTTCTGCAGTCCATGGCACAAAAACCCCTGCCGGAACCTTCATGCCAAATGAAGTTTACGCCAACGTAGGAAGGAGACATGCAGGTTTGAACTATTACAAGGAGCTTGAGATACTTGCAGAACTTGCAGGCGGTTTGCCAGCAGCTCTACCCTTTGCGCAGGATTTCCTGAACCCTGAGATTGGGCCACTTATCAAGAAGTATATAAAGCGCAGAGCAGATGTTCCCGCTGAGGACGTCTACCGATGCTTGTATGGGATTTCGAACATACTTTGTTCATCACTCGGAGGGGTGCAGGCTGTTGCAGGAGTGCATGGAGGAGGTTCGCCAGTCATGGAAGAAATAGCAATCTGGAGAACTTATGATTTCGAAAAGAAGAAAGATATAGCCAAGTTCTTGATAGGAATAACTGAAGAGCTACCCAAAGACTAAATTTTTTCTTTTTTGTAAAACAAAAGGATTCGGCTCTCACCATCTGCCAACGCCACTCAAAACGCCAGCAACAAATTTCGTAAGTCCTGAACATCTTCACCTTTCTCGGTTCTATCCGCCCTGAAACTGATCACTAACACTTTTAAAAACTGTAAACCAACCATTGATGTGCAGATTATTGAAGAGAATCTAAAGGGTAACGAGGGGGAGATAAAGCTTGTTCCAGAAACTCTCGACGATTTATGGCATCTCAGATTTATAATTGAGAGAGGAGACATAGTGTTCGCTACCACTAAGAGAGCGAGTCAGAGCAGCGACAAGCTGAGAAGCGACAAGGAAATGGTCACTGTAAGACTGGGCATTGAAGTGGAGAAAGTAGAGTTCCATAAGTTCGCCAACCGTTTGAGAATTTCTGGCAGAATAGTGGCAGGAATTGATGAGTCCGGTTATCACACTTTAAACATCACCACAGGTAAGGAGCTTAGCATAATCAAGAAGTGGAAGAACGAACAGCTTGAAAGGTTGAGACAGGCAGTCGAAGACTCAAACCGTCCAGAAATCGTGATGCTCACCATTGAGGAGGGTTACGCGGTTGCAGGAGTTTTAAAGCAGTGGGGGGTAGAGGAGATTTTTGAGGAAAGAATGGGCTACGGCAAGGGGATGGGAGACATCAGGAAAGAGTTTTTTGGAGAGGTTGCGGCAAAACTGGAGAACATTGATTTTAGATATCTTATCATTGCA
>JAPDIX010000047.1 GCA_029259345.1 Archaeoglobi archaeon
TCCCTCTGTAAAGGTGTCTTATGAAGTAAAGCCTCTGAAGAACTCTTGTGTCTTTTTCAAGCTTTTTGATCCTTTTATCGAGCTCTTCTGCTGGTAAATGTCTTACAACTTCATAAACTCGCTTTCTGCCCATGTATTTTGTTGTTTGTTTTAGTATAAATAGTTTTGCTCAAGACCATCATTATTACTGCCCTAACTGGTGGGCACATGATTTGTATTTTCCTTTTGGCAATTCTTGGCTCCATTGTATTTCCAATAGCTATGATGGCAACGAATCCTTGGGAAAATCCTAATACTGCGCGAGGTTTTAGATATCTTTACGTATTCATGTTCGGTATGGCATTTTTCAACGTATCGGTACTTTTCCTACCAAAAACATTTGAAATTATTCAAGACTCCATCACTCGGCTTATACTTGCAGCAATCCCATTTACGTTCTTAATTTTACCCCCTCTAAATGTAAACGATTTAGAGGAATCTGCCAAATCCAAAATAATAGATCAAAAAATAGGGGAGTTGCAAAAAGAAAAAATAGTTATCAACGTAGATACAGAGAATAAAAGAATTTGTGGAGTGTTTTGGGATTATGGACGAAATGGACTTGTTTTAAGAACGGACGAAACAGCGTTAGTGCTCATCCCATGGGATATAATTAATTTAATCGAGGTGCGAGATAACCTGTCCAGTTAATCCTATTTTCAAGTGGACAAACCCTCAAAACAAATATACCCCTTTTTTATGTTTTTATGACAATTTTGCAAAATCCTAGGTAACTAAGTAAAGATGTAACCTCCAGTAACGCTAAAGCCAATTATTAGGAAACTCCGACAAACTACTAAAACACCAACCTTATTTTTAAAACGATTTATTATTTCAGATACTTTTTTAACGATCATGTATTTTTTGTGTTAAAAATATTAGAGAGGTGGTTGCTTGCAAAGGGAGTTCTGGGCCACGAGAGTGGGATTCGTTCTTGCTGCAATAGGTTCGGCCATAGGTCTCGGCAACATCTGGAGATTTGGCTATCTGGTGTATAAGAACGGTGGCGGTGCATTTCTGATTCCGTATTTCGTTGCTTTGTTTGTGGCGGGAATAAGTCTGTTGATTTTGGAATTCGCGTTAGGCCACAAGTTCAGAGGAAGCGCCCCACAGGCTCTGAGAGCAATTAACAAGAAGTTCGAATGGGTAGGTTGGTGGGCAGTGATTGGCGGATTGATTATCACGACGTACTACTGTGTTATAATCGCCTGGGCGCTGGTTTACTTCACCAAAGCCTTCACACTCGCGTGGGGTGCTGAAACGAAAGCGTACTACTTTGGACAGATCCTACAGCTCTCGGACTCACCTTGGGACTTTGGAGGATTTGCAGTGGGGGTTCTGATAGCAACAGCCATCGTCTGGGCTATCAACTGGCTCATAGACTTCAGGGGAGTTAGAAAGGGTATTGAAATTGCCAACATGATTTTGATGCCACTGCTGTGGATTCTGGCCATAATCCTTGTTATCAGGGCGTTGACTCTGCCTGGGGCAATCGAGGGGATTGAGTGGTACCTCAAGCCTGACTTTTCCAAACTCGCGGATTATAACATCTGGCTTTCAGCGTTTGGACAGATATTTTTCACCCTGAGCCTCGGAATGGGTATAATGATTGCCTATGCCAGCTATCTGCCCGAGAAGAGTGATTTAGCCAATAATGCCTTCATTGTTGCGTTAGCAAACTGTGCTTTCAGTTTCCTGGTCGGTTTTGCGGTATTCGGTACTCTTGGATACATGGCATACACAACAGGAAGCGAGATTGGTGATGTCGTCACGCAATCTATTGGCCTTGCTTTCGTCGTTTTCCCGCAAGCTCTCAACCTGCTTCCAGCCCTCAAAGTGTTCACGGCTGTGGTATTCTTCCTTGCTCTGGTTGTTGCTGGACTTTCGTCATCAATCTCACTCGTTGAGGCTGTTGTTTCTGCAATGATGGACAGGTTTGGCATTGAGAGAAGGGAGGCAGTGAACATCGTTGTTGGAATCGGGTTTTTGGGCAGTCTGCCATATACAACAAAAGCCGGTCTGTACTGGCTCGACATCGTCGACCACTTCGTGAACTATTACGGCCTCGTGCTCGTGGGGTTGCTTGAGGTAATCGCTGCTGCCTGGTTCTTCAACCTCGGTGATATCAGAAGCCACATAAACGCAGTGTCAGAGATAAAAGTGTCATCCTGGTGGGATTTCTCAGTAAAATTCGCTGTGCCAGCAATCCTTCTGATTCTGCTCGCATTCGACGTGTATTACAACTTGAAGGAGCCATACGGAGGCTACTCGATTGACGCTTTGATTGCGGGCTTTGGCATAATTCTGGCGGGAATGGTGGTTTCAGCGCTGCTCTCATGGAGGGGTAAAGATGTCTCCTGATGCCATAGTCATGGGTATTTTTGGATTCGTCGTGCTCTACGGAGGACTGGCGTATTTCCTGTATAGAGCAATGAAAGCTCAGAAAGCGTAAAACATTTCCGTATTTTTTCTTCATTACCTAGATTTTATTTCAAACGTCGTTTTTTATTGCGGCACAATCCGCTATGCGGAGATGCTGCTTCTCAGGAATGGATTACGGGAGAAAATGGTGAGTCCTCTTATATATTGGTTCAGAAAATCTGTGGAAGACTAACTCAACTTCGCTAACTATGAGATAAACAGGGACAAACTCAAAAATTGAATAAAAATCTTACTAGAATTGGTATTATTCCCAACAGGGCAGATACAAAGTTGATAATATCTGTAAAAGTGATGGGAAACTCCCTAATTGATTGGACTTTTTGAAAATAAAGTTCTTTTTCTAGTTTTTCAAGTTTTAAGACGAATTTGTCTAAAACTTCAAGAGAGTCGAGCTCTATTTTTCTCTCTATCTCATCTAGCTCTAATTTAAGCTTAGTAAGAAGTTTGTATTTTGATGAAGATAGAATATTAAATATATATTTTAAAGTAATAATATCAACAAATAATAGATAACTTAAAGCAATTAGCATCATAATAAAAATTTGTTCATAATAAACCGAGTAAGGAACAGAGGAGATTATAAATCCAAATCCTATAAAAGTAAAAGAAAAACCCTTTATAGCTTCCTTAATCAATTTACGGAAACCACCAACCCCATCAGGGTGAGAAGGATCAAAGATGTCAACACTTTGCAATAAATTCACTAATTCTCTAACAACAATTATCGATCCAAGTGAGAAGCAAAAAGCAATTCCTATCGAACCAACCCAAACTGAATTTAACAAAATATGTGCTGGTTTCCACTTTAGTATAGGTAAGACGTAGAATACAATTATTATATGGTAAACAATATTAAAAATTATCCATGATAACAAATGTATTCTGGGATTATTAAAATAGAATTCCAAAATTCTGAAAATTTTAGTCGGAGTCTTATAATAGCTACATAGATCATAAAATATGTCATACAATTTTTTGGCGATAACAAATATAAAAATTACACATAGAGCTCGTGATAATGACGCAACTGTTTCTAAAATGTCTTCAAAGAAAGGAAAACTTAAATATATAGAAATTAAATAAGCAATTAAATAAGCAATAATAATTATAAAAATTACAAACTTAATTTTTCCTCGCAAATATGATTGTTGAGTCATATTAGTAGCCCCCTCTTTAATCTGACTTGAAGTCACAAAAACTACCTACAAATAGTTATATTATTTCCTCATTAGGGTTAATGATTACAACATTCCCTTGTTTATCTTAGGCTTAAACAGTGGATAAACCCCCTATCTCAAAATAATTGATTGATTTGAAGTGGTGAGAGGTTTGCCAGTATGAGGCAACAAAAAAGCTTGAATCTGTCAGCTTTTCTTGAAATACAGCTCAGGCAGTATCTCAGCGTTCTCAAAAACGGCTATACGCAGAATATGGCATGGACCGGTGGGGATTTGAACCCCAGGCCTTCGCCATGCCAAGGCGACGCTCTACCAGACTGAGCTACCGGCCCTTGATGAGGGAGATTCAAATGGGATTATAAAGGTTGCCTTCATGCTCAGTCCAACTCTCTGACGTCAACTCTCCAGTAGCTGCTCACCATCGCTGCAGCCTTGGGATTCTTAAAACCCTTCAGCAGCTTGAAATCCTTTGGATATCCTATGAAGGGGTCAATAGTTTTTGCCCCGGGATTGACGACCCATATCTTCAAATCATTTCTCTTAGCATCCTCCGAATATCGCTTGAAAAACTTCAGGAATGGGTTAAGCTCTTTCTCCGTCGGGACAACAACCACGTACTCTCCTTCTACTTTTGACGTCATGCTCAGGTGATACTCTACATCCTCGAAAACGTCGTCAATTGTGGAATAAAATACGTTATAGGTCTTATCCCTGCTGTAATTTCTCAGGTGTTTTCCATTAACAGAGTGGCCCTCAAAAAACCTGTCTGTGGTTTCAATCATGGCTTCAAGGCTCTCAAGATATCTTCTTGATTTGAAGTGCTCCTCATACGCAAGCTCAAAATCACCTTTTTCTGGCTTCTCTGTATGAAGGTGGTAGAAGAAGACATCACCAATCTTTACTCTTTCCGAGAAGTGAAGACTTTTAAGACTGATTGGGCAGTCTATAAGGCTGCAGGTAACATCTTCAATCAAAGTATTATCCGCATCAGCGAGCTTGGGTCCAAGAACTTTGAGGGCACACCTTATTGCCTTCCTTCTAACCTCTTCCTCAGTTACGACTTTCCTCCCAGCAAGCATTCTTGAGAGTTCTTCGACTATTCTAACATCCATACTTCAAGCTATCTGGAGTAAGTTATATTCCTTTTGTGGTTGCTGTGTAACCATTTCTGAATTAACTTTCCTACAGCCTTGAAGCATTTTTGGAAAGCATTTTTAATCTAACAAAATAGATTACTAAAGCATGCTATTAAGGTTAAGAACACCATCAAGAATTCACATCACACTCATTGACCTCAATGGTAGTATAGGAAGAGTTGACGGTGGAATAGGACTGGCTTTGGATGAACCCCATATTGAACTCACCGCTAAAGAAAGTGAAGATGTTGTTGTAAAGGGCTCTGCATTAAATTTAAACCGATTCAAAAATTCAGCGAGTAAAATGATGGAATTTTGTGGTAAAGGAGCCGAGATAACTGTTCTCTCTGACTACGAGGCACATGTTGGACTTGGAAGTGGAACTCAGATAAGTCTTGCAGTGGGCAGGGCATTCAGCGAGCTTTACGGATTGAATTTGACAACAAGACAAATTGCAGAGATAATGGGCAGAGGTGGAACTTCTGGAATAGGTGTTGCTGTTTTTGACCACGGCGGGTTTGTTGTTGATGGGGGCCATTCTCGGAAGGAGAAAAAGGATTTTCTGCCCTCTTCTGCAAGCAGAGTAAAACCCGCACCTCTCATTGCCCACCATGATTTTCCGAATTGGGAAGTTGTTATCGCGGTGCCAAACCTCAAGGGCTTTTCCGGTATGAAGGAGGTAAACCTGTTTCAGCAGCACTGCCCCATACCTCTTGATGATGTGAGAGAGCTCTGCCACATGGTTCTGATGAAAATGCTCCCATCTGTGGTTGAGGAAGATCTCGATGAATTTGGAGAGGCAATAAGAAGAATTCAGGAACTCGGGTTCAAGAAAGTAGAGGTCGAGCAGTATGGGGAGTTAATCAGGGGTAGCTTTAACCTTTCAGATTGTATCGGGATGAGCTCAACAGGCCCTGCGGTGTATGCAATTACAGATACGAATTCAAAAGGCATTGCAAGAGATCTTGAAGATTACTTTGCAGACAAAGGTTTTGATTGCTCGATCTACATCACAAAGGCGAGGAACAGGGGTGTTGAAATTGAGGTATAATCTTTGGTTTGGTGTTTACGAGGATGGAAAGGTTGAGAAGAGCTCAAATCTCGAGGAATCCTTTCTTAATGCTGAAAATGAAGAACCTGCTCCTTTCAACATTTCTGAGGTTGGAGTAAAGATTTTCGGTGGTAGGGTTGAATACTATACCTCCTTAAGGAAAGTTGCATTGGCTGTTGCCGAGAGGCTCGTAGAGCAAGAGTTAAAGAGAGAAGACAGATACGTGGTTGCACTCGTGAAAGCTCTTGAGGAGGTTGAGGAAGCAATAAACATGCTGAAGGAGAAGGTTGAAGACATAAGGACTGTTAAAGACTCTGAAATTGTTGCAGACTTTGAAGATAAGATTGAAGAGCTTAAAAATCTGAAAAAGAAAATTGAGAGAGAGATCGAAGAGATTATGACCAAAATAGCTCCCAACCTGACGGAAATTGCAGGAGCAAAGATTACTGCTAAACTCCTCGAAAGGGCTGGGAGCATGGAACGTCTTGTAAAGCTACCAGCAAGCAAAATTCAAGTGATTGGAGCCGAGAAAAGCCTTTACAAGGCTTTTGCAAGAATGAAAAAGGGTAAGAAGGCAAAGATTCCGAAGCACGGTATAATCTTTCTCCACCCCTTCATAAGAACGTTGCCGAAGTCGAAAAGGGGAAAAATGGCAAGATTTCTCGCAGCAAAAATCGCTATAGCCGCGAAAATAGACTATTTTAGAGGAGAAATTGATGAGAGCCTTTATGAGAGTTTGAGAAAGCGTTACGAGGAGTTGAGAAGAAAATGAAGATGGTAGTGAGGAACGTTTACCTCTCAGATGGGATGCTCGTGACCAAAAGTAGATATGGCAGCCATTACGGTGAGAAGGTTTTTGATGGATTTAGAGAGTGGATTCCTTGGAGGAGTAAGCTTGCTGCAATGATTCTAAAGGGATACACAATTGATTTTAGGGGAGAAGAGATAATTCTGTATCTTGGAGCGGCGAGTGGTACAACTCTAAGCCACCTCGCCGATATCATTGATGAGGGTTTCATCTATGCTGTCGAATACTCAGCCAAGCCTTTCGAGAAGTTGCTTGAACTCGCAAGGGAGAGGACAAACATCATACCTCTCCTTTTCGACGCATCTAAGCCTTGGAAATACAGCGGAATAGTTGAGAAAGTTGATTTTATTTATCAGGACATAGCTCAGAAAAATCAGGTTGACATTCTGGAGAGGAACACGGAGTTTTTCTTGAAGGAGGGAGGGGAAATCCTCATAATGGTGAAAGCAAGGAGCATTGATTCTACAGCGGAACCAGAAGAAGTTTTCGATAATGTGTTGAAAAGGATAGAGAGCAGGTTTGAAATTTTGAAGCACGGAAACCTTGAACCGTATCACAAAGACCACTTGTTTGTGCATGCTAAACTTTTTTAATCTCTCCAACTGCTCGCAATGAGATGACCGAAATTGGCCTGATACTCACGGTATCAGGAATGGGTGGTGTTTTTGTTGTTCTATCCCTACTGGCATTTGTCATGTGGATTACGGGAAAGATTTTGGGGGGCGAAAAAAACAACTCTCAAGATCTTGACTTCAGCGAAGCTGAGCTATTTGCTATAGTGGCAGCCATAGTTCAGCATGAAAGCATTGAAGTTCCAGAAGTGAGGGGTCCCGAAAACTGGAAAAGGTATGCCAAAGTTTATGCAACGGGGTGGTTGGAATGAAGTTTTACAGAATCAGAATTGATGGTGCAGATTTCAAAGTTGGGGTTGAAAAGCTGAGAGAAGGATTTTACAGGGTTAAAGTTGGGGAGAAGGAGGCAGAGGTTGTTGTTGAGGACATTCAAGAGAGAACTGAATTTGCGGGACAAAGCTTTGAGGAGCCAGTTCCTGTCAAACCCACTGAGAGTCCGGCAAAAGAGGAGCTAAAGGATGTTGTTACATCCATGCTTCCCGGTGTCGTTCTGAAAATCCTTGTAAAGCCCGGAGACCGTGTTCAGGCTGGAGATCCGATAATTATAGTCGAGTCCATGAAAATGGAAAACGAGATTGTCAGCCATAAGGATGGTGTTGTTTTGGAGATCCTTGTTAAGGAGGGACAGAGGATTGAGGCAGGAGACGTGCTCGCGGTGATCGAATGATTGAAAACCTTTTAATGATCGCCATGGGTCTTCTACTTATTTATCTTGGGATATACCGGAAAATGGAACCCTTGTTGCTAGTTCCAATCGGAATTGGCGCGATTCTCGTTAACATCCCCGGTGGGGGGCTTGGAGAGGAGGAGAGCATTTTCGGATACTTTCTCAAGAACCTCATTCACACTGAAATTGTTCCCCTGCTAATATTTCCCGGCCTTGGAGCTTTAACCGATTTTTCACCCCTACTTGCAAACCCCAAAACCTTTCTGCTCGGAGCAGCAGCACAGATAGGAATTTTTGCCGCCTTGCTATCTGCTCTATTTCTCGGCTTCACGCCTCAAGAAGCTGCATCCATAGGCATAATCGGTGGGTTGCAAGAGAGGTTTTTCCTGGCTACATTGGCGTCTCTGCGAGCAGTATTGAGGAGGCAAAGAAGGACGAAAAGTATGCGGACTATCTTGGCGTGGGCCCAGTTTTTCCAACAAAAACGAAGGAGGATGCTGGAGAGGCAATAGGTGTTGAGGGGCTGGGGAAGATAGTTGAGAACGTAAAAGTTCCTGTTGTTGCCATTGGCTCAATAAATATAGAAAATGCAGTTGAAGTTCTGAAAACCGGCGTAGCAGGAATCGCGGTTATATCAGCCATTGCTGCGGCTGAAGACCCTGAAAAAGCTGCAAGAGAGCTGGTTGAGCTCGTAAGAAAGTTTAAATCTAGATTCTAATCCCAAGCAAATTCGCAGAATTTTTATAGTTTCATGAAACCTTATAACATGCTTGAGCTGAATGGTGTGCCAGTTGATAACACATATTGTGAGGCTTTTGATGGTATCTACTCGAGAATTCTCGTAACTGCAAAACACAAGTGGCTTCTCAAGAGAGCTGCATACTCTGCAACAGCATTGCCCTCAACAGTTTTTGGAGAGGCTGAGGGCGGTGTGGAGCTCTGGCTATCACCCCAGGAAACACCAGATGGAAGGTTGGGGGCAATCTGTCAGATATGGGTACAGAAGTCCAAGAAGTTTTTGGACGTCCTGATGAGGGAGATGGGCAAGAGGATAAGGCAAGGAATTCTTGTCGTTCCCACAACCAGAGTTTTCAACGCCACAGACAGCGAAACGACTTTCGATGCCGAAATCAATGTAGGAAGGTGCGGAGATGGTTACGAGTGGGAGGACGAGATGTGGGGCAGGAAGGTGATAAGAGTCCCAATAATGTTCGGAGAGTTCATAATCGAACGCTACATTGGCTACGCCGAAGGCATAGCGGGTGGAAACATCTGGTACTTCTGCGAGAGTGAAGAGGCAGCTTTAGAGGCAGGAGAGGCGGCGGTTGAAGCCCTCAAGAAAGTGGAGGGTGTCATAACATCCTTCGACATATGCTCTGCCGGAAGCAAGCCCGAAACCAAGTATCCGGAAATGGGGCCGAGCACCAACCACTACTTCTGCCCCACGCTCAAGGGCAAAATCCCCGACTCGAAAGTTCCCGATGGTGTTAAATCGATTCCTGAAATCGTCATCAACGGAATAACAAGGGAGGCGGTTGAGAAGGCCATGTATGTTTGCATGGATGTAGTAAGCAGAGTCGATGGGGTTGTGAGGGTTTCTGCAGGCAACTACGAAGGGAAGCTGGGACAGCACAAAATCTATTTGAAGGACATTATAGAAAAATATGGGTAGTTATATTCCAACCATTGCAACTATAATTTTTCCGATCAAAGGTGTTACACCA
>JAPDIX010000056.1 GCA_029259345.1 Archaeoglobi archaeon
GTTGCATCCAGATAAGCCTGTATCCATTGCTCCGCACGTGGACTACTGGTGGGGTGCTGAGATCAGAAGGCAAATGGATCAAGCCATGAAGAACGCCAAGGAGGTCATCAAGGCTGTCCACGAGGAGTATAACAAGCTCTTCGACGGTAGAGGTGGACCACCATTCATCGAGGAGTACATGACCGAGGATGCTGAAATCGCCCTCCTCGGAATGGGCGGCATGTGCATGCCCATCAGAGCTGGAGTACGCGAGATGAGGAAAGAGGGAGTCAAGGATACGCTCGAGAGAATTGCTGACGAGTCAGATGTACTTATCTTTGATGTGCCCGGAGATTTAGGTGAAGAGATGATTATTGCCATGTCGGCCAGCCTTTCCCAAATAACCGTTCTTCAGCCAAAGGTTGCGTCAATCAGAAATGCAATTGCGGTAAAAATGGTTGGAGATAAACTTAACACAGAGATGATGGGTGTTGTTGTGAACAAGTATTATGAAAACCCTGAAGTAAAAATTGATGACATTGAGAAACTATTTGGTGAAATTCTGGCACTGGTCCCTGAAGATGCAACTGTAAAAAAAGCTCTCTCCTACAGTCGCCCGGTTGTTGTCGCATCGCCGGTGAGTGAAGCGTCTAATGCTTTTAAAGGAGGGGTTGAGAAAATTTTAGAGAAACTAAGCAGTTTTAGTGAGGTGGAATTGGAGAGGAGAGAATTAATTTCAAGAAAGAGGTTGCTCGGTACATTTGTTGGGCGAGGCTAACGGGAAAATTACTTATATTGGCAGGACAACTTTTTTTGAATGCGCCAGAGATTTGTTCTGGATACCACAGCAATAACAGATGCTGGTTTGAGGATTAAGGAGGGCTACGAATCCCTTTGCGAGTCGGCAGCGGAAGTGCTTGATCTAATTGCTCTTGCAAGGTTAAAGCTTGACATTAGCTGTTATATCCCCTATCCATCGGTTTACACAGAATTGACGAGTTTTTTAAAAAGATATGAATGTGATGAGGGCATTTTTACAAAACTGGATACCTGGCTCGTGAAGAAGACGCCGAATAGGTATGAGGTCAAGATACCTGCTGCCATCCTCTATGAGTACATCACAACTGTCCGGCAAAAGATGAACAGGGGTAGAAGGCTGGCAGAGGAATACATCCTTGAGGCTTCGGCAATTTCATCGAAAATGGAAGATAAGAGCAACATTGAAGCGGAAATTGGGAATCTCATCTCCAAATTCAGGGATAAGTTCAGGTCTGTCATGAGGCAGGGGATTTTGGACAGTGCCCCTGACCTCGACGTGCTCCTTCTGGCCAAGGAGTTAGAAGCCGGAGTTGTAAGCAGTGATGCTGGAATCAGAAGGTGGAGTGAGAGGCTCGGATTGAGATTTGTTGAGGCTTCAAAGTTTCCGAGAATGCTTAAAGAATATCTGAAGCTTATGAGTTTAAAGGATTCCAAGATGCAGGAAGACTTAGGGTAAAAAAGATAAAAAATAAAAACTCGGAAGAAAGGTTAAGGCTGGGGTGATAAAGTGCTGAGCATAAACGAAATTGCTGCAGAAATTGTTGAAGACATGTTAGATTATGAAGAAGAACTTAGAATTGAGTCTAAGAAGCTTGAAAACGGAGCTACGGTTGTGGACTGCGGTGTAAATGTGCCTGGAAGTTACGATGCTGGAATAATGTACACGCAGGTTTGTATGGGTGGACTGGCTGACGTTGATATTGTCGTGGACACTATCAGAGATGTGCCCTTTGCGTTTATCACAGAATACACAGACCATCCAGCAGTCGCGTGTCTTGGGGGCCAGAAGGCAGGATGGGCCATAAAGGTCGAGAAGTACTTTGCTATGGGGAGCGGTCCTGCAAGAGCACTTGCTCTAAAACCCAAGAAGACCTACGAGCAAATTGAGTATGAGGATGACGCTGATGTTGCGGTTGTTGCCCTCGAAGCCAGTCAACTTCCAGATGAGAAGGTTATTGAATTCATAGCCAAGGAATGTGAAGTTGATCCCGAGAACATATATGCTCTTGTTGCGCCGACAGCCTCTCTTGTTGGAAGTGTGCAGATTTCAGGGAGGATCGTTGAGACTGCCATTTTCAAGATGAGCGAAATCGGTTATGATCCGAAGCTCATTGTAAGTGGTGCTGGGAGGTGCCCCATCTCGCCAATTCTTGAGAACGATCTGAAGGCTATGGGCTCAACAAATGACAGCATGATGTACTATGGCAGCGTATTTCTTACAGTGAAGCAGTATGACGAAATCCTGAAGAACGTTCCAAGCTGCACAAGCAGAGATTACGGAAAACCATTCTATGAAATATTCAAGGCTGCCAATTATGACTTCTACAAGATTGATCCAAACCTCTTCGCACCAGCCCAGATCGCAGTTAATGATCTATCAAGTGGCAAAACGTATGTGCATGGAAAGTTGAACGCTGACGTACTCTTCCAGTCCTATCAGCTTGTACTGGAAGAATAATTTTCTTTTTAAACCAAAAATTTATTTTTCTGCAGAGCAAAACGCAACTTGTTGCCCCCGTGGGGTAGCGGATATCCTGAGGGGCTGCGGACTCCTCGACCCGGGTTCAACTCCCGGCGGGGGCATGAATGGGGGGTTAAACGCACGTCCAAAAAGTTTAACCCCTTAAAACCTCTTTTGAGAGAGATAGGAACGTAGTCCAGAAGGTGGACATGGCAAAACTCCGTAGTATTAACTGGGAAGCTAGACTTAAGAGAGAGTTTGAGTTGCTTTGAAAGGAGCATGATCACAAAAAAGAACAAAGATCTAATTCTGAGATATAGGAATAGAAAGTTAGCACAAGGAGTCAGCATTCCGAGAGTTCAGAGAGAAGTAGGCAGCCTGCGAATACTCTGCGAGAAGTACGACGTTGAGCTTGAGAAGCTTAAGGATGAGAATTTTTTGGATAAGGTGCTTGCGCAGCTTGAGCTTGTTGGATACAAACTCAACACTCTCAATGAGTACAAGAAGGTGATAAGGGAAGGGTCCTGCATTAATCATGTGCCACCTCGACCTTGCATGCAGGCCAGAAGAGCTTCTAACGCTTGCAGTTAGAGACTTCGTCAGGGACGTCTGGGGAATGAAAGTTGAAATGCAGAGAAGTAAAACAAAACGCAGATCTATACCCCTACAACACCATCTACAAAGTTTTACTAAAACATGGTTTGGTGGAGAGAACATGAAAAAGCAGAGGAAGTTAGTATATAATGGATCTCATTCATAGCCAAGGCAGGAGTAATCTTAATGGAGAGGAGAAGTGGGTGATAGCTTTCACGATGCTTGAAGAAGGGATTTGCTGAATATGGCATTCCAGATGAAATACTGACAGATCATGGAACAGTTCGTTGCTGCAAGGAAAGATTATGCAAGCCACAAACTCAAACATTTTCTTGCTGAACATAGGTGTAAAACATGATTGCCAGAATAAAGCATCCCCAGACAAACGGGAAGGTAGAGAAGTTCTTTGACTGCTACAACAGATACAGGGACGATTTTGAAAGCTTAGATGACTTCTTTACTGGTACAACAACGTAAGATTCCACGAAAGCCTTGACACCAAACACTATCTCCAAACACCAGAAGATGCTTTCTGGAGCAGGTTGCCGGTAGAGGCAAGGTTAGGTGTTGCATTCAAGCTTTTTGATGAGGTGTTGGGGAATGAGAGGTAGGGTTTATAAGGTCAAAAATTTCAGGACTACACAGAGATAAACCAAATTTTAAACAAAAAAAGTTGCTGAAAAAATTATGTCTCAAAAAGACCCTTGAACTTCTCTCTTACAACCTTTTTGTCAAACTTGCCCACACTCGTCTTTGGAATTTCATCAACAAACACAACTTTGTCTGGAAGCCACCACTTCGGAATCTTATCTGGCACGAACTGCATTAAATGCTCCACTATACTTTCCTCAGTTAATCTCTCTTTATATTCAACTCTCGGGACAACTATTGCAACGGGTCTCTCCTGCCATTTCTTGTGTGGAACGCCTATCACACAAACTTCTGCAACACCTGGATGTGTGCTAATCAACTCTTCGAGTATAAGTGAGGATATCCACTCTCCACCGCTTTTGACAACATCTTTGTCTCTGTCCTGTATTTTTATGTAACCCTCCTCATCCCAAACCGCCATATCACCAGTGTGCCACCACCCACCTCTCCAAGCTTCATCACTTTTCTCCTGATTCTTAAGGTAGCCAGGAGTTATCCAAGGGGCCCGATAAACAAGCTCTCCCATTGTTTTCCCATCTTTTGGCACATCGTTCATTTCTTCATCAACAACCCTAATGTCAACGAGAATGCCAGGGATTCCAGTTTTTGTATACACCTCGACCTTATCCTCCCAAGACCAATTCTCCATGTGTTTTTTAAGCACGGCTCTTGTAATATTTGGAAAGGTTTCCGTCATCCCGTAGCCACTTAATATTTCAACATCAGCTCCCAACTCGTTCAATTTATTTTTAGCCTCTTCAAGCAATCCCTTTGGAAGAGGTGAGCCACCAATTAATATTAGTCGTAGTGAAGATGCATCATATTTTTCAATTTCTTGAAAGTCGAGCATCATCCTGAGTACCGTAGGAACCATTGCAATATGCGTAACCTTTTCTCTATCTATTAGCTTCCATATTATGTCTGGGGTAAGTCTACCGGGGAAAACTTGTTTCTCTCCTAAAACCAGAGCCATGAACGGATAACCCCAACTATGTACGTGATACATTGGTACAATATGCAGAATGACATCATTTCTGTTTATTCCAAAGTGTGAGGCATAAAAAGTGCTCCAACTCAGTGTATGTAGCACGGCCATCCTATGTGTAAACCAAGCACCTTTGGGCAGTCCAGTGGTGCCAGAAGTGTAGCCTATTGAGAACACAGTATCTTCTGAAAGGTCTGGAAATTCGTAATCCGACTTTGCGTCTTTCATAAGATCCTCGTAGAAATAAACATTTTTAAGTTCAGTGTCAAACTCCTTTTTTGCCATGATAACATAGCTTTTTACATGTTTAAGCTTGTCCTGTAAATCCTCGATTATCGGTACAAAATCCTCACCAACAAACAGTACTTTGTCTTCAGCGTGGTTTATTATATACTCTATATGTCCCCTACTCAGTCTGGGATTTACTGGATGTAGAATCGCACCTAAACATGGCACAGCGTTGTAAACTTCCATATGCCAGTGAGTGTTCCAGTCTACAGTGCCAACAACATCTCCTTTCTCAACTCCAAGCGTTTCAAGGATATTTGCAAGTTTTTTGACCCTTTCATAAAATTCTGCGTAGGAGTATCTGAGTTCATCTCTGTAAACAATCTCTTCAGTAGGAAAAGTTCTTATGGCATATTCAAGCAAAGCTTTGTATTGTAGCTGGTATGGGTAATATTCTTGTGCACTTGTAAATTTTTCTACGTTCTTTATTCTTTCCTTTCCCTTTATTCTTTCCTTTGTGTTCATTCTCTAGCCTCCATAAATTTAAATCGAAGTCTCTACAGAGAGGATTTTTCATTCTTCACTTTAAAACCTTTCGAAAATCGAATAAATAGAAAGTTTTAAGTATGTTAATATTTGATTCCGACAAAATCGAGGTGTTTAAAATGGACCCATATAAGCCAACAAGAAGGGATTTTCTAAAAATTGTGGGAACTGGAGCTGCTTTGGCACTTCTAGGCTGTACTCAGCCACCAAAAACCCCAACAACTACTCCGACAACACCCAAGGTTACGAAGGAGTTTAAGCTTGGATATGTCGCTTACAGAACAGGGCCTGCATCTGCTTTTGGCGAACCTGGTCATCAGGGTATAGATCTACTAGTTGAGAAGATAAACGCGGCTGGAGGTATTGCAGGAGCCAAGGTTAAAGTTATACATGAAGAGGAGGGCTCCACTTCTGAGACAGTTGAGAAGTTCAAGAAGCTCATTTTTGAGGACAAGGTTGATGTTATAATGGGACTTTGCTCGACAGCCAACTCGATTGCTGCAGCACCTGTAGCAGATGAGAACAGCACCCTATTATTGCAATGCCAGGCCAGAATACCCTATGTGACCTGGAAAGACCCAGAAGACCCATCAAAAGGCATTATGGACTGGGTCTTCAAAGCTAATAATTCAACTTTCTCTAATGCTGTACAAGCTGCATATATGGCAGCCAAATTCTGCCCAGATGCAAAAGTGATAGCTCAGATTCACCCAGATTATGCGTGGGGCTACGATAATAGTGAGTGGTTTACAGCTGCTGTCAAAAAGCTCATGCCAGATGTAGAAATCCTCGACCCCCTCTATCCCAAACTCTTTGCTCCGGACTATACGCCATACATAACAGAGCTTGTTAACGCAAAGCCTGACTACATATTCACGAGCTTCTGGGGTACAGACATGACCAGATTTACGGACCAGTTGATCCCGTATAAGGTTTTGAAAGGTGCGGGCGGGAATGCCTACCTTTGCGCTTACTGGGACTTCTACACATCAATTAAAAGAGATCTTCCAGTTTATGGGCACCCACATCAAATAAGCGAGGGGTATTGGGCTGGGCTTGATCAGCTAAGTGAAGAGTACGTTAGCTATATCAACGAGTTCAAATCGAGATACGGGAATGTGCCAACTGCTGGAGCAGTAGATTGTGTTGCTGCATTTAGTGTTTGGGTTGCTGCAATAGAAAAAGCATATGCAGAAAAAGGAGAATTCCCTACCAATGATGATATCAGAGATGCTATGGAGAATCTAGGAACCATTAAAACTATGTTTGGGGAATGCACAATGAGAAAAGAAGATCACAGAGTTTTATGGCCAATCAGTCCAGGTCTAACAGCAAAGCACGAGTGGTTGCCATACACACTAGATCCTAAAATATATCTTGACCCTTCAGAGCACGAGCCGCCAGCGTTAACAAAACCTTTAGACTGGATAGCAACGTGGTAACGTAATCCTTACAGATCATAAATGGTTTAATTTTTACCCTTTTTATAGTCTAAGGCAATACGATGTTATGATTTTGCATTTTGCTAGTGAAAGGAAGAATATAGTTAAGGGACTTAGAACCGATGACCTAGCTTAAAACTCAGTGACAGTTGTGAACCTTCGATTTGAGCCATGCAGAAAGTAGTATTTAAACTTACAGCCAAAGACCATGAAACATGAGTGTGGAATTATTTGTCGGTGAGGTTATGAAGTCAGATAGAGATACAAAACGGGAGTGAATTTATGCCTACAGAACAAGACCAAAAATTTTAAGTTTTTTAGTGGTTAATTATACTTAATGTTTGAACTAAATAGAGTGCAAGAGGGCATTAAGAAAGTTGCAAGAGAGTTTGCTGAGAGTGAGATCTTCAATATGTCTGTATAAGGAGGTGGTTTTGTGGATGTTAGGGAGAAAATAAAAAAGGTCGCCGTTCTCGGAGCAGGCGATATGGGGCATGGAATTGCTGAAGTTTGCGCAATTGCTGGATACGAAGTCTGGATGAGAGATATAAAGGAGGAATTTGTTGAGAGAGGGATGGCGAGAATAAAAGAGAGTCTTGAGAAGCTGAAAGTGAAAGGAAAAGTGGATAATGTCGAGAATGTACTATCGAGGCTCCATCCGACAACTGATCTGGAAGAGGCTGTAAAGGATGCTGATTTGGTTATAGAAGCAGTTCCAGAAGTTATGGACATAAAGAAGCAGGTCTGGGGGGAGGTAGACAAGCTTGCAAAGCCGGAATGCATATTCGCCAGCAACACGTCTTCGCTGAGCATAACCGAACTCGCTAAGGCAACTAAAAGGGAGGATAGATTCCTCGGTTTGCACTTCTTCAACCCTGTAATCCTGATGAGGCTCGTTGAGGTGATAAGGGGAGAGAAGACGGGTGATGAAGCAGTCAAAACATGTGTTGAATTCATCAAGAGTATTGGGAAAACACCTGTTGTTGTTAGAAAGGATGTTCCGGGATTCATAGCAAACAGAGTAGTGGCTCCCGGCATGGTTCTACTGTTCTCCATACTGGAAAAGGGAATTGCAACCCCAGACGAAATAGACGCAACAATGAGGAAGATAGGCTTACCAATAGGGCCGTGCGAGCTTGCAGATTATACTGGGCTTGACATTAACTACCACGTCATGAAGTATTACGAGGAAACTATAAGTCCCGACTACAAGCCCCCGGAATTTCTGGAGAAGATGGTTAATGAAGGCCAGCTTGGAAAGAAGACAGGAAAAGGTCTCTATGACTGGAGTGCTGGTAGACCGCAGATAGACCTAAGTAAAGCAACCGATAAGGTAAATCCCATGGACTTCTCGATCGTTGAAATAAACGAAGCCTGCAAGCTTGTCGAGATGGGTGTTGCTGATCCGGAAGACATTGACACGGCACTCAAGCTCGGATACAACAGACCTCTTGGCCCGTTTGAGCTTGCAAAGAGTATTGGTGCTGAGCAGATAGAAAAGCGACTTGAAGAGCTTGCAAAGATGTTTGGGAAGAAGATATTCGAACCTACAGAGTTCATAAAGAGTGGAAAGCTGAAGGCCTTGCTTGAAAAACAGGGGTGAGGGTCTTGTCTGAGGGGGAGCAAGAATATCAGACTATAAAGATAGAGAAAAGAGGAAATGTTGTAAAGATTACCCTGAACAGACCTGAGAGGCTCAATGCTGTAAATCCTCAGCTCGCTCTTGAGTTCAAAGATGCCATGGAAAAGCTACTTAGAGATGAGGATGTGAGAGTGGTTGTAATAACAGGAGCACCAAGAGGGGACAGGCCCGTTTTCTCAGCAGGTTGGGACGTTGTGGAGGCAAAACCAATCCCTTACAGGGTGGACGAATACATTGAGAACTACGAGAAGCCAGTAATAGCTATGGTCGATGGATACTGCCTTGGCGGGGGTAATGAAATAGCCATGGCATGTGATTTCATAATAGCATCTGAGAGATCCGAATTTGGTCAACCAGAAGTTAACCTCGGCTTCTGCCCAGGTTGGGGTGGAACGCAAAGGCTCAGCAGAAAGGTTGGTCTGAGTAGGGCTAAGATACTTTGCTTCTTTGGGGAAAGAATAAGTGCAAAGGAGGCTGAGAAAATTGGTCTAGTTGACATCGTTGTTCCAGCTTCAGAACTCGAAAAGAAAACAATGGAGTTTGCGGAGAAGCTAGCGAGGAAGGCTCCTTTGGCTATAAAGTACATGAAGCTTGCGATGAACAAGGGCATGCAGGTTGACATAGATACAGCTCTAAGAATTGAGGATCTAATATCGGATATATTGACAAGAACTGAAGACTTCCAAGAGGGGTTGGCAGCATTTAGAGAGAAGAGAGAGCCCGTGTGGAAGGGTAGATAAAGACGTTCCCGGTCATTTTGGCTGGAGAACTGCCTTTACTCCAAAGAATGCTGTCCCAATCCCCTCAACTATTTCGACAATTTTTTACTCTAAAAACTCTAAAAGCTTAATCCAAGTCCCAATCTCAAGGAAGCTCCCCTCTACATTCTCTTCCATTTCTTTAAACATCTTATAAGGAACTGCAAATGTAAATATATTTATAGGGTGTTCCACTAACTCACCATCTAATCTCAATTTAGACAGCTCCATACTAAAAAAGAACAACTGATTCGATTTCTATTCCAACGGGACATAACCATATTACCTACAATCCAAAGTAAAACCA
>JAPDIX010000023.1 GCA_029259345.1 Archaeoglobi archaeon
TATTTCAGGTCTTGAGGAGTCAAAAAATATCGCCACAAGAATTAGGACTGTGCCAGACAGAATCAGCCAGAAAAACCCGAAAAGGTAAAGAAAGGCAGCTACTCTTGTTCTTGCACTGGAAGGAACGTTCTCAGCCCTCCTCATTGCAAAAAATGTGAGGATAGCAATGGCAACAAGAATTGCTAACAGTGTAAAGCTTTTGCTAACCGAAATTTGAAATTGTAGAGAAGAACAAAGGGCTAAGAGTAAAACTGAAAGGTAGAAGCCCACAAAAACTAGCGTTTCACCTCTCAACTGGCCTTACCTCGACGTCAACCACATCTCCAACTTTCAGCTCATTCATACTGTAATACTCGTAGGTGACGGTTATGAAGGCATCGAACTGCATAATCTCTTCGATCCTCTTTACCAAATCCACCCCCATCTGCATGCCAAACTCGATAATTTTTGCCAGATCGCTGAAGTCTGCCATCGGCACAAACCCCGGAGATTTACCGACTTTTTTGAGGTAAAGCAAAACCTCATCCTCATCCTTCAGCTCTATTCTCACAATTCTGTATCTCATCAGTTGAAATCGGAATGTGAATTTAAATAGGTGTTGGAACGAAAATTAATAAAACATTGAGAAAACTGTGAACATGCTTAGGGACAGCAGGATGGAAAAGAGTATGGACACAAAAGCTCTAAAACTCTCATCCTCATTGGAACACGACAGAAACATTTTCTATTATGATATTCTTGTTGATATCGCTCATGTCCTCTCTCTCCACAAATCGGGCTATCTTTCTCATGAGGAGTCTGCGGAGATTTTGAAGGCGCTAAAAAAGATCAGAGAGAATGGATACAAACCAGAGTGGAAGTATGAAGACGTTCACGAGGCTATAGAGGCAGAGGTCACGAAAATCACTGAGAAAGGGAGCAAGATGCACACTGGGAGAAGCAGAAATGATGAGGTGGCGACATGTCTGAGACTTTTTGCCAGAGATTATCTTCTGAACTTGGCAGAAAATGTTCTGGCAGTTATGGACGTTCTGCTCAAGAAGGCTGAAAAGACTGAGGCAATCATGCCCGGCTTCACACATCTGCAATATGCTCAACCCACAAAGCTATCCCATCACCTTATAGCCTATCACGACATGCTTTCAAGGGATTTCGACAGAGTTATTGAGGCCTTCAAAAGGGCTAACAGATGTCCTCTTGGGTCTGCTGCCTTTGCATCCACCGGATTCTCCCTTGATAGACACTACACAGCTAGACTTCTCGGCTTTGACGGTGTTGTTGAGAACAGTGAGGATGCCGTTTCTTCAAGAGATTTTTTAATCGACGCAATCTACGCTAGCACGTCCTTAATGCTCTCGATAAGCAGAATTGCCGAAGAAATTGTGCTGTTCTCATCAGAGTTCGACTTTATCGAGCTCCCTGATGAATTCTCCTCTACATCGTCAATAATGCCTCAGAAAAAGAATCCAGACGTCGCGGAGCTTCTCAGAGCAAATGCAGGAAGGTTTATAGGCAACTTGACTGCAGCAATGAGCATTTACAAAGCTATGCCCTTCAGCTACAACAGGGATTTCCAGGAAATAAACCCGATTCTCTACGACTCCTTGAAGAGAGCTGAACTTGCAAGTGAGGTTTTGGCGGCGATGATTGACAAGATTGAATTTAAAGAGGAGGTTATGAAAGAAAAGGCTTTAAAGGGATTTGCAACAGCAACCGAGCTTGCAGATATGCTTGTTATTAAATTTGGAATTCCCTTCAGGGCATCTCACCGCATTATTGGAAGATTAGCAGCGAAGGGAATTGAAAAACCCACAGCAGAGGACATCAAAACTGTTGCCAAAGAATTTGGATACAGTATTAGAATTACCGACGAGGATGTTGCTGAAGCTCTGGATGTTGAGAAGGTCGTTGAAAAAAGGAGGAACATCGGTGGAACCGCGTCTGACGAAGTTCGCAGGATGATAGAGGGGAGAAAAGAAGAATTGAAAAACAAAAAAGCAAAGGTCAGAAATCTGCGGGGCAGGATAGCGCTAAATCTCAGAATGCTATATGATGAGGCTAAAAAGTTGGGGGTGGACTTTCATGCCTGAAGCTCTGGATGGAAAAAGGGTAAGAATTAAGGCTAAAGGCAGGATTTTTGAGGGAATTGTCATGCCTTCATTCACTGGAAATCTCGTTCTTAAGCTCGATAATGGATACAATATCGGTTTTAGAGAATACGAACTCGTAGAGATTATGGAGGAGGAGAAGTTTGGAGCAGAGCCGGTGAAGCTTGAAAAGAGAGAGGAGTTGCCTGATGTCAAGATAATCTCAACTGGCGGCACAATTGCGAGCAAGGTTGACTACCGCACTGGGGCTGTTACAAGTCAGTTTACAGCTGAGGAAATAGCTTCTGAGGTTCCAGAACTGACCGAAATATGCAATGTGGATGCTGAACTTCTATACAACATCCTTAGCGAGAACATGAAGCCGAAAAACTGGATCGAGCTTGCAAGGCATGTTTATGATGCTTTGAAAAAATATGATGGTGTTATAATTACTCATGGAACCGATACGATGCATTACTCCTCCGCTGCCCTATCCTTCATGCTTTCAACACCCAAACCAGTTGTTTTCGTCGGTGCGCAGAGGAGTTCCGACAGACCAAGCAGCGATGCTGCAATGAATTTGCTTTGTGCTGCTAAGGCTGCTGTAGAGGATTTGGGAGAGGTTGTTGTTACGATGCACGGATCAACAAGCGATGATTTCTGCTATGTCCACAGAGGTGTGAAAGTCAGAAAGAACCACACATCAAGAAGAGACGCTTTTCAGTCAGTGAATGCAAAGCCAATTGCAAGAATTGATTACCCTTCGCTGAATGTTGAATGGCTCTTTTGGAGATTCAGGAGAGGCGAAAGGAAGCTAAAGCTTATGGATAAGCTCGAAGAGAGAGTTACCCTCATAAAGTTCTTTCCCGGGCTGAGTAGCGAGATATTAGAATACTATCACTCAAAGGGCTATAGAGGATTTGTAATTGAGGGAACAGGGTTGGGACACGTCTCAACCGACTGGATCAAAACTCTGAAGAGGATTTGCGAGGACTCTATCGTTGTGATGACCTCTCAGTGCCTATGGGGAAGAATTTGTGACAGAGTTTACGACACGGGCAGAGATTTGTTGAATGCTGGGGTCATAGAGGGGGAGGACATGCTGCCAGAGGTGGCACTCGTAAAACTCATGTGGTTGCTCGGAAACTATAACTTTGACGAGGCAAAAGAAATGGTAAGAAAGAATGTCGTTGGCGAAATCGAGCCAACGACCCAGTACTAAACCACTCCCCTACTTGGTTATCACCCCCACATAAATGTATCCAAAAAATCATTAATAAATTTTTCTTTGAGATTTGAAATTATCGAGAAATAAGGGAAAAGTAAATGTTTTCGAGTCTCGGAACCTCTTTTTCAATTTCAAGAATTCTGCCCCCATTGCTTTTTATTTTATCTACAATCTCTATGACTTCATCTATTTGCGATGTGCTCGTGCTCTCTTTCTTTCCATTTAAAATGTATTCGATCCTGTAACTCGTGTTCTCCCCTATCAACCTTTCAAGGCTGCCGTAGTAAAGGGCCTTTCCAGCCTTCATCACCACAACTTTGTCAGCGATCCTCTCAACGTAGTACATATTGTGAGCTGAGAAAACGATAATTTTACCTCTCGTTGCCAGTTCTCTGAGCAGCTCTGCAATCTTTAAGGAAGTGCTTGGATCGAGACCACCTGTAGGTTCATCGTAGATCAGAATATCTGGGTCGTGGAGGAGAGTTCTTGCGATTGACAGTTTCCTTCTCATCCCTCTAGAAAGCTCACCCACAAACTTATCCGGAAGATTTAGCTTATCGAGTAACTCCTTAATTTTTGCTTTCGCATTATCAACTCCATAGATATCTGCAAAGAACTTCAGATATTCGGAGACAGTCATATTTTCATATAGGGCATCTATCTCTGGCAGATATCCAATCCTTTTCTTGATACTGTCCTCAAAGGGGTTGCCGAAATATCTAACTTCTCCACTGTCTGGTTCTATCAAACCCGCTATTATTCTGAGAGTTGTTGACTTTCCTGCTCCGTTCTCTCCAATCAGTCCCAAAACTTCCCCCCTCTCAACCGTAAAACTCAAACCTTCTAAAGCAACAAAATTTCCGTAACTCTTTGACAGCTCTACTACCTCAAGCACCAGTTAATGTTTTCCAAGGAGGATATAAAGTTTAATAGTTGGAAGCATGAAAATATAACTATGTGGAAAAAAGTTGCAGAGAAGTTTGAGAAATATCCCTCTCAAATCGCAGTGGCGAGGGAGTTCCTCAGGCTCGGGATTTCTGTGAAGAACGGAAAAGCATACTGCGATCAGATTGAGCTTGTTCCAACAAAAATTGCCGAAGCAATTGGAGTTGACAGAAAGGTAGTTCTTGCAGCTATCCAGAACATCGAAAGTGACAAGGAGTTGAGAAGAGTTTTTTCTGCCCTCAAACCCGTAGCAAACATCGCCGAGGTTGCAAGAATTCTCGGTTTCGGCGTTGTTGAGGTTTACGCTGAGAGTCACAAAGTTGGGATTGTGGCAGGAGTTACCTCTGCTTTGGCAAATGCCGGAATTTCGATAAGGTATATCCTCGCGGAAGACCCCGAGCTGAGCGTGGAGTCAAAACTCACTGTTGTAACAGAAACAAAAATTCCGGGGCAGGTTGTGGAAGAGATTCTGAAAGTTGATGGTGTGGAGAAGGTACTGATAAGCTGATCAACGAGAACATCAGGCATTAATGAGGAAAAATAAGTCTAAACCATTTTTAGAGTTGCGGGAAAGAATATATATCCTACCGACTGCCACACCTTATGCGAAAATTCGGCTTAATCTTACTGACACTATTTGTTGCTGCAATCCATCAAGTAGCTGCTCAGGGTGTCTCGGTTAGCTATCAGCTCTCTCCTGAAATTCTTTTGCCAGGAGATTATGCAGACTGTGTTCTCGTAATTTCAAATCCCTCGACCTCAGGCACTTCTATTAAAGTGAACTCCGTCATTCTAACGGGTTATAGTGTTGAAATTGCTCCAAAGGAAATATACAGCGTAGGCACAATACCAGCAGGAGGGAGCGTGTCTCTTCCTTTCTCAGTAAAGGCTACTAAAGCAGGAAGGTTCAACGTTGAGGCTTCAATTTCCACTGAAAATGGCACAATCAGACAGAATATCCAGATTATTGTTGACGACAACTTCCCCTCTCTTACCGTAACCTCGCCAGTTTATAGGGGGGAAGTGAACGAACTGCAGTTCTATGTTTCCTCTCCGACTGAACTTAAAGATGTTAGAGTTGAGGCGTTGTTCAACGCTACCCCTCAATCCGTCTATCTGGGTGAAGTGGGAACCGATGGTGCAGAAGGGGTTTTCAAATCCTCTCCATCATCTTCGACACTCAAATTCAGAATATCTTTTTACAATGGAAACAACTACCATGAGGTCATCAGAACCATTAATGTGAGAATGCTTGAGTCAAGAGGTGTTGTCGTTAATGTAACTGTCCCCTACAAAACGCTTTACATTGGCGATTCCATACTTGTTCCAGTAGAGGTAGCAAATTTAAGAGAGGACGAGATTATAAGGGTCAGAATTGCCGCCCAAAGCGACCTTGGAACTTTCAGCGATCCAGTTGAGATCCCGTCAATACCTAGCGGAGAGAGCAAGAGGATAAACTTCAAGTTCAGTCCGGAGAGAGGTGGAGAGGGTGAGGTAACTTTCACAATTGAATACTCTGACGAATTTGGAAATAGATATGGCATAGAAAAGAATTTTTCGATAGATGTCCTTGACGGCTTCGCAGTTAGCCTCACAAACGTCAACGTAGCGAGAGATGGTATGCAGGTGACTGTGTCGGGAGATGTGAGCAACAACGGGAGAGGTGAGGTTTACAATGCCTACGCACTTGCCACGTGTGATGGATACAAAGCAGATTACTTCATCGGGAACATTGACCCATCTGATTTTCAGAGTTTTGACTTGCCTGTAAAATGTAACAAAAGTGTTCTGATTACAGTATCATGGTCCAACGATCTGGGCGAGAAATTTGAAATACACAAGCAACTCGATCTCGGAATAGAAGCTCCTAATGATATCAAAAGTTCAAATCTACCGATTGTAATATCCATCGTGGTTGCAGCAATCGTTTTTGTAATAATCGGGCTTATAATTTACAGGCAGATGAGGAAATGAAAGTTGTTGAGCTGGTTGATGTATCAAAAATCTACCAAACTGAGTTTTATGAGGTAAAGGCTCTCGAAAACGTTAGCTTGGATGTGGAAGAGGGAGGTTTTGTTGTTATTATGGGTCCGTCTGGGAGTGGAAAGTCCACACTTCTAAACCTGATCGGGTGCCTTGACAAGCCCACAAGCGGGAAGGTGTTGATAAATGGCGTCGAAACCATAAATCTAAGTGACAAGGAGCTTACTGAACTCAGAAGAGACACCATAGGCTTTATATTCCAGACCTACAACCTGATCCCGACACTTTCTGCTCTGGAGAATGTAGAGCTTCCCATGATATTCAAGGGGTTAAGCAGACACGAGAGGAGGAGAAGAGCAAAGAAGTTGCTTAGTGTCGTTGGTTTGGAGAGAGAAGTGGACAGGAAGCCGAAGGAGCTGAGTGGTGGGCAGCAGCAGAGGGTGGCAATCGCAAGGGCACTGGCAAATGACCCAAAAATACTGCTCTGTGATGAGCCCACGGGCAACCTCGACACCAAGTCTGGAGAGCAGGTGATGAGCATTATAAAAGAGCAAAATGAGGAGAGGGGGGTGACAGTAATTCTCGTCACCCACGACCCAACCCTCGCCAAGTACGGGAATTTTGTTATCAGGTTGAGGGATGGAAAAATCGAGAGCATAGAGGGAGGGTAGGATGTATCTCGAGCTCGCAAGAAGAAACCTTCAAAGGGCAAAAGTTAGGAGTCTGCTTGCTATCATAGGAATTCTGATAGGGGTTATGGCCATATCGGCCATAGGGATATTTGGAGAGAGCTTAAAGGCAACGGTGCTTGAGAGTTTTGAGGATGTTGCAAATGAACTGATAGTGGGGCCTAACTACTACGCCGGATATAGATACATTGACGAGAAGGACGTATATCAAATAGAGAAATTGCCATACGTGGAGAGTGCCATACCCGTAAAATCAGACACCCTGCTTGTTGAATCGAAAAAGCTGAAGGCTTATCTGCAAATATATGGACTGACGGAAAAGGATGCTGAAGAGTTGTTTGATGCTGAGAAGGGGATTATAAGGCTTAAAGGTAGCTGTGTTGTTGGCAAAAACCTCGCTGAAACATGGGATATAAAGGTCAACTCTAAAATAACAATAAACAGCAGAGAATTTAGAGTTGCAGGGATACTTGAAGATACCGGTGCAAGATTTGATATAAACCCCAGCACAGCCCTAATAGTTTCACAAGATGATTTTGATAAGATTTCAGACGAGGGATACACGATGGTTATAGTGAAGGCAGACAGACTTGATCACGTTGATAACGTTAAGAAGGCGATCGAGGAGAGGTTAAATAGCAGAGAAGATAAAGTGTATGTGTTTGAACTGAGTATCATCCTCGAAAGAATAAACGAAGCCTTTTCTCAGATCAACATATTTCTAATGGCGATTGCGTCCATCTCCCTTCTCGTTGCTGGTGTCAGCATCCTCAACATTATGCTTATGTCCACTATTGAAAGAACAAAGGAAATAGGTGTGATGAGAGCAATAGGAGCATACAGAACTACAATTTTAAAAATCTTCCTGCTTGAAGCAGCAATACTTGGGATTATTGGAAGCTCAATTGGTAGCGTTCTGAGCCTTGTGGGTGGTTACGCAATAGATTACATCATCCTCCAGAACGTAAAATACGTTTTCCAGCCTGGCATCCTTTTCTATCTTCTTCTCGGTTTCTCAGTTGGTCTGACAACCGCAGTCATTAGCGGGCTTTACCCAGCCTGGAGGGCGAGCAGACTTGAGCCTATTGAGGCTCTTAGGTTTGAGTAAGCTCTTGATTTTTACCTATTCCTCCTCGTAAAAGTTAGCTTCTTCAGAATCAAAAGTCTCATCAGACTCAAAACTTTCATCTGCTTTCTCAAGTTCTATTTTTATCCCACCGATAAATCTGGCTATAATGTTATAGAGAAAGCTAATCACTGCTCCGAGAATAAATCCAAGCACGGCATAGGTTAGAGGGACTAAGACGAGCACAACGAAGTTAAACGAACCCCCTTTACTGGTTATCAGACCAATAATGCTGATCAGACCGATTATTGCCATAAACACAGCCACTACTTTTGCCACAGACAGCAAACTCAACTTCTTTATCTCAAACATGTTGCCTTCTGAGTCAACATAATTATTAAATTTTTTGTTAAAATGACATTTCTGTAGTATCCCGAAATAACTTTACACTCCAACAAGATTACCACGTGAGGAAACTAACAAACAAGGACATAGCAAGAATAGTGAAACAGTGGCTTAAAGGGAAACCGATAACAAAGATAGCGGAATTCTTCCAAGTAACAAGGCAAAGAGTCCACCAGATAATCAAAAAGTTCAGGGAGA
>JAPDIX010000084.1 GCA_029259345.1 Archaeoglobi archaeon
CTCCGGTCTGAGGACGATGTAGGCCTTTACAGTCTCACCCCTGTATGGATCGGGGACACCAACAACAGCAGCCTCAGCCACTGCTGGATGTTCAAAGAGTACTTCTTCAACCTCTCTCGGGTAGATGTTGTAACCGCCAGCCACGATCATGTCTTTCTTCCTATCAACTATGTAGAAGTATCCGTCTTCATCCATCTTTGCCATGTCTCCAGTGAGGAGCCATCCATTTATCAAAGTTTTATCCGTTTCTTCATCCATCTTCCAGTAGCCTTTCATCACCTGCGGACCAAAGATTGCTAGCTCCCCCTCTTCGCCAGGTGGAAGAATTGTGCCATCTTCATCAATGACGACAGCGTAGGTGTCTGGATAAGGCACCCCTATACTCCCATCCTTGTTTTGTCCGTAAAGCGGGTTGCAGTGTGTAACCGGAGAAGCTTCGCTCAATCCATAGCCCTCAACGAGTTTACCACCTGTAACCTCCTCCCATCTTCGCTTGATCTCAACTGGCAATGGTGCGGCACCGCTGACACAAACCCTTAAGCTCCTCAAGTTGTATTTATGTAATTTTGGATGATTCAGCATTGAGATGAACATGGTCGGCACACCCGTGAAAGTCGTTGCTTTGTACTTGTGCACGGCTTTCAAGATGGCCTCAGAATCTCGTGGGTCTGGGATGGGAATGACTTTCATTCTCAAAATCACCGATGAATTAAGCATTGTCATACCATACACATGGAAAACTGGCAGACAGCCAATACCAACATCGTAAGGCGTATTTTTTACATCCCACTCTGCAACCTGATGGGCATTCACCACAAGGTTATAATGTGTGAGCATAACGCCCTTAGGAAAGCCAGTAGTTCCTCCAGTATACTGGAACATCGCTACATCTTCAAGCGGGTTTATCTCCTCCCTTTTTTCTGTTCTCTCATATTTCATCACGTCATCCCAGAAAACAACTTCACTTCTTCTGTCAATATCTACTTTTCCAACGACCTTTTTCTTTAGGAACGCCTTGAAAAGTGCCCCCTTCAACCAGCCGAGAAAGTCCTCAATCCTGCATATGACAACTTTATCAAGGATTCCCTCCTCAATCAGGGGTCTAACTCTGGGATACATTCCTTCAAAACAGAATATCCTCGTTGCCTCACTGTTCTTGACGATGTATCTCAGTTCTCTTTCGGTGTATATCGGGTTGCATTGAACGACTATACCTCCCACTTTGTAGATTCCATGAGCGATGATTGCGTAATGTGGCGTGTTGGGTAAAGCAACTACAATTCTGTCACCCTTCTCAACTCCTATGTCAAAAAGGAAATTTGCAACCTTATCCGAGGCATCCTTAACCTGCTGGTAAGTCCACTTCGTCCCGAAGAACTCAAAACATACTTTATTTGGATCAGAAGCGGCAGCATTGTCCAATAGCTTGTATGCCGGGATAACAGGGTAGTCAATGTTTGCTCTCACACCTTCGTCGTAAAATTTGAGCCACACCCTGTTTATTTTCGCTGGATCGATTTCGCGTATGTTTTCTCCTTCTACACCAAGCACCATGATAGAACGTGAACAAGATTTTTTATAAATTTTTTCATTTTTCAACGTATAATCTGGAAAAATTAAGGTCTTTTGAAAAAACGGGAGTAGGCTATGTGTCAAAACCCCTGCAAACGAATAAAAACAGGTTTAAAGGTTTGAAAGCCAGACCAACGGCTAGTTCATAACTTTTTGCAACCTTCACTACTTGGTCTCCTCAAAAATCCCAAGCTCTCTCATTTTCTCCCCTTAACAGCAACATCAACATCCAAGGGAGAAAATTATTATTGGCTTTCTCGTTTGCTTTCAATATGGGCTGGTGGAGGAGAAGATTTCGAGGAGTAAAAGAGGATTTTACAGATTCGGCTGAGATTAAATCTGATTATACGATAATTTTCGTTGAAAAGGATAAAGGAGGTGGTTGAATGAGGAAGGGGTTGTTGATTGTTGGACACGGGAGTCAGCTAAACCATTACGGAGATGTTATGGAGCTGCACAGGAAGAGGATCGAGGATAGTGGAGCTTTTGACGAGGTTAAAATAGCCTTCGCTGCGAAAAATATGCGACCGATGCCTGATGAGGTCATAAGGGAGATGAATTGTGATGTTGTTTACGTTGTACCGCTCTTCATCTCCTACGGACTGCATGTCACAGAAGATTTGCCCGACATACTCGGATTTTCAAGGGGAAAGGGGATAAAGGAGGGCGAGTTCGAGGGTAAAAAAGTTGTTATTTGCGAGCCGATTGGCGAGGATTACTTTGTGACGTATGCAATACTTAACTCGGTTTACAGAATCGGGAGAGAATAGAGGGTAGGGATGAGTGTCATCGCAATGTGGAGTGGGGGAAAGGATAGCAGCCTCGCCTTGTGGAGAGCGATGAAAGAAATTAACGTTGACAGACTGCTTTGCATGGTTCATGAGGGGAGGGCAAGGGCGCATGGCATTGATGTTGAAATTATCAAAGCTCAGGAGAGGGCGATGGGCAGAGAAATCTTTATTGAGGAGGCGACATGGAGAACCTATGAGGAGAGGCTAAAGAGTGTTTTCAGAAAGTTTAGCGTTAAAAAAGCGATTTTCGGGGACATTTACCTGCAGGAGCACAGAGACTGGATAGAGAGGGTTTGCAGTGAGGTCGGAGTGGAGCCTTTTTTCCCTCTTTGGGGTGAAGACACGGAGAAGCTGGCAAGGGAGTTCGTTGATGCGGGATTTGAGGCTTACGTTATCGCAGTGAGAAAAGATTTGAAGGAAATTCTTGGCAGAAAGTTTGACAGGCAGCTAATTGATTTTGCATTGAAAAACGGGATTGACCCATGTGGGGAGAACGGAGAGTTTCATACAGTTGTAGTTGACGGGCCAATCTTCAGAAAGAGGGTTGGTTTTGAGTTTGGAGGGGTTTTCGAGAGTGAAAAATATTACCATTTAAGGATGAAATAAAAAATTATTTTGCAGCTTTCTTCGTCTTAAGCTTCTTCAGCCTGATAATGTTTTCTCTGTCCATCTCCTCAAGCTTGAAGGCGATAAACTTCGCAAGTTCTTCCATTGTTGGAATAACTCTGTATTCGAGTGCGTTAACTCTCCTTTTAGTCCTTTCAATTTCATCTATCAGCTTTCTCAGTGTGGTCTCGATCTCAGCGACCTCAAGAACTGCATCAACAAGCTCTTCATATGCCTCTACTGCTTCGTCAACTCTCATTGATGTGCTCAAAATACCATAACCTCTCTCAGTTGCTTTTTTCCTAACTGGTTCGCGCTTTATTACTGGAACAACTACACCCATTATGTTCTTTCTCTTCATGCTGAACTCGGGCTGAATCTGGCGACATGAAAGGGCAATTGACCTTACAGCCACAATCCCGTCAACAGCTACTGCCAGAGTTAATTTCTGCTGGGCCTTCTCATACTTCTCGACCATTCCGCTTATAACTTCCTTAGCCTCCTCTAAGAGCTGTCTGAATTCCATGATTAGGCCATCTCTCTTCATTTTCAGCAGTGCGTGACCTCGAGTTGCCATCTTTATTCTTCTTCTGAGCTTTATGAGCTCCATTCGTGTCGGTTGAACCTCTGCCATCCCCTGTCACCTCTAAAAATTGTTTTCAGGAGGCCTCCTCAGCGGCCTCCTCAGCCTTTGCCTGCCCCTTTCTATACTTGGGGTGATACTTTTCAATGAGCTTCCTTTCTATCTTGGTCAGTTCTCTCTCAGGAAGCATCGAGAGCAATTCCCATCCAAGATCGAGAGTCTGCTCGATATCTCTGTCCTCGTATCTTCCCTGCTGGACGAATCTCCTCTCGAATTCATCTGCGAACTTCAGGAAGAGCCTGTCCCTCTCCGACAATGCCTCTTCACCGACAATTGCCACAAGACCTCTGAGATCAACACCTTCAGCGTAGGCAGCGTACATCTGGTCGTTCCACTGCGGGTGATCATCTCTTGTATAGCCCTCACCGATACCTTCCTTCATCAACCTGCTGAGAGACGGCAGAACGTTGATTGGTGGGTAAATGCCCTTAGCATGAAGCTCTCTGCTGAGAACTATCTGCCCCTCCGTGATATAGCCCGTCAGGTCGGGGATTGGGTGGGTGATGTCGTCACCAGGCATTGTCAGAATTGGCATCTGGGTAATCGTTCCCTTCCTTCCCCTGATTCTCCCTGCTCTCTCGTATATTGTGGCGAGGTCAGTGTACATGTAGCCCGGATAACCTCTTCTTCCCGGAACTTCTTCTCTTGCTGCAGAGATCTCTCTCAAAGCCTCACAGTAGTTTGTCATGTCTGTCAGGATGACGAGGATGTGTAGGTCGTATTCGTAGGCGAGGAACTCTGCTGCTGTGAGCGCCATTCTGGGTGTCAGCAATCTTTCGATAGCTGGATCGTTTGCGAGGTTGAGGAAAACCACAGCCCTCTCAAGAGCTCCAGTCCTTTCGAACTCATTCATGAACTGATAAGCTTCCTCGTAAGTGATACCCATAGCTGCGAATATAACAGCAAACTCCTCAGCCTCTCCGAGAACTTTCGCCTGTCTTGCAACCTGCAGAGCAATGTCGTTGTGCGGCAAACCTGAACCGCTGAATATCGGAAGCTTCTGACCTCTGACAAGAGTGTTCATTCCATCTATGGCTGAGATACCGGTCTGGATGAACTCTCTCGGATACTGCCTTGCATATGGGTTGATGGCTGCACCAACAATTGGCCTCCTTTCCTCAGGCACTATCTTTGGCCCACCATCAATCGGCTCACCCGAACCACTGAGAATCCTTCCCAACATGTCCTTGGAACAATTCAGCTTAACAATATCTCCCGTAAATCTAACAGTGCTTGTGGTATCAATACCTCTCGTTCCCTCAAAGACCTGAACTACGACAGTGTCCTTCGATGTGTCAAGAACCTGTCCTCTTCTGGTTGAGCCGTCAGGAAGTGTAAGCGTAACGAGCTCTCCGTAAGATACCGGCTCCGTCTTCTCAACAAAAACAAGAGGTCCGGCAACCTGAGTTATGGTCTTATACTCCTTCATCCTTATCACTCTCCAAGTAGATTCTTCCTAATCTTCTCAAGTGCAGCATTCATTGCCGTCTTGTAGTCTTCCTCAAGCTTTGACCTTGCAAACTCTTCCAATCCTTCGATACCCGTGATCTCCTCTATGGTCTTTCCTGCCTCAAGTGCTTTGAAGAACCAGTCATTGATCTGCTTTATCGCCTTAAGCATGTCGTACTGCTTCTCAACACTGCAGTATGTGTCTACTGGGTGGTATGCATACTGCACAAGGTAAACCTCTCTGATGATTCTCGCAACCTCAAGCAGCAGTCTCTGAGATTCAGGCAGTGCGTCACTACCAACAAGCTGCACGATTTCTTGGAGGCTTGCCTCTTCCTGCAGCACCTCCATTGCCCATCTCCTGAGTTCATTCCACTCCTCGCTGACGTTCTCGGCAAACCAGTCTTTCAGAGTGTCAACGTAGAGACTGTAGCTCTGCAGCCAGTTTATGGCCGGGAAGTGCCTTCTTGCAGCAAGCTTAGCATCGAGAGCCCAGAACACCTTTACAATTCTGAGAGTGTTCTGTGTAACGGGCTCGCTGAAGTCACCACCTGGTGGTGAAACTGCTCCAACGACTGTAACACTGCCTACATTTCCACTAAGTGTTTTGACTCTCCCAGCTCTCTCATAGAACTCTGCAAGCCTCGATGCCAGATAAGCGGGATAACCTTCTTCACCGGGCATCTCTTCAAGTCTTCCGGATATCTCTCTCATTGCCTCTGCCCATCTGCTTGTCGAGTCTGCCTGAATAGCTACATCATAACCCATATCTCTGAAGTACTCTGCAATAGTAATTCCGGTATAAACTGAAGCCTCTCTTGCAGCGACAGGCATGTTGGATGTGTTGGCAACAAGGACGGTTCTCTCCATCAATGGCTTTCCTGTCCTCGGATCCTCAAGCTCCGGGAACTCCTCAAGAACCTCTGTCATCTCATTGCCGCGCTCACCGCAACCAATGTAAACCACAATCTGTGCATCACTCCACTTCGCCAGCTGATGCTGAGTCACAGTCTTACCACTTCCGAAGGGCCCTGGAATTGCCGCTGTACCTCCTTTCGCAACCGGGAAGAACGTGTCGAGAATTCTCTGACCAGTTGTGAGCGGCACAACTGGTGGAAGCTTCTCAACGTATGGTCTTGGAATTCTCACAGGCCACTTGTGGTAAAGTTTCAATTCAGTGCCATCATCCAGAACCGCTATTGTATCCTCTACAGTAAAGCTGCCCTCGTAAATCTCAGCAATTACACTCTCCTTCACGTTCGGTGGAACAAGGATCTTCTGCTCTACAACATCAGTTTCCTGAACTGTTCCGATGATTTCGCCAGGTTTTACCTTGTCTCCCTTCTTCACCAAGGGCTTGAACTCCCACTTTGCCTTTCTGTCCAAGCCCGGAGCCTCGATACCTCTGCCAATGAAATCACCACTGACATCTTTGAGCACAGGCAGAGGTCTCTGCACACCGTCGTAGATGTTCCTTATCAACCCAGGTCCAAGTTCAACGCTAAGCGGCATTCCGGTGTTCTCTACTTTGTCACCCGGCTTTACACCCTCTGTATCCTCGTAAACCTGAATGAGAACCTTCTCCCCTACTAAACCTACAACTTCTCCCATCAGCCCCTCTTCACCGACCTTGCAGAGGTCGTACATTCTCGCCTTGAGTCCCTCAGCTACGACTAGGGGGCCTGAAATCCTATAAATTTCTCCTACCAATCCAGCTTCTTTCACTTCCATAGGTCAACACCTATTGCTTTTCTTATTTTCTCCCTAATCTCCTCCACACCTCCAGTTCCACCCACCGAAACAAATGTGGGTTCTACCTTTTCGTCAATCTCCCTCCTAAGCACAGGAGGGAGCTTCTGGAGATACTCTTGCTTGATAATAACAACACCAACATCATCTCTCTTTAAAACTTCTTCAACAGCTTTAACGATTTCCTCGTCGGTGGTAACTTCGTAAGTGTCGGGAATTCCTGCCAGCATGAATCCAAGGCTAAAGTCTGTATCGCCGATAACTGCAAGCTTCTTCATACTATCACCATCTGCTTCTCAATCTCCTCATTAGGCAACCCGTAATACTTACCCCAGCCGAGTATTCTGAGGTTGTCCACCTCAACCTTTTTCAGAACCATGTACTGCAGAACCGGCAATACACTCAGCGGATAATTGCTCGCCCTCCTTGCGATTGCAGAAATCCATGCCTTGTCGAAGTTGACTTCAATTCTCGAAAGCTCTTCAGTGACATTCTCGACCTCCTTCCAGAACCAGTATCCCTCCAAAGATTTTGATATCTCATCAAAGGACATCGCTGCAAGCTTTCTTGCCTCATCCTCTGTCAGTTCGTATCCACCAGGTATTATCCTCTCCAGAATCTCCTCCGTTGATGCACCTTCAATCTTCAACCTGAGAATCGTCTTTATGTTTCTTATATCAATCTCCATTTTTATGAAGTTTGCAAAGAGCTTGGTTTCAAACTCCCTTGCCGGCATCTCGACTAATTTCCTGTAGTAGGCCTTATGTATCTCATCCTCAACCACGTTCATGGGTGCAGAGCCAATCTTGGATAAGGCTTCGTAGTAAGGCGTACCTTCCATCTCTTTGATTATTTCGTCCACCTCTTTAACCATCAGTGATTTCAGGTATTCTTCACTGAACTCCCCGGCTGGGACAAGGGTTTCTTCTATTATCTCTGGCTGTACACCAGCGTTTTTGCCTCTAATTATGTTGATAACATTCCAGGCGTCCCATCTTTTTAAATACTCCCTGATGAGATCTCTTGCCTCTCCAAAGGAGACTTGAAGTATCTTCCTGTAGGTTCTTGCAAGGTTTGCAGCAAGAGCGTAATCGAGCAGGCGAGGACCTGAGTATTTGTAGCCAACCTCATCAATTTCCTTCCTGTATTCTGTCTCCTCTAAGGATCTCACTATTTCATCGAACGACATGTTCAAAAGCTTTCTAAAGTCCTCTCCTTTCAGTAGTCTACTCTTCATCACTTTTGTTCTGGCGACTATGTAAGCGTAGGCAGCTTTTGTCCTCGAAATCATTGCGATCACCCGAACAATATCTTCGAGACCTCAGCCAGTTTCTGCTCGTAAACCTGATTCAACAATTCATCGAATGTAAGGTTGATCCTCACCTCCCCTTCGGGGTCTTCAAGTACTATCCCACCAATACATTCGATGTTTCCGGCGTAATTGAGGTCGAGCTTCAGCTCCTCTATAGCATCCTTCACGATTTCCTCATCCTCTTTCCTTGAATATACAAGCATGCCGGGTGAGGCATTTTTGCTCAGCAACTTTTTAATGATCTCCTTCCTCGTCCCTTCATCCATGTCGCGCACTTTCTGCCTAAGAAGATCAAACACCTGCTCTACTATCTCCTTCTGCT
>JAPDIX010000078.1 GCA_029259345.1 Archaeoglobi archaeon
TGCATATCAAGTCCATGGTTGAAGTATCTGACAATTTTAAAAGTTTTGCCTCTGGGGGTTTTTGATTAAATTTCAGATCAATCTTCAAAGAGAACTCCCATTATAAGGGAAATTTGTACATTGTTCACCTTAAATTTAAGATTAAATTTAATAAAAATTAAACTAAGCTGTGAACTATTGATTCGTAACTCAATACGACCTTTTCCCCTGTGAATGGTATATTCCTCGTTACGATTAGAACATCTACTTGATCCTTGATATACTCGATAATACCTTGAATCTCGTGTCATCCATCACATTCGTTATTTCATCAATGACGAAGAATGGGAACTCCTGATAGAATGTCTTTTTGGCAACAAATGCAATCAAGATGGCAACAAGCATCTTTTCGGTCATCCCAAGTCTGTCAAGAGATGTTTGAACGTTTCCAGTTCTTATTAATTTTAGATTGAAATCAGGCTCTGTTTTTGTTTCTTCGAATTCAGCTAGTTTTAGTAGCTCGAAAGAGCTCTTTAGTGCAGTATTTAGCTCGTTTCTCATTTTATCTTTTATCATCTGTATTTTAGCGTTGTAAAACTCGATTATTTGCTCAAGAATTTCTATCCTCTTCTTCATAGACTTTAACTCAACCTCACTCTCTCTTAGAGATTTTAGCTCACTTTCAAATTCTCTGAGATTTAACTCCTTAGCCCTTTCTCATCTTTGAGGTGTCCGTACTCTTCAGCTAATCTTGAATCTTCAGAGGATAAAAGCTCTGTTTTCTGAGCCTCTAGAACATTTAGTTCATCTTCTAATTCAAGTAGTTTGGCTGAAAGCTCTTCTTCAATTCTTTCTAACTCTTTTAGCTTTCTAGCCTTCTCGCCTTTTTTACCTTTTAATTTTATTAACTCCTCTTCAATTTTTCTTAGTTCTTTTGGTATATCTTCTGTTAATTTTTTGATTTTCCAAACAATTTCTCTTTTTTCAGTCTCAAGCAGTCTTTCTCAGACTTTAGTTCCTCTTCTTTCTTTTCAAGGTTATCCTTCAACTCCTCCAATTTCTTGATTTCTTCTTTCAATTCTTTTTCAGGTCTTACTGCTCCACACATCTCGTATTACCTGCCGGAAAACGATACCGGGCCAGATGATGCCGTCCACTCTCAATACGGTGTTTTTTCCCTGAAAATGCCTGATATAGAGGCGGGTAAGATTGCGGAATGCGAAATATACGATGTTGCCCCTACCATACTTAAGATATTCGGCATTAAAGCTGATTTAGCGGGCAAGAGTCTCGTATGAGCTTCGTTATATGGTTAACCGGGCCGAGCGGAGCGGGAAAAACAACTCTTGCTGAGGCTCTAGTTGCAAAATTGCAATCAATGGGCTACAATGTTGAGCATCTCGACGGAGATAAGGTGAGGTCGAGACTCTATCCTGATCTCGGATTCAGCAAGGAAGAGAGGGAGATGCACAACAAGGTTGTTGTTGAGATGGCGAATTTGCTTGCTAAAAATGGCGTCATTGTTATCGTTTCTGTGATCTCGCCATACCGGGATTGGAGAGAGTTTGCGAGGAGAGAGATCGACAGGTTTGTGGAAGTTTATCTGAGATGCTCACTTGATGTGAGGATTAAAAGAGACCCGAAGGGACTCTATGCTAGAGCACTGAAAGGAGAGATTAAAGACCTCACAGGTTTTGATGGCGTTTACGAAGAACCAGAGAATCCCGAAGTTGTTCTCGATACTGATAAGATGAGCGTTGAAGAGGAGGTTGATGCAGTCGTAGAAAAGCTCAAGGAGATGGGATACCTAATTTAACTTAATCCCAAAACCTCCTTGTTCTGACGTAGTTTCTCTCAGCTTCAATCAGAGCCTTGAAGAAGTCATCTTCTGTTGGATAAAACCTCGATAGAATTCTTGCCGCGGTGTCAGCCCCTATTCCGTAGGTTGAAAGGGCGTAAACAGCTTTCTTTCCATACCCCATAACAAGATTTGCCAGTTTGAAAAGCTCATTTTTTCTAAAATCCTTAACATCTCTTCTTGAGTTGAAAACTGCAATCATCCTCGAACCGCATCTTATACACTCAAATTGATTGAAATTTTCCACTCTTTCCGTGTAGCTTGCATTGCAGTTTAAACAGTGAATCCTGCAAACCTCATTCTGGAGCCTTTTCTTGAAGGCCTTCAGTATAGCCTCAGCCGATCTGACCGCGAGTATATCTGCAACACTACGACTCGATGCCGTGCTAATGGGACTCAGCTCATTGTAGAGGGATATATCAATCTCTCCACGTCGTATGTCCTCAAAAATTTTTTCCGTCCTTTCGATCTCTATTTTTTCGAGGAAAATCTCTCTGAGAGCTTCTCTGTAAATTGGAGTGTCTCTGAGCTTTATAACGAGGTTCCTAAGGTTGATCCTGCTAAGCTCTTCCTCCTTGTCAATGAGCCCAAACTTCCTCGCAGCATTGACGACTTTCCACTGCATCAACCTGGTATCGAAAACCGCCCTCTCACTCAGAAACTCCACGCTTTCTGGCTCTACAACTTTAAGGATATCTAAAACCTCATCGGGTTTTGCAGGGGATAACTTTATCCGGTAGGGATCTATCTCAACCGACACACTACTTCCTCTCCTAGCTGATATCAGTAGGGCGAGTATTCTACCGATTGCCTCGTTAACCTTGTGTCCAAAGCAGGCATTGATGACGGTTACGCCTTCAGAACCGTCTATAACGATGTGGGAGTCAGTTGGAACGGAAAAACCTCTCTCAATGTGTTTGGAGATAACATCAACGACGAATTTTGCGGCATTCTCGGTCATAAATTCTCTGAGCACTTCAATTGCCCCCTCGTTCCCTTTAACCCTGATGTTTCCAGCAATCCAGTTCCTCAGAACTCCGACATCCTGAGCAACCTCAAAGGGCACAGGAATCTCCTCCCCTGCCCACGAGGGAATTTCGCCCTCTACTGCTACTGGTTCAACTTTCACCACATCCTCAACGCTGAGAACTCTCCAGAGCTCTCCCCTCATCGCAAAACTCTCTCCACTGAATGTTGAGAGAAAGCTCTCGTCAAGAGAGCCTATTGTTCTTCCAGATGTTATATCAATGACTTTGTATCTCTTTTCGTCAGGAATCATCGAGATGTTGTTGTAGAAGTATCTTCTCGTATTTCTCCTTGCCCCGATCTCTCCATCGTCGTAGAAGATTTTTCCGATCGTGTCCAAATACTCACAGATTTTCTCAAAATCTTCAAAACTCAGATTTCTGTATGGATAAGCTTTTCTTATAATCCTGTAAACTTCTTCAGCGCCAATTCTTCCGTATTCGAGAGCCATGGCACATATCTGGTTGGCAAGAACATCAAGACTGCCGAAGTGTATCTCAGCATCCTCAAGCAACCCTTCCTTAGCCCGTTTGAGTATCACAACAGACTCAAGAATGTCGTCGAAGCTGCTCGCCACGATGTACCCTCTCGAAACTCTGCCCAAGCCATGTCCGCTCCTCCCAACCCTCTGAACGAGTCTGACAGCCTGTCGCGGGCTGCCGTATTGCACGACCACATCCACATGTCCGATGTCAATTCCGAGTTCCATCGAGGAAGTGCAGATCAGAGCTTCAAGTTCGCCCCTTGCGAACTTATCTTCTGCCTCAACCCTCGCCTCTCTTGAGAGGCTCCCATGATGAACTTCAGCCTTGACAAGCTTCTTCAGCCTCACACCCAGTGCTTCTGCTGTCTGACGGGTATTCACGAATATCAAAGCCGAGCCGTATCTTTTCACAACATCAGCTATGAACTTGAGTTCTGCCGCAATCTCCTTCTCAACCTCAAGCTCATCACCATTACTGTAGTCGGGCTTTACAACCTGCACATCGTATTCCTTCTCAGCTTTCCACTCCACAACCTCCGCATGTGAACCAAGAAATCTCGAAACGATCTCTGGCCTGCTGACCGTCGCTGACAGTCCTATGGTCTGGAAACTTGCAATCTCTCTCAACCTCTCTATACCGATACTAAGCTGCACACCTCTTTCGCTGTCTATAATTTCATGAATCTCGTCTATAATCAAAAACTTAACATTTTTCAGAGCTCTCTTCAGCTTTTTTCCGAGAAAAAGAATCTGAAAGGTCTCAGGTGTGGTGATAAGCACTTGAGGTGGATTCTTTGACTGTCTCGCTCTCACACTTTCCGGCGTATCTCCATGTCTAACATCCACTGTTATCTTGAGCATCTCTGATATCTTCTTTATCCTTCTTAACATATCTCTGTTCAAAGCCCTCAGAGGAGTTATGTAAATGGCAACAATTCCCTCCTTCCAATTTACCTCGATGATTCTGTCAAAAACTGGGATTAAAGCAGCCTCCGTTTTCCCGCTGCCTGTCGGAGCTACGATAAGCACGTCTTTTCCTCTAAGTATCTTTTTGTATGCCTCTCTCTGCAGATCGGTCAACCTTCTGATTCCTGCAGCCTTCAGCGCACCCATTAGCTCCTTACTAACCATCGCAGATGTATGCTTGGTCAAAAGGGAAAATAAATTTTTGGCATCGGAAGGGATTAAATATTCGCACGAGAAGTCAGAACAATGCGGGGCATATTTGTCTCAGGATTTTTTGCATATGCTGCCTTAAGTTGCGTTATCCCGATAATTCCATCTTACGCATTATCACTTGGTGCATCTCAGTTTATGTCTGCTGTCGCTGCAGGTATTTTTGCCCTCTCTCCGGCTATTGCAATGACTCCATTTGGAATTCTAAGCGAAGTTTATGGCAGAAGATTGTTCATCCTTGCCGGGCTTCTAACGGGTGTTTTCGCGTCTTTGCTATATCTACTGTCTCTCAATACCTTGTTGTTGATTTTTGCAAGATTGATCCACGGCTTCGGTGTTGCCATGTATGTCCCCGCAGTAAACGCCCTCGTGGCTGATAGATCATCTGAAGACAGGCGAGGAGAAACAATAGGATGGCTTCAGACTACTTTAATGCTCGGATTTTTTGCCGGACCAGCAGTTGGAGGGTATATTGCCGAAATTTACGGTGCAAAAAGTGTTTTTCTCCTATCTCTTGCTTTCTCTATTATCTCTCTCCTCTTTTCCCTCTTTAGTGTTGAAAAGAACGGCAGAGGACATTTAAAATACAACTTCAAGTTTCCAGCAGGCATGCTACCATTCTACAGCCTGATGTTCGTTGGAACGGCAGTAACATCATCCTTAGCTCTCTTCGCATTACCCTTTTACGCCCCTGAGATCCAAATAACAGAATCTCAGACTGGAGTTATAGTTTCATCTCTTTTCCTATTCTCCGCCCTCTCACGCGTTCCTGCTGGAGTTTTGTCGGACAGATTTGGAAGAAAGGCTGGAGTAATTATAGGAATGATTTTCAGCTCCTTAGGATTATTCACGGCAGCTACGACCGATCCCATCCAGCTATTCGTCGCATCTTCAATCTGTGGGGCTGGAATGGGGATTGTAAATACAGCAGTTTTTGCTGCGGCATCTGACTGTGAGAATAGAGGATTTGCGATTGGGCTCGCTAACACCGCTTTAAATGCAGGCATATTTGCTGGATCGGCGATTGCAGGTTACATGGCAACGTTTTTGGAATTTGAAGAGATGATGCTGTATCTCGCAATGATTTCCATACTCTTCACACCAATCGCCATCCTGAACTCGAGACAGCATAAGATTTATAATGTATAGTTGCTAAAAAGGAACATGGAGAAACTTATTATTACAGCCGCTTTGACTGGAGGAGAGTTTGTTTCAAAAATGCTGACGCCCTACGTCCCCTCAACAGTGGATGAAATTGTCGAGGAAGTTGTAAGGTGTTACAGGGCTGGAGCCTCGATAGTCCATCTGCATGCGAAGGAGCCGAAGACGGGTTTACCGCATCCCGATCCGAACTCAGTTTTTCCGGAATATGTTAAGAGGATAAGGGAGAGTGAGGCTTCAGACATAATCATAAACATAACTACTGGTGGAGGAAGACCTCTGCCCAAGGAGTTTGCACAGGCTATGGGGATTGAGCAGAAGTATACAGTGGAGGAATACGAGAAGTTACTTGACAAATGGATGGAAGAGAGAATGAAGTTTGGTCAAGAGATGTCATCACTTAACATGGGTTCAATAAACATCTGGGAGGATTTGGGAATTCCCGTTCTCAGAAATCAGATTTTTGCCAACCCTCTGTCAAGGATTGAGCTTTGGGCAAAGTTCATGTACGAGAACAACGTGAAGCCTGAACTTGAAATATACGATACTGGGATGATTAACACGGCGAAAGCTCTCGTGAAGGAGGGAAAGCTGAAAGAACCTCTGCACATTCAGTTCGTGATGTTTGATGGGCTCTCCTGCATGTCGCCAACTCCCGAAACTTTGCTCTACTGTGTCCACAACATTCCCGAAAGCTGGACATGGTCTGTATGCGCTCCAGGTAAGTATGAGATGCAGATGGCTGCCATGGCAATAATAATGGGAGGGCATGTGAGGGTCGGTATGGAGGACAACATATACGTTGAGAAGGGTGTGCTGGCAAAGAGTAATGCAGAACTGGTTGAAAAGGCTGTCAGGATTGCGAAGGAGCTTGGAAGGGAGATTGCAACACCAGATGAGGCGAGGGAGATACTGGGGTTGAAGAAGGGTTGAGGATTTATTTTTTGTGATTTAGTTTTGCCGTTCATTTTTTAGCGTTTCACTCGCTCAAGATAAGATGCTCAGTCATTTAATTGCTATGCAAGTGGAAGTGTTGGAACCTCAATTGGTCTGGCCAGGTACTGGCCGGTTGATTCCAGAACTACCCACATGAGAGGGTGAAGAGGGCGTGTGGTGAAGTGATACGAGGATTGTTCTGAGTCTCAAATTTATTTTGCATGCGTGATGGCCATCAACATCGTAATCGGGCTGAGAAAAATTAATATAGTTTGAAAATTAAGATATAGTAAGATGATATCTCCCAGACGTTCAATTCAAAAAAAGTTAAATTTGCGGGATGTGTTGATGGTAGAGGAGATGCCAAAGGTCGTTGTTGACTATGTGACATCACTGACGGGGGAAGTGGAAAAGAGGGTGATACGTGTTGGAGATGGATCCATCATCAAACTGTTTGATCGCACTCCTGTACCCAAGAGGGAGACAGACGTCGTGTGCCCTCACTTCTTGGAACTGAAGTGGGCCAACGGCTGCCTCTTCAACTGCGCTTGGTGCTACCTGCAGGGAACCTTCAGGTTTCTGGAGAGGGGTAAGAGGCCATTTATCAAGGACTGGAGGAAGATCGAGCTGCATCTTACGGCTCTATTCCAGCACAACTCGAGGAAGGAACTGCTGAATGCTGGTGAACTCTCGGACTCTCTCATCGGAGAAAACCGAAACCCACCCGCGTCAGTAAGGCTGGCCAAGATGTTCCAAGATCAGGACAACTACAAACTGCTTCTCGTCACGAAGTCGGACAGGGTGGACAACCTGCTGAAGATTGAGCCTGAAAACGTCATTGTGAGCTTTAGCATCAACGCTTTCCCGGTTGCAGATAGATGGGAGAAAGGAGCGCCCCACCCGCTGAGAAGAATTGAGGCGGCTCGCAAGCTTCACGAACATGGATATCCCGTGAGGGTAAGGATTGACCCAATGGTTCCCATAGGGGGCTGGAGGGAGCACTACAGAGAGCTTGTGGAGGAAATCTTCAGGAGACTTGAACCCGACAGAATCACGCTCGGAACACTGAGAGGGCTGAGCACGACCATTAGGCGTGCCAAGGATACGAGCTGGGTCGATTACTTGGATGAGAAAAGCAACTGGGGGCTGAAACCGAGGTTTGATGTTAGGCTGGAGATGTACAGGTTCATCATCGACCTGCTGGAGGAGATGGGATTTCAGGATTACGGGCTCTGCAAGGAAACGGTGGGAATGTGGGGGGCTTTGGGGCTGGATTACAGGAGGATTAGGTGTAACTGCCTACTTTGAAAAAATATGGTTAAGTGCATAACCTCTTAAACTTATTACCCAGAAACTTCTCAATCCACCTTTTTGCAAAAGATATTGATTCTGTCAGCTTTTTGAAAGACTTAACAATCACTTCTTTCAGTTCGTCCACATTAAGCGGTGATTTCTCTGAAACAACTCTTTTTACACTCTTCCAGACGTTCTCAATTGGATTCAAAT
>JAPDIX010000017.1 GCA_029259345.1 Archaeoglobi archaeon
CAGTTTGAACGTGTCAAACACAACATCAGCCTCCTCAAGAAGCATCGGCAAGATGCCCATCTCCCTCAACTCCTCCTGACTGAACATTTCATCGTAGGCTCCGACATAGAGACCTTTATTCTTCAAATGCTCTACAATGGCTAAGCCTCTACTGTGATACACTTCCTTAACCCCCTCTCTGAATGTAACTCCTTTAATACAGATTTTTACTTCTCGCAGAGGCTTGTCAACTTTCATGCACTCAAGAACTATCTTATCAATCCAGAATCGAACCATCTCATCATTGACTTCTCTTGCAGTTCTAAGTAATTTTGCATTCTCAAACTTCTCTCTGCGCTCCATCTCCTTAATCAGAAACCATGGATAAACGGGGATACAGTGCCCACCCACTCCAATTGAAGGCAGGTGGATATGGCAGTATTCATGATTTGCAAAGTTTATGGCCTCATAAAAGTCAATTCCGAGTTCTTCTGCAATTTTAAATAGTTCGTTGGCAAGAGCTACATTCACATCCCTGTAGCACCCCTCTATTACTTTTATAAATTCAGCCGTTCTCGCATTCGAAACAAGGTAGAGGTTGGGAATAAACCTTTTGTATAGATTAAAAGCCACTTTTCCGCTCTTTTCGTCAATCCCTCCGATTATCTTGGGAAACTCTCTTAATCGTGATATGCTGTATCCAGTCATTATTCTTTCCGGAGAGTAGGCCAAATAGAATTCTCCAAGTTTCAGCCCACTTTCATCTTCCAGCCATTTTCTGACAATGGTTTCGGTCGTTAAGGGTGGAACAGTAGTTTCAAGCACCACAACATCACCTTTCTTGATCACCCTCCCGACCGATCTGAAAGCAGATTGCATTATCGAAAAATCAGGATTGTGCGCTGAGTCAATAAACAACGGAACAATAACTATAAAAAGATTGCATTGTTTTGCATCACTGTAATCTGTAGTAGCTACTAAATCTTTGCCCCCATGCTTTCTAATTAACTCATCCAGACCTTCCTCTTCTGGAATTGGGTTTGCACCTCGATTTATCATTTCGCATCGCTTTTCATCCACATCTATTCCAATTACCTTCATACCACTTTCAGCTATCGTTGCGGCCAATGGTAACCCAGCTTTACCCAATCCTACCACAGAAGCAAGCACCATAATATCACTCTCATGAAACAGAGTTAACGGTTTCTGCAATATATCTGAGCTGATCCTCATTAACGCCCGGATGAACTGGCAAGCTTACAACTCTCGACGAAACTTCTTCGCTAACGGGACATTTCACATCTTCATAACCGAGTTTAACGTAAAGGGGCTGTTTGTAGATCGGAATTGGGTAGTGAATTGCACATCCAATCCCTTTGCTCTGAAGGAAGCTCACGAACTCATCTCTTTTCATGGGAAAATCGTCTTCCACCCTAACAACATACTGGTGGTAAACGTGCTTCGATCCTTTAATTTCTACAGGTTTGGTCAGCCCCTCAACTCTAATATTTCTATTCAAGAACTCCGCATTTCTCCTTCGAATCTCATTTAACTTATCGAGTTTTTCAAGTTGAGCAAGACCAATAGCTGCCTGAATATTCGTCATTCTGAAATTGTAACCAAGTATGAGATGCCTATATTTGGAAGCTTCTCCGTGACTGCGTATTAGCCTGCATTTTTCTGCAATGTCGTTATCGGAGGTTGTAATCATCCCGCCCTCTCCTGTTGTGATATTCTTTGTTGCATAGAAAGAGAAACAGCCAGTTCCAAATCTACCGACTTTTTTACCTTTAAATTCCGCTCCATGCGCCTGAGCGCAATCCTCAATAAGAATTAGATCGTGATCTTCACATATATCTAAAATAGCATTAACATCAAATGGGTGTCCAAATAGGTGCACACCAACTATTGCCTTTGTCTTTGGCGACACTCTCTCAAGAACACTTTCAGGATTTAAGTTGTAAGTCCTGTTTTCAATATCGGCAAAAACAGGTCTCGCACCCTGAAACAAGATTGCGTTGGATGTTGCTATAAATGTAAGTGGTGTTGTTATAACCTCATCCCCCTCACCGATGCCCAAAGCCTTTAATGCCACATCCAGCGCAACTGTTCCATTACACACAGCTAAAGCAAAATCAGAGCCTATATAGTTCGAGAATTCTCTCTCAAATTTTTCCACAACTTCGCCCTGTGCGATCATTCCAGACTTCAAAACATTAACAACTCCCCCAATTTCCTCATCACCGATTAGCGGCTTGGATATTGGGATAAACCCCTCAGTTACCATAATACCCTTTCTCACCAGAGCACATAAATTTTTTGTAAAAAAATTAAGTTTTTAACTGGCCGATTATCCCATCAACACTGGTCGGCTCTCCCTCCGACACCTCGATGCTGGCCTTGAACTTCTTGAAACCATCAAAATTCGTCAAGTAGCTCGCGTAGATACCGTTCGGAATTATTCCTCCACTCTCAGGTGCACTCTCAGAGAGTTTTACCTTCAGCTTAACAACTCTGCCGTTAGCTTCAACCTCAACCACATCACTCTCCTTAACTCCGCTCCTTTTGGCAAATTCAGGGTGAAGAAAGATGACTGGCTCCGTTTTGCTCTTTGTCTCGTCCATAACCAAAGCGTACCTCGCCACAACGATGTCAGCCTCAACCTTCAAGAACTTGGAAAAGCGCATCATCACAATCCCTCCTTTATCTTGTTGAGGATGTAAACATCATTGACTTCCCTCTCCTCCAAGGGCTCAAGCTTTACCCTCACTCCATCGCTCCTTACCATCGTCCCTCCAGCCTCCACACCTGACACGGCTGAAGGAATCACCACATCGGCAATCCTTGCGGTGAAGCTCATTCTTGGGTCAACAACTATTGTTTTGATTTTTCCGAGCTTTGATGACACCTCGAAGGGCAGAGAGTAAACTGGATCCGTTCCCACAATCAGAGCTGTATCAATCTTTTCGTTTTTCAAAAGCTCGGTGAAAGCAAACTCACCACCACTTTTGCCGTCCCTGAAACTGTACTTGTTCACATACCCAACTTTCTCGAACAGAGTTTCGTTGAAGCCCCTCATGTTGCCGTGGAAGCCAGCGGGGATGAAGTAAACAGGAGCAACCTCGTTCAGCTTTTTAACCATCTCAACGAATTTGCCCAAGTCTTTCAACCCGTACTTAAGGCCAAGACCGCCAAATATGACGTTGAGATCAGACTTTTTCATCCCATTCAGTATAATCCCAGCCTCTTTTGCGTATTTTGCAGCTTTTCCATCCACGACTTTGAAGAAGGAATCAACAAGCTCATCATCATCGCTAACCTGTATGAACATCGCATTCTTCTTTGCAAGTTTGGAAGTTTCAGATCTTCTAACGTCAACTACAACCAGAAATCTGTCCTCCTCATACCCGCGAGGCCTTTTTGCACCTCTTGGATAGTAGCTGTATCTCGACATATGTCTTGAAAGGCTGTGGAAGGGGTTTGCACCCCAGTAAACCATAACGTAAGCCCTATCCCGCACATCCTCAAGCGTTGTGGTCGGCAACTCTTTTCTTAGAATTGCTTCAACAAACTCTCCAAGACAGAAGGAAGAATTGTCATCTATATATGCATTAAGCTTCTCAGCGAGTTCAATTCCATGTTGTTGAGCTTCTACAGTAGTTGTATCCATGCCATAGATCGCGATATTCTCGGAATCCTTTAAAGCCTCGGTAGCCTCCTCGATAGCGGAGTCTACATCAACCTCCTTTCCTTTGACCATTGGTTTAGCCCTGTTTTCTTTGTATTTTCCAAAAATCTCCTCTCCTCTTCTGCATGCATGCAGAATCTTTCCATCCACGATTTCAATATCGTCGCAAAGACAGGAACAACCCGGACATACAAAACTCATTTTCATCCCTCCAGAAATCTTATTGCATCGGTCGGGCAGTTCTCCCTGCACACCACACACAAGACGCGATTTTTACCGTATCTCCTGCACGCCTGCATGTTTATGACCTTCACAGCACCATCTTCAACCCTTAAAATTGGATCGTCAATGGTTATGCCTTTACCAACCGCCGCACCTTTCGGATCCTTCTCTACGTGAACTGGGCAGACAACAACACAGTTACCACAACCTGTGCAGAGACTCTCGTCAACGATTAAACCCGTCTCGGTAGCCTCCTCAAGAGGTTTCAGCATCTCTTCAAGCTTCTTCCTCTGTCTCTCGTATTTTTTGTCTTCATAAAGCGGAATACATTCTTCAAGTCTTCTCTCACGATTTAGGAGTTTGAATGCAAAGCTCATGCAGGTTGCCTCACCGCATTTCTTGCAGTTGGTTTTTGGCAAAAGCTTGTAAATATCCATCGGGTTTAACGCCATATTGTTAGTTGGATTTTACAGATTAAATTCTTTTGCTGTTTTGCTGTTTTTTCCCCCAATCGATAGCCCGGTTATTTAATCATAAACCCTTAAGGATAACTGCAAATCCGTATGCTATAAACAGTGCCGAGATTATGCCAAAGGGTGTGAGTATTATGTGTGGTGTGACATTGAGCTTTTTACCATCCCACCTTGAGTTTATAACCACAGTGTAAGCAAGGGTGTAGAGGATGATAAGCGGCGATATGACTTTTACTTCAAGTCTCTGAGATACGAGAAAAACATATCCCCAGAGCAGAATTGTGATTGCCGCGAGAGGATAGAGGGACATCAAAGCCCTTCTGGGTCCAAAATACACTGGTGTGTTCTTTAATCCAGCTGCTTTATCAAACTCGTAGTCGGAGACGGCTGTAGGAATGTAGAAGGTTGCAGCAAGGAAGAACGCTGCAATGTAGACAGCAAAGGGCATCTCTGCACTTCCTATGCTCAATCCAGCATAGAAAACCATCACAGCTGCAAGAGCATTGCAAATAACGTCTGCAACGGGCTTTGCTTTGAGTCTTGGTGGAGCGGAGTAAACATATCCGATGATATTGGCTACGAGCATAGCAAGGAAGAATTTCATGTTTATGAGGTCCGCAAACACCATTGAGAGGGTGAAGAACAACACGCACAAAATTTTCGCCTCTTTAACGGAAATCTCTCCCGTAACGATAGGCTGAATGGAGAGATTCAGGTCTTTCACCCTGCCATCATGCAACCTGTCCACGTCTCTGTCAAAGAGAGCATTTATTGTGAAGCTGAAGCTCATCCAGAAGGCGAAGGATATGAGACCAAAAACTGCGTGATAGTAGTTAGTCTGCGGTGTTATCCCAAATCCAAAACCCACGGCGTAGGGAAGAAGAAAGCAAAGCCATGCAGCAGGTCTTAAGAGCCTCAGGTATCTCGGTGGTAAATCATAAGCTTCACCACGTACTTCCTTGGCAATCGGAAAATCATCCTGCATGTGTCATCACCTGAATGTTTAATGATAAAAAATTTTCGGATTCAGCAATCGAATTCACCATTGAACAGCTCTCTGTAGGCTTTAACGTTCCTGTCCGTCAGTGAATAGTTTATCTCTTTGTATTCTCTTATTTTTTTCAGATCAATCTCAGCGATTACCTCTTCTTCTCCACTCTCATTTTTACTTCTGGCGAGTATTCCGTCAAATGTTGCAATAAGGCTTCTGCCTACGGCTTCGCTACCTGTAAAGGTTTTTCCAAACCCTCCAGCCTTAACAATAGCATAGGCATTGTCAAAGGAGCGTGTGAAGTAAAGGCAGTATCTGTAATCCGTTCCAGGCAATTCTGACTGCTTGAAGGAAACAACCGGATTCAAGACGATCTCAGCGCCTTTAAGGGCAGCAACTCTGCATAACTCTGGGTATAGGATGTCGGCACACACAAGAATGCTAACCATAGCTCCTTTGACCTCAAATATGTCAAGCTTTTCCCCACAAACGATCCCAAGCCCTCTTTCCGCCCTTGTTGGGTGAACCTTATCTTGCCATCCAACAAGTTCTCCGTCTTCAAAAATGTAAGATCTATTTCTGTAACCATTTTCGTCAACAACTGCGTTTCCAGAGGCAGCAATTCCATATTCCAAGCTCAAGTCCTTCAAAAATCTAAGGGTTTCGTCGAGGATTTCAGGAGCGAGACGGGAGTAGGAGAAGTATTCAGGGAACAGAATAAGCTCGCATCCGTTTTCGGCTGCTCTACTTGCAACTCTACCAGCACTTTCCAAATCACCGATTCTACACTGAATCGCGGCAACTTTAATCTTGTCTTTCATCTCTTATCCTCCTCACACCACAGGAGTCAATTTTAGCTTTAAACGGCTCTCCAAATTCTTTGAGAGCCTCGTGTCCATTTATGGCAAACACAGTTCTTCCGAGCATAACCATTCCCGCCATACCACCTGAACTCTCCACAGCCTCCACCACATCCTTAACAAGTTCGATAAGTCCCGTTTCTTCAGCAAACTTGTTTGAGCATGTAAAGAGGTTTTCGATTGTCGGTTTCTTCAGAAACTCTTTAGTCCATATCTTTCCAGCCTCGCTTATTCTTTTTCTTTTTAGATCGTCTGAAATTATATCTTTTGTTGAAATTTCACCTAAAATTAGAAAATCGAGATTTTCACTCCAGCAAAATTTCTCAACTAAAGCCAAGGACGGGCATGCTGCGTTTTTCCTCACAACAACACCACCGTAAGTTTGGGTTACAATATCTCCCAAACCGGTTAAGTTTACGACCTCTGCCTCATGTGCCAGATCAGCAGCTTTAATGTAGGGTAAATCTCCGAGCATCGCTGTTGCTAGCGCAACTGCTCCGCTCATCCCAAAACCGCAGCCGAAGGGCAGATCGGACTTAATTTCAACCCCCCTGAGCCCGATCTTTTCAATCACGTAGTCGAGGGTGGAGAAACCCCACTCTTCTTTGTTAATTGTAGTTCTAACACTTTTCCGTGCTGTAGCTCCGAGATTGATTGTAAAGCCGACACCGATGCTGCCAGAACTTTTTGGCTCATCTGAAATATGGGGTGAAAAAATGCACGTGATGCTTGCAGGGACAAATATCATAGGCAATCTTCAATGTAGGACTTGACAATTCTCTCAGCAACATCTGTCTTCAATCCTTCAACCCATTCCTGCCTTTTTTGTGTCAGTATAAGCACTCTTGTGTCTTCAGTCCCCATTCCTTTCTCCAGAACATCGTTGGCAACAACCATGTTTAAGGCATCTTCTTCCAGCTTCTCTCCTGCAATTTTCAGCAGCTCGCCATCTGTAATTCCTGTCTCGGCCTTGAAACCAATTATATGCCCTTTGTAAATCTTTCTAACTTCTTTTATTATTTTAGGCGCTTCTCTCAGCTTTAACTCGATAGATGGAGCGGTCTTTATCTTACTAGCCTCCATATCAACAACAAAGTCTGATGCGGCTGCAGAAGCTACAAAGAGGTCACATCCTTTCTCAATCTCATACAAGACGGCTTTCAGCATATCTTTAACAGACCAGACTCCAATTTCTCTGAACTTCGGGAGCTTCAGATTGGTGGACTTGGAAGTTATAAATATCACCTCTGCTCCTCTCCTCCACATTTCAAGTGCAATTTCTTTTCCCATTTTTCCGGAGCTTTTGTTGCTTATGAATCTGATGGGATCGAGCTGCTCGTAAGTTGGGCCAGCCGTGACGATAACTCTCTTTCCTTTAAGCTCCTTTGGGTAAAGCTCCCTCTCCACATGAAGACAAATTGTCTCCAGATCAGGAAATTTTGCCTTTCCCTCCTCGAGTCTGGGCTGCACAATCTCGACACCCATATTCACGAGTTTCTGTATGTTCTCAAGCACAGCTTTGTTCTTCATCATACTCTCATGCATTGCAGGCACTATTATGACTGATATCCCTGATCCAAGAGCTGTGGTTGCAAAGGTCGTTACGGGAGTGTCATCAATACCCTGAGCTATCTTGGAAATTGTATTGGCAGTGGCTGGAGCGATTAAGTAAAGATCAGCATCTCCATCTATACCCAAGTAATT
>JAPDIX010000030.1 GCA_029259345.1 Archaeoglobi archaeon
ATAAACTTCGTATCCTTTATCGAGCAGATAGTAGAGGAGAGTTGAAGAGTCAACACCACCGCTAAGCAGCATTACGCATTTCATGATTTTTGTTTTTGCAGATTGTATAAGAAACCATCGAATACCACAATCTTCATAAATCCAGTCCGTGAGAGAGTGTCAGGCGGGGGTTGCCGAGCGGACAAAGGCGCAGGATTGAGGGTCCTGTCCCGTAGGGGTTCGAGGGTTCGAATCCCTCCCCCCGCATGAATTTTCCGATTTTTTCTTCTAAAACGGAGCTGATATCAATTCCTAGTTCTTTAGCTTTCAGAAGTCGCTTATGTTAAACCTCATCTGGTGATTTCGGTACACTTCGTGGGTAAAGTTGAATGAGATTTTTCGAAGAGGGGTCTAAACATGAGTTTTTAAATAAAAAATATACAAAAAATTCATGCTAGCAGTCCATTTTTTCCAACTATTGACGAAAATTCCATTTTGCAGACAGGGAGCTTCATGGAATTCGATTTCATCAATGGATTTAGCAATTACTTCAGAGATCAGAAAGCCAACGGCAAGCTCCTGCAGATTTTGTGGCGTGCACATAATCTAGTATGTGTTAAAAACTTCTTCTTACTCTTAACAAGTTCCCAAATATTTAAAAAAGAGAAGATTAGATTAGGGATTCAAGAATTTTACTCCTCCCCTTCAGGATGTATTCAGCCAAAGCCTCTCCCGCTGCTGGTGCGGTCGACATCCCGTTTCTGCCGAAGCCGTTGAGTTGAATGAATCCCTTAACCTTGGTAGGCCCTATGACGGGCAAACCGTCCTTTTCCAAGTCGTAAACACCAGCCCACTGTCTAAGAATGGACATCCCTCTGAGTTTTGGAACTAACTCAACCACCCTTTTGGCATAATTCGTGAGGAAATCGAGACTTGACTTCACATTGATATCAGTTGTCTCGCTTCCCACTATTCCTCCAACGATCTCTCCTCTCATGGATTGGCTTATGTAGACATTTGTTGAAACATCGAGGATGTAAGGATCGAGATAGGGCTTCAAACTTTCAGTAACACAAATCTCCTCTTTGAATACTTTGTTGTTCAATTCAATCCCTGCTTGCCTGCTTATTTCGTTGCTCCATGCTCCAGCAGCGTTTATGACATAATCTGCCTTGTGCAGTTCGTCGTTAGCTTTCACTCCAACCACCTCGTTTCCCTTAACCTCCACCTTTACTGGTGTGTAGTCGTATACATTTACCCCCAGTTCTCTGCACCCCTTCGCTAATCCCCACACAACTGGCCAAGGAAAGACCACACCACCATCAGCAAAATAGCTTGCGATGCTGAAAGCGTTCACATTTATGTCGGGGAATAGGCTTTTAACAAAATCGGGATCAACTATCTTGACGTTAACGCCCGCCCCCCTCTGAATTTCAACTTCTTCTTCCAAGACATTTGCCATCTCTTCATTTGCAATCTTTACATACCCATCTCTCCTCAGCAGAAAGTTGAATCCTGTCTCCGATTGCAGCTTGTTGTATAACTCAAGACTTCGCAATGCAAGTTTGATTAGCGCCTCATTTCTGAACTGCGCGGTTAATCCGCCTGAGTTTCTTCCGCTTGCTCCATAAAGCAGATATTTCTGTTCAAAGACGTTCACTTCAGCACCGTTTTTTGCAAGAAAATATGCGGCTGAAAGCCCCGCTACTCCCCCACCAACTACAGCGATCTTTATCGTCATTCTCTATCACCCTTCTTTGCAGCAAGTATGTAAAGCGGGACTGGATTGACGGGCTGTCTCTGCGTGGTAACGCCAATCTCATCAACACTCTTGCCCGTTCTCTGGCTGAGAATTCTGAGAATGTGCATCAAACATCCCTTACCCTGGCAGGGGCCTGTAGTAGCTCCTGTAAACCTCTTAAGGCTTTCCAGGTCATCGTAACCAAGCTCAATTGCATGGATGATTTCCTCTTCGGTTAAATCCTCACACCTGCAGACAACCTTTCTGTCCTTCATGCTTTCACCCCCACTGGCCTAACGGCCCTTACTTCGAAAATCAGCTCAGCAGGAACCTCGACCCTGACAAGAGATGTGTTGTCATTTCTTTCCGGTGGAAGAACCCAGTTTACGACACCTTCACCAATCTCCTCCCCTTTCCTATTGTAGAGCTTAACCCTGTCTCCCTTCTTCAGCCACGGCAGAAATTCATACTGCAGTGTGACTTCTCCCATTCCATCATCCCTCAGCCTGAGCATGAAAATTGCCAGCCCGGGACAGACGCGTATACACTTCATACAGCCTGTACATTTCTCATAGTCAACTTTGGGTGGGTCATTGATGTTCTTCATTTCAATGGCATTTGCTGGGCATGATTCAAAGCATGGACTGCATGGGATAGGCTGCGGACACTCGATATAGGCTACTGCCTTCTTTTTCAGCCTTTCCTTACTTGGAAATGGTGGAAGCTCGTCTTTTTCCAGATAACCCCTCTCCAGGTATCCGAGACTCATGATACCACCTCGCTTTCAAGAGTACATTTCTTCAAACCATTAACTATTCTCTCTCCAAATGGACCTGCCCTGAACTCTTCTATTTCCTTCACTGCCTCCTCAAGCTCCTTCTTTGCCTCCTCCCCACCATAGCCAAGAGTTACCGCTGCATGAATTCCTGCAACCCTACCTTCCATAATTGCTGCAGTCGCCTCCTCAATTCCGGCAACATCACCGGCAACGTAAAGCCCTTTTACACTCGTCTCGTTGAATCTTGACCTCAATGGAACTATTCCACCAAGCTCGGGAACAAACTTCATCTCGCAGCCTGCCTGATACAGCAGTTCATGTGTTGGGGATAAACCAACGGCCACACAGATGAAATCACATTTGATTTCTTTTTCAGTGCCGGGAATCGGCTGCCATTTGTCGTCAAGCTTGGCTATAACAGCACCCTCAACACTTTTTCTTCCTTTAGCCTTCAAAATTGTATGTCTCACGTAAATAGGCACACCGAGCCTCCTGACCTTTGCAGCATGGACGAAATAACCACCAATGCGAGGCATTGCCTCCACAATCGCAGCCACGTTCACTCCAGCCTGCATGAGCTGGTAGGTGAGAATAAGACCAACATTTCCAGAACCTACAATCAATCCCATATCACCTGGCTTGATACCGTAGACGTTCATCAACGTCTGCACACCGCCAGCACCGTAAACACCCGGCAAATCATTGTTCTCAAAGATTAGCGTTCTTTCATAAGCTCCGGTTGCGACAACAATTTTCTTTGCTCTAATCTTCAAAAGCTTACCATTTTCGTCATCCAGTCTCTGATAAGCTCCAGCCTCACCGTTGTAAATTCCGAAAACTCTAGTCTCTTTTCTCACCTCAACGTTCTCAATACTATTCAGTTCCTCTTCCAGTATGCCAGCAATCCTTATACCCCTCGTTCCAGCCCTCTCCTTTGCAGAACCGAAGAAGCGGTGCGTCTGCTTTACAAGCTGCCCTCCAAGAAAAGCGTTCTCATCTACAAGCAAAACCTTCGCCCCGTACTTTCCAGCGTTTATCGCTGCAGACATTCCTCCCGGCCCACCACCGACCACAAGCACATCGGTCTCTGTTTCCTCCAGCTCAGCTTTGCCCTGAAACACCGCCCTTGGTGGGTTGCCGAAGCCCGTGAACTTTCTCATTCTCTTAACCATGAACTCCCTTGCCCTCTTTGAGGTAGTGAATTTGGAATAGTGACTTCCGTGAGGGAATACCTTGTCAATCACGTCGTCAAGAATCGAAAAAACATCCTTCTCAGCATCTGGCAAACCGCTCTGGGTTCTTACCTGCATTCCATCTCTTACGTAAACCTTACATGTCCTGACGTTCGGTATTCCATCGACCTCCATCATGCATGCTGAACATTTCCCGATTGCGCAGAAAAATCCTCTTGGGCGATGCCATCTGAAAGAACGGCTGAAAACCCTTACACCGGCAGCGTAAAGTGCCGCAGCAACCGTTTCCCCTTCGTACGCTTTTATTGGTTGGCCGTTGAAGTATATCGTGACCTCTCCACCTCTCTTGAAATCGACTATCGGGTGCTCCTGTAATCTTCCCGACTCTGTTTTGACCATTATTTCACCTCCAGAAATTTGATTAAAGCCAAGCATAGTGAATCAATGGCGCATTTATAAATTTTTTGATTATTAAGGGGGTGTCCGAATAAGCATGTAACCATATAAATAATTGTGCATCAATCTATCATCTTCTATGGTAATAGCAGATATAGCAGAAAACAATCTGATTGAACTCCTGAAAGATTTTGAGATCTTCGAAAGGTCTCTGGAGATAAAACTTGCAGCAATAGCGATGTACCTACTCTCTTCAAGCTTCAGGAGAATAGCTTTACTCTTAAACGTTAAGAAAATCGACCGTTCATTACTGGATTGAGAGGTTTAAGGATGCTCTCGAATCTGAAAGAAGGAAAGAAGCTGGAAAGCTCGTAATAGCAAGGGTTGCTGTAGATGAAACGGTTCTAAAGTACAACGGAATGAAATGCTATCTATTCGCAGCTACAGACATCGAAAGAAACAAGGTCATCCATCTGAAGGTTTATCCCACAAGGAATGCTTTGACAGCCTATTCTTTCCTCAGAGAAGTCTTGAGGATGTGCGAAGTGGAAGAGCTAATTCTTGGTAAGGGACCATGGTACAGAGATGCTCTAAATCGCTTGGGCGTTAAATTCAGGCACGAAAGCTTTGGAGAAAGGAGTTTAGTTGAATCTGTGTTTAGTTCTTTCAAACAGAGAGCTAGGATTTTCTTCTGCTCGATAACTGTTAACTTTAGAATAAGGGAGAAGAAATTTGAAAGGTGGAGGAAGGCTTTGGAGTGCTGGAACAGGTTCTGCAGGATGCTCGTGTTCTACTTCAATGTGGTGGGAGGATGTTATTAGGACAGGTCGTTTAATTAGATTCAATTTATAAAAAGATTTAAAGACCAGAGAATTTTTTTGTTATAGTTTTTTGTTAAAACTGAAAAACTTAAAAATGAAAGCAAGATTTTTAAATCTTAACTGATGGTTATACCACCATGAGTGCTGACTACGAAACAAAAGCTGCAGAAGTGCTGACAAAGTTGATGGGAAAACTGGCAGAAAACGGAGATGCTATCCTAAGAGCGGTTGACAAGCTGGTTTACTTAGAGAACAGCGGAGTTCTGGACGAGCTCGTCGATATTTCAGGTGCAGTTCTTGCGATGAAAAAACTGCCAGAAGAGTTTATTGACGAGGATGTGCAAGAGGTTGCAACCAAGAACCTCGAAATTCTGCTTACTTTAGCTCTGTCAGTAGACAACGAGATGATGGCGACAGTGGAGAACGTCCTTGAAGCCTTCAAAAAGACAAAGGAGTTTGAACCAGCAGGAATTGTCGGAGCGCTGAAGTATCTCAGAGACTCGGATGTGCAGTATGCCCTTGGCTTCCTGCTGGCTTTTGCAAAAAATCTTGGGCAAAGGATAAGGTAAGTTTACATTAACATAGAAGGCTAAGTGGCTTTATTTATTGTTAGGTTGTATACGAGTCTGGTCAAATTCAATTAGTCAAATTTTCAAATAACTTTAAATACTTAGACCCATACCGGACAACACTCCAAAGACTATATCGGTTGATTACAACAGATGTATCAGCTGCGGAATATGCGTCCACGTGTGCCCTTATGATGTTCTGGAGCTGAAAGATGGAGTACCAGTGATGGTGGGGAAGTGCAAAGTTTGTGAACTCCTGCTCTGCTTCATGCATAACTAAGGCCATATCAATGACAGCCAAGAAGTTCACGGATGAGGGATTGCTTGATGTTGACGTGAAAGATATTGTTGTTTTCACATGCAGAAGAAACACTGAGAAGGGTAAGGATTACGATGCAACGGTAATATCTCTCCTTTGCTCTGCAAGGCTCGACCCTTACTTAATCGCAGAGGTTTTTGAGAGGGGCAAGGGCTGTTGTGGTTTCAACATGTGGAAGTGAGGCAAAAACTATCCCGGAAGTGCAGAAGCTAAGTACAGGGCAGAGGCAATCAGGATGATGCTGGAAAAACTCGGTTAGGATGGAGAGAGGATTAAGGTTGTTGAAGGGAGCTTTGAGGATGCGATTAATGAGCTTAGAGCAAAGAACTTTGATGCTGTAAAGAATGCTGATGTCCTGAAAAATGCCTTATTGAACAGAGATTTGAGGGCAATAATTGCAAGAATGAGAGGAATAGTCGAAGAAGGCAACGTTTATGGAGAAAAAATTGGTTACGAAAAATATCTGAAGGTGTTTGAAGACGCTGCTGATAAGGCGATAAAGTTCTCCATCATCTCGAAAAACTTGAATGGTGGGGCGAAAGTTTCTGAGATAGTCAGCAGAACGGGTCTAACTTACAGAGAAGTTCTTGACGCTATTCTTGAAATGAAGAGGAAAGGGCTTGTGGAACTCGAAATTGATGAAGAAGTTGTGGTATCTGCAAAGGGGTGAAAAGATGCCAGTTGGTGCGGTTCTGGTTATCGGGGGTGGAATTGCGGGGATTCAGTCTGCCTTAGACTTGGCGGAGTCCGGATTCAAG
>JAPDIX010000087.1 GCA_029259345.1 Archaeoglobi archaeon
CTGAGATCTTTAACATGTTAAGAGTGCCGTTTAGCAGAGATGGATTCCTACAGGAAGTTCATCCAAAATTAAAACCAGTTGAAACTGCAATTGGTGGAGTTTTAATAGCTGGAACCTGTCAATTCCCGAAGGATACGGTTGAAACTACGGCTTCGGCTTCAGCAGCAGTTGGAAGAGCTGAAACATACCTCGTCAAGGGTTATGCAGAACTCGAACCATTCATAGCAGAGGTAAATCCAGAAAAATGTGACGGATGCGGTATATGTGTTGAGGAATGCCCAGCAGGAGCTATAAGAACTGAGAACGGAAAGGCAGTTATCAATGAGGCTCTGTGTAAGGGTTGTGGAGCCTGTGGAGCTCTCTGTCCGACAGGAGCAATAAATCTCAGAGGATATAAATACGAGCAGTTCAGAGCTATGATAGATATATTGAAGGAGGTATAATTATGACAGAGGAGAAAAAGAAGTCAGTTAAGGAACTAACCATTAAGAAATTGAGAGAAAGAGGTGTGAAACCAAGACCAGAAGTCGTGGAGATGTCAAAGGAACAAAGAAAGATTACAAAGCAGATAAAAGATTGCTTAAAGGAGGGGCCAAAAACAATCCCTGAAATAGCATCTGCAACGGGTTTACGTCCAGGTGTTGTTACTTGGTATGTTATGACACTAGTTAAATACGGTGAGCTGACTCCTGGTGAAGAGGTTGATGGATATTATAAGTATAAGTTGGCTATAAAAGAAGGAGTGGAGGAAGGCGAATGACAATTGAATATCTTAAGATAAAAAGGAGTTGGAGGAGTGGAGATGGTAGTTGTTAATCCGAAATTTACCGAAGAGCTAATGGAATTTGGAGCGGAAAAAGTAATGGAGTGCTTTAATTGCGGAAATTGTACAGCGATATGTCCAGTTTCCACAAACGAGCACCTCTTTCCAAGAAGATTTGTCAGATATATCCAGCTAGGACTTAAGGACAAGATATTAGATGCTGAAGAGGCTTGGCTCTGTTTGGCCTGCAGGCTTTGTGCAGAACTCTGTCCAAGGGATGCAAGACCAAGCGATACTATGATAGCTTTAAAGAGATTGTCAGTAGAGAACGGTAGAACTCCACCGTATATAAGAGACTTCCTCCAAAACATAACTAAGCAGAGGAATCCGTGGGGTATTGGAAAATTTAAGAGAGACAACTGGATTAAAAAAGCCGATGTAGAAATTCCCAGAGTTAAGGAGAATCCGGAATTTGAATGGCTTTGGTTTGTTGGGTGTGCAAACAGCTTTGAAAGCAGAAGCACAGAGGTTACAGTGAAGATTGCAAAGATATTAAATGACATCGGTCTAAACTTTGCGATACTTGGAAGAGAGGAGGGTTGCTGTGGAAACGATGCAAGAAGAGCTGGGGAAGAAGGTTTATTCGAGCTTTTAATGGAGGAAAATATAAAGATCTTTGAAAAGTACGGTGTTGAAAGGATCGTGACACATTCACCCCACTGCTACAACACTTTCAAGAACGAGTACAACGGATACGAGGTAAAGCTCGTTTTGGAATTCATTTACGATGCAATTAAAAAAGGCAAGTTAAATCTGAAACCGCTGGATGTTAAAGTCACTTATCATGATTCGTGCTTTTTGGGGAGATACAATGGAATATACGATTTACCAAGGGAAGTTCTGGAATCTATTCCAGGAGTAGAATTAGTTGAGATGAAGAACAACAGAAAACTTTCGATATGTTGCGGAGGAGGAGCTGGAAACATAGTTGGTGAATATCCAGGGGAGATACAGCCCGCAAGAATAAGAGCAAGAGAAGCCGCTGAAACTGGTGCCGAAGTTTTAGCTGTTGCATGTCCATTCTGTCTTTTAATGCTTGAAGATGCCGTTAAAGCTGAAGGATTGGACGACAAAATAGTCGTTAAAGATATAGTTGAACTCGTTTACGAATCTGCTTACGAATAGTATTTTTTACCTTAAAATTTTATTTAGCAAAATATCTGAAAACTTGGGGATTAGGTGGGAATATCTCTTATGAATTCAAGTGATTCGTTGTATCTGAGCATCGACTATGAAATGATAGTATTTACAGCTATTGAATCCTGTAGACACTGTCAAGATAACACCTCCAGATTATAAAGCCCGACAAAGCTCTCGAGCCAACTCTGAATGGAATTAAAAGAAGTTCTGGAGGGGAATCTATTCCAGTCTTAGTTCTTCTCTTCAGCAGAGAAAAGAATCCTTCAACAGCATTTCGCTCACCAAATGTTTCATGTTTGTACTTCAAACCCAGCCTCTGTAGGGCCCACTTATACCAGAATCCTCTATCCACAGTGATTTCCGGTTTATTTTCACAGAATTTCAACACTTCTTTAAGAAAAACGTAAGCATGGAAGCTTGATCTTCCATCAGTAGCCCAGATATAGGCATTCTCTTGTATCGACATCCATAGCACTCCAAATGAAGATTTGTTTGTTCTATAGCTTTAATTTGGTTTCATCTATTGCTATCAATCTTCTCTTTTTCTTTTCTGGAGGATTTAACACTCTTTTTATTATGTGATAATAAATTCTCACAGATTCGTGACTTATTTGCTGGAAAAGAGAGATGATTTTACTCGCTTTCCTTGTGGAAAGTCCGTGGAAGTAAAGTAAAGCTGAGAGGACCTTTAATTCTACCTGTTTTTTGTTCCTCCAAAAGACTTTTTTAGCTCTGATTTCTTCTATCAATTGCTGGATCGGGGATTCCATGTGTGTTGGTTTTTTATTTTTTAATGTTATTCTTGACAGTGTTTCGAGTGGAAACGTTGGTTCAGCTCTTGCATCGAAACCAAACAATGAACTATATTTAAAACCATTTAAGACTTTTGTATATAAGTTTGGATTTTGCCTCTTCGCAGTTCATACATATGATCATTACGGAAAACATTACTATCAGACTATAAGTGCTAACGATAAACACTAAAAATCAAAGAATGAGATTATCTGTGGATCTCGTATCAACTATTGCAAAGGGGAGAAATCTTATAGCATTAGACGAGACAATTGTAAAGGCAAATAGAAAGAGATACTGTGTCTATGCAGCGATAGATGTAGTGAAGAATGAGCTGATTCTAAGGAGTGTTTGTATACTACGAGAAACTGGCTCGTAACGAGGTCTTTAATCAAAGAGGTCTTGAACTACTGCAAAAACAAGCCCAAATTCCTTGTTGATAAAGCTCCTTGGTTGAGAAGATCTCTTGAAAGCCTAAAATTGAATTTTGAGCATCAAACCTTTTGGAAGGGGCGTAGTTTAGTTGAATCTGTCTTCAGCTCTTTCAAGCAGCGGGTAAAGTTGCTCTTCCGCCCAATCACAGCTGAAAATCCTGTTAAGAACTGGAACCCTTTCTGTAAGCTGTTCATGCTCTACTTCAATCATCTAAGGTGTGTTTATGTTGAGTGAACATATCCTTCGACCTAAACCCATTCAGAAAGAGGTGATCTCTTTTTGTCCTGTTGATAGGGATGATCGTTAAGCTCGGTTTCATGGAAAAGAGGGTTATTCAGAGGTTGTCGGAGTGGTGATATAGGGAGGAACATAAATATGTTTGTATTATCAACCATTTTACTGTTTTGGAAAAAATAAGTTATTGGGAGCTAGTATTTCGGTAAATCGCGCCCCCGCCGGGACTTGAACCCGGGTTTGAGGCTCCGAAGGCCTCTGGGATATCCACTACCCCACGGGGGCTTTTTTGTTGTTTGCTGGAGCACCTAAAAAATATTATCGTTTATACAAGTTGCCTCCATGGGCGTCAATCGCTACAATGCAAGGCCCAAAATTTTCGACTTCGACCAGCCAAACAGCCTCGGGCATTCCAAGGTCTTCCCAAATGACCCCTTTAACCTTTTTGATGCTCTGTGCAGCCAGAGCTCCAGCTCCACCGGTGAATGCAAGATATACCGCCTTTCCCTTCATAGCTTCAACAACCTCGTCACTCATTCCCCCCTTCCCAATTATCGCCATGCAACTAACTCTTTCCAGAATTTTCGGTGTGAAGGGATTCATTCTGGCTGAGGTTGTTGGTCCTGCAGAGACCACCTTCCACTCATCGTTTTTCTTAACCAGAGGCCCGCAGTGATAAACAACAGCTTTGTCAAAGTTGAACGGCAAATCCTTGTTTTCATCAAGCCACTTTAGCGCCCTTGCGTGAGCTTCATCTCTTGCTGTGAACAACTCGCCTGTAACGTAAACTGTGTCTCCTACCTTCAACTTCAACACTTCTTCAACAGAGAGCGGTGTTCTGATCTCGTACTCCATTTCAATCACCTCAAAACTATCTCAGCCCTTCTGTTCGCCCAACATTGGATGTTAACCGCCACAGGTAAACTCGCAGTGTGGCAGTGACCGATCTCACAAAGAACGGCAAGAGCAGTGGTTTTCCCGCCTAACCCCATTGGCCCCACGCCAAGGTTATTTATAGCCTCCAGAATCTCAAATTCAAATTTGTTCATTTCAAGAACGTTTCTCAGTAAAGCCTTCTTTGCAAGCTTTGTTGCACCATCAAACGTCCCTCCTATCCCAATACCAACAAAAATAGGTGGACAAGGCTTCCCTCCAGCTCTAAGCACAGTCTCAACGACAAAATCCTTGATTTTGTTCACCTCAGTGGGTAGCATCATCTTCAAGGCTGAAACATTCTCACTCCCTGCCCCCTTTGGCATTGCTACTATCCTTAGTTCATCCCCGTCAACGAGTTCCAGATTTATCTGGGGGATATGCGCTCCCGTATTATCTCCAGAGTTCTCCCTTGTAATGGGATGGACAGCATTGGGTCTCAATGGAATCTCTAGCGTAGCTCTCCTAACACCCACTCTTATAGCTTCACAAAGGTCAAATTCGAGCTTCAGATCCCTCCCTATCTCAACGAAAAACACTGGGATTCCAGTATCCTGACACATGGGAACTTTTAGCTTCTTAGCAGCCTCAACATTTTTCAGGATAGTTTCAAGGGTTCTTCTTGCAATTTCATTCTCCTCCCTCTCGTAAGCATTCCTTACAGCTATCACCACATCCTCAGGAAGTTCGGTATGGGCCCTTCTTAGCACGTTGACAGTGGCGTTAACAACATCATCGAAATCCATACCCTTTGTATTTCCCACCCTGTATAAGCTTTCTGGAATCTGAGATTTTGAACAGGTAAATCTTCTTTTATGCACTAACCAAGACCCTTGCGATGACGGATAGGCTCAAATCCTGACCTCTTCATACCCTCTTTTCACTGCAATTGCGTGTGAATATCCCAGATTACTGTATATCGCTCCCATAAGCTTTTTGATGTCCACAATTCCAAGCTTTGCAAGTGCACCGAGCATTGCAATTTCTGGACTGCTCCCGCACGATTTCGCAATTCTGTTTGCATTTAAGGCAATTTCTCCATTTTCAGGTAGCTTAGCTGTGTTGATTATGACTTTGCAATCATACTCTCCCATGTCTCCCCTGCACAAGATAACGAGTTTCTTCTTAGCACCGTGTAACTTGAGTCTAAACCCCTCACTAGCCTTTTCAAACTCTTCAACTCTACTATCCATTTTCAAAACTTCCATCAAAATATCTGCAATGTTCTTCCCACCCACAAACTCTATCTCGTACGATTTTATCACCTCCATTAGGTAATGAAAAATAGTGAATAATTGGTTATTTAAGTTTTGTGGTTTTAAGGGAGTTTACCCTCTTTGAGGGTCTTAGCAGGTTCGAAAATCTTCTTTCCGTACTGCTTTGCCAGCTCCTCCAGCCTTTTGGTTATCTGCTCAGCCCCAAACTGCTTTGCAAGCTCGAATGGACCGAAGGGTCTGTTAAGACCGAGCTTTACTGCAGTGTCAATGTCCTCGGGACTTGCAACGCCCATTTCAACTAGCTTAACCGCTTCATTGATTTCGACAAAGGTGAAGTCCATCGGGTTTACCTTATCGGAAGCTTTGCTCGTATCAACCTGCGGTCGTCCCTTGCTCCAGTCATACCATCCTTTTCCTGTCTTTCTGCCAAGCCTTCCTTCTTTTACCATCTTCTCGACCGTTTTTGATGGCTCATAATCCGGCCCAAGGGTACTGGCGAAGTATTTTCCTGCATGGTAGAAGATATCAACTCCGGTGTAGTCCATTAGCTCAAATGGACCCATTGGCAGGCCAAGATTCTTCATAGCTGCGTCCACTTCTTCAGGGGTTGCGACACCACTATCAACTATCGCCATCAATAACACTCCAGCAGGAGCCTGCACCCTATTAACTATGAAGCCTGGCACATCCTTCTCCACCCTAACCGGAACCTTACCAATGCTTTTCACGAAATCTACAAGCAAATCCATTGTCTCGTCGCTGGTCTTCTCACCCCTTATAACCTCAACCAGTCTCATTAGAACTG
>JAPDIX010000065.1 GCA_029259345.1 Archaeoglobi archaeon
ATGAGCCTGAATTTCGAGGAGCTGAGACTCCTTATCAGGCTTTTTTGAGGACGTTACCTGCTGAAAGAGTTTTTGAGTATAGCAGGGGGTGGTTGCTTGAGAAGTGAAATTATTTCGGGATATCACAGTATCCAGAAGTAAAAGACAAATATTCAATCACGTATTTTCGTTATGGTGATTAGAGAAGTGGCGGAAGTTCTCGCCAACTCTGTCTATGCTGTAGCACTAACAGGTGCTGGAGTTTCAACCGAATCTGGCATTCCAGACTTTCGTGGACCTTCTGGCATCTGGACAAGAGACCCCGAGGCTGAAAGGAGAGCATACGAGGTCTACGATAAGTTTCTGAGAAACCCGGTTGAATACTGGATGGAGTCAGTTAAATCGCCAATCAGAGACGCGATTGAGAGGGCTGAGCCAAATCCCTCTCACTATGTATTAGCGGAGCTTGAGAAGATGGGAATTTTGAAATGTATCATAACCCAGAATATTGACAATCTTCACCAGAAATCAGGGAGTCAGAATGTCATTGATTTCCACGGAAACATTTCAAAGCTCAGATGTTTGAGATGCGGAAGACGCTACCCGCGAGATGCATTCGACATTCCCAGAATACTGGAAGAAGGAGGAATACCCACCTGTGAATGTAAGTACCCATTGAAATCCGATGTTGTTTATTTCAACGAGCCAATTCCGCAGGACGTTTACACAAGGAGCGTGGAGGAAGTGGTTAAGTGCGACGTAATGATCGTCGCTGGCACATCTGCCGTGGTTTATCCAGCTGCACAACTGCCAAGACTCGCAAAGAATAAACAAACGCCAGCATCGGTTATAGAAATTAATGCCGAACCAACTCCCCTGACTGCTGAAGGCATCTCCGACTACTTCATTCAGGGAAAAACTGGTGAAGTTCTGCCGAGAATCGTTGAAGAGGTCAGGAAGTTTTTAGCAAAATATAAGTAATTAAAAATTGGGTTAGAGCTATGAGCGAAGTTAGATTCGGAACGTTGATTTCAGCACCGATGCCAGCACTGGACAAGGTAATGAAAATAGCGGAAATGAACGAGGAAAACGGAATGGCATCTCTGGTGGTTCCAGACCACACACTGATGGTTCCACCCGGCTTCACACCTAACGCTCTGTCATTGCTGTCAGCTCTTGCATTAAAAACAAAACGTTGCATGCTTGGAACTGGTGTTACAGATGTCGTTAGGTATCACCCGTCTATATTGGCTCAATTCTTTGCAACCCTCGACCACCTTTCGGGCGGAAGAGCTTTTCTCGGAATAGGTGCAGGGGAGGCGATGAACATAGTTCCATTCGGTATAGAATGGGACAAGCCTTACACCACCATGAGAGAAGGTATAGAGATCATGAAAAGGCTCTGGAAGGGTGAGAAGTTCTCTTATGATGGAAAGAAGTTCAAACTGAAAAACGCCTTTTTGCAAATCAAACCTGTTCAAGATACAATTCCAGTTTATGTCGGGGCAAATGGTGTAAAGACAAGAGAACTTACCGGTGAAATGTGTGAAGGTTGGATGCCTATAGCCGAGACCCCAAAAACATACAAGGAGAATCTAAAGGATGTGGAGAGAGGTTGCGAAAAGGCTGGCAGGAGTATTGATGAGATAGACACTGCACTGCAGATTTACACCGCTGTTGATCCAAATCCTGAGAAAGCTATGCAGAGAGCAATGCAATATGGTGGTGTGATTATATCAGCGGCTGAAAAAGCAGAAAAAGCCGGTTACACTCTCGACTTGCCTGAAGGTTTCTCAAAGAAATTTTACTTCGAAAAGCTGCTCGTCGAGGATGACATGCTGATGGAGTTCGTAAAGCTGTCTGCGAGTGTAACGGAGGAGATGATAAGAGATTTCTTCATCGTAGGAACTCCTGAGGAGTGCATAGGGAAAATTGAGGAGTTTGTAAAGGCCGGTGTGAGGCACTTCATGCTCATAAACGTTGGGCCAGACCCGAAGTACGTAACAAAGATTTACGCCGAGAAGATAATCCCATCTTTCTCAGAGATAAAGTGATATACCCTCTTCACAAACTTTTTTTGGATGCTTTGGGTTGAGAAGTACAGACCTAAGAGGCTCGAAGACGTTGTTGCAAGCAAAGATATCCTTCAGAAGGTAACAATATGGGCGAAGAAGTGGAGGCCTGGACAGAAACCTCTCCTTCTTGCAGGACCTCCAGGAGTGGGAAAAACATCCCTCGCTGTAGCCCTTGCAAACTCCTTAGGCTGGGAAGTTGTTGAACTTAATGCCAGTGATCAGAGGAACTGGCAGATAATACAGCGCATAGTTGGCGAGGGAGCCTTTAACGAAACTATCAGTGATGAAGGTGAGTTTCTCTCCTCTGCACATGGCAAGATGAAGCTAATCATACTTGATGAGGTTGACAACATACACAAAAAGGAGGATAGAGGTGGTGAGGCTGCTTTAATAAAGCTCATCAAAAGAAAACCTGCCCAACCTTTAATTCTGATAGCAAATGATCCCTACAAACTTTCACCCGAGCTGAGGGGACTTTGTGAGATGACAAATTTCAGAAGACTCACAAAAAATCAGATTGTAAAGGTTCTTGAGAAAATCTGTAGAGCTGAGGGGATAAGGGCGGATAAAAGGGCTTTAATGTTAGTAGCTGAAAATGCAGGAGGTGACCTTAGGGCTGCAACTAACGATCTTCAGGCCGTTGCGGAGGGTAAAGATGAACTGAAACTTGAAGATGTTGTTGTGGGAAAAAGGACACAGGAGAAAGACATTTTTAAAGTTCTTCAGGCGATTTTCAAAACAAAAAATCCTGCAGTTTATAACGATGCAATGCTCCTTGATGAGTCACCTGAGGACATCATCCACTGGGTTGACGAAAACCTGCCACTTGAGTATTACGGCAAGGATTTGGTGGTTGCATATAACGTGCTTTCAAAGGCGGACATCTTCCTCGGGAGGGTGAGAAGAAGACAGTTTTACAGGTTGTGGAAATATGCAAGCTATCTGATGACTGTGGGCGTGCAGCAGGTGAAGGAAAGGGAGAGGGGAGGATTTACGAGATATCAGAGGCCCTCAACCTGGCAAATGCTTTTTAAAATGAGACAGAGGAGAGAGATGACTAAGAGAGTGCTGGAGAAAATTGGAAGATATAGCCACATGTCAAAAGTTAAGGCAAACACCGAGATGCTTCCTATTGTTAAGCTACTTTTGCAGGAGCTTGATATTGACAGGGCTGCGAGGATAGCTGCCTTTTATGATTTCTCGAAAGAGGAGCTCGAGTTTCTCACAGGGGATAGAGCATCTGAAATTGCAGAATACATCGAAATGCACGGACTACACAGGATAGAAGATGAAACCTTCCTTGCTGAGTTTGAGAGCAAATTGGAGCCAGAAAAGTCTCATGATGTAGGAGAAAAATCACAGCCTGAAGATGATGAGGAAGTGAGAAAGGAGCGGAGGAAAAAGACAGGAAAAGATTTAACCCTCGACTCCTTCTTTTCATGAAATGATGAGGAAGGTCATTGCTGCAGCATTCAAAAGCAAGGGAAAAAGAAAAATGACCAGAAGTGAGTTGATTTACACTATGAGCTTTGATCTTAATTGGTTTAGCCACGAGGGAAGCAGGAAGGTTGTTGAGGAAGCTGAGAAGGAGGGTTTGATTGAGGGTACAGAAGAGGTTGTGCCAACCTTTGATATAGATGACGTTGATATGTCCTCTGATTTTAGACCAGACCTTTCCCACCTACTCTCAAGGTCTGTGACTGATAAAATCATTGAGGAAATTGTTGAAAAGACCGGAAAGAGTTATCAGGAAGTGGTTTCAATGATCAACAAAAAGCAGGAGAGGCTTGAAGGACTCATCAGCTTTCCAACAGCTGCATTGATCGTTGCAAAGGAGAACGGATTGGACATTACCGAATTTATACCTGAAGTAGAAAGGGAAGTGCTGGATGAGACTGGATGAGAGTGTTCTTTTCATAGGTAGAAAGGCTGTAATTTCCGATCTCCATTTAGGCCTGATTAGATTTTACGATGATGATATTATAGAGAGGGCGATTAAAATCGCCGAAAAGGCAAAAACGCTTATTGTAGCTGGAGACTTGATGCATATTGGAAAAAAAGGGAAATATGAGAAATTCATAAGTGAAATTGGGGGTATAACGGAACTTGTTTTGGTAAAGGGCAACCACGATATAAGCATAGATGCCGAGAAGTGTATCAGGTTAGGGAAATACGGGATTTTCCATGGTCATGCGATTCCAGATGAGGACGTGTGGAGTGCTAAATATCTCATCTTCGGACACGCCCATCCATCCGTATTTCTTAGAGACGAAGTAGGGGGATACAAGGAAAGAGTATTTTTAACAGGTGAAATTGAAGGTGAGAGAAAAATAATCGTTCTTCCGGCCTTTAACGATCTCTGTGCATCTACTGCAGTAAACTTGGACAGGCCTGCCGGCTTCATGTTTAGAAGATATGATTACAAAAAATGGTACGCAATATTGCTCGATGGTACAATATTAAGCATAAACTAATTTAATTCTACAGTAAACTTTTTAGCTAAAAAATTCATAGAATCTGGTATGAATATTGACGAATTTGAAGAAGAGCAAGCTGGTCTATCTGCTCCTCTCTATACGGTAATTTTTCAGGGGCATAGCTATGCCTTAGAACATCTCTATTTTTTGAATAGACCGCTGCTGTTCAGAAGATTCTCAAAGATATTCATGCTACGACAACCATTATAATATCGTGCCGGTCATTTATAGCCTTTTTTCACGCACTTTTTTCTAATGAAAAATTATCCCTTCCTCCTACCAGAAAAACAGCAAAAACTTGACATAACAGGAGTCTCCTCCCAGAACTGAGCTCAACCAAGAGAAAACGCAGTTAGGTTGGTGGGACTGAGAAAAACCACGAAAAACTGAAAACGATGTGTTTACAGTGAAAAACATAAGACCATATAATTGAGGCAATAAAGAAAGGCCTTATGTGACAGATAGTTACAAAAAATATTAAAATACTTCTTTGTGCAATATATCGTGATAGATTGCTTAAAGGACACTTATAGGTGATATTATGCTGGAGATGCTGGAAGAGTTCGGAGAATCACTGCCGATTCCTCTTCTGACTTACGACGAGAAAGGCACGGTGGTTTATGCGAACCCGACTTTTCATGAAGTAGCAGAAAAAATTGTCGAAGGAGATGTAGTTGGAAAAAACATCTTCGACTTCATTCATCCCGAAGACAAAGAAAGGGCAATAGCTGCCGTGAAGAAGAGGCTTGCGGGAGAGAAAGTAGAGCCATATACGTTGAGATTAAAAGATGTAGGGGGTGGGTACAGACCCTACCTAATCGTCGGTGGCATAGGGCATTACATGGGAAAAAGATTAGGAATAACGCTCACAGACGTAACAAAGATTGAGGAGCGAAAGTTAATGCTCCTTATCATTAACAGAGCCCTCAGACATGACGTTTTGAACGCCCTCACAGCAGCAATGGCATATTTGGAGAGTGGCAAAGAGGCTTGCAAAAATTGTGAGAATTCGATTTTTTCCAGAAAACCCAAACGGCAGTAGATAGAGCGGTTAGGGTAATAGAGGATTTGAGAGCTTTTGAAGAAGCCGTTTTGGAAGATAAACTGGAAAAAATCAACGTTAGAAAGGTTGTTGAGGATGCTGCTAAGCACTTCGACGTACCTATAACTGTTGAGGGTAATTGTGAAGTTTTTGCTGATAAAGGGTTGAGGGCTATCTTTGAAAACTTGTTCCAGAACGCTATACAGCATGGAAAAGCAGACAAAATCGATGTTAAGATAAAGAGAGTGGAAGAGTTTTGCGAAATAAGCGTTGTCGACTACGGGAAAGGCATCCCGGACGAGATAAAAGATAGGGTTTTTGATGAAGGCTTCGCATACGGAGAGGCCGCTTCAACAGGCCAGGGGCTACACCTAGTCAAAAAGCTCGTTGAGAGATACGGTGGAGAAATTTGGATTGAGGACAACCATCCTAAAGGATCGGTCTTCGTTATCAGGTTGAGAGCTTGGGAGTGTTAGATTCTTCTTCACACTTAACCGAAATTTATAATGCTTTAAGAGTGCTGCCACCCGATCCCCACCACTTCGACAAAGACGGTATAGGTTGCGAGTCTTAACTACAATACTTGGGCAGTGAAGCAGAAACCATAATTTTATATAGTATCCACACCCCAGAGTATATCACCCATTTCCAATGGTAGCAGAGGTGTCATTTCCCGAAATTATTTCCCACTCTAACAAACCTCTATGTGAAACTTGACGAGAAGGCGATAAAATGGATAATCAGGGAAAAAGAGAAGGGAACTCCAACCAGAATAATAGCAGAGATTGAAGGA
>JAPDIX010000081.1 GCA_029259345.1 Archaeoglobi archaeon
CACTTGAGGCGGTAAACTGGGAAAGCGGTGAGACTGTGTGGTACGTTAAGGTCTCTCCTCTTCCGGCGCACAACAGCTTTTACGCTGCGACCGAGATAGGGCCAGATGGCTGCATCTACAGCGGAACTCTCTGGGGGATTGTTAGGTTCTGTGAAGCATAAAGATTATTTACCTTTTATTTCTATCCAGGTGGGCTCTTTTGAGCTTTCAACCACCACTTCTTCCTTTTCTTCGTCAAATGACCAGTCCTTGGTGTTGCTTTTGACTTCAAATTCAGGGAAATACGGAATCTTTACCGGTTTTATCTATCTGGCTTGCTACACCATACACTGGAGAAGCTGCGACTGCGGGTTCAAAGAAGATCAAGCAGTCTTTGCTCTCCTTCCTTACAATCTTCACAGCTTTCCTGTAGAATTCAGTTAAAATTTTCGATTCGAAAAAACCAATATCAAACTCGCCATGCCATGGCTCGTTGAATATCTCAAAACCAATTACATCGTCCTTTAACTCCCTTACAACAGCTTTAAGGGCATTCAGGAAATGTTCTTGAAGTTCTTCATCTTTCCAGAATCTCGTGAATGATTTCATAACGGGTGGTGAGAAGTAATTCAAAAACTGCCCATTCCGGTGCTCCGTCTCCACAGAATTTTCTTGCATAAAGGTCTTGGTGCATATCCACGATTACGTATATACTTCTTCTGGCGAGCCACCGAACTTTTTCTTTCATCTTTTTTATGTATTCTTTGTTGATAACGTCCGGTTCTGGCTCTATCGCTTCCCAAACTGTTACATATCTGACCACATTCGCTCCCCAGCTTCTAATCTGCTCCGCCGATTTTTCTGTCTGGAATGGTTCAAAAGGCGGTAATTTACTGTCACCACCACAGTTGACGCCTCTAAGAATCACTATTCTGTTTTTCTCATCTCTTATCCATTTACCATCACTTTTAAGCATATTTTGGATAAATCTTAAGCAAAATAAATATTTTTCAAAAGATGGCCATAAGGAGCTTGAAATGTTATTATACAATTAGATATGCCAGAACTACCACGACCACAGTCCCTAAAATGTCCGTTATTGTAGTGGTCAGAGGAATTCCGCCGTTATCAGGATCAACACCCTTTTTATACAACCATACTGAAAGAACGGTTGAAAATACGAGGACTAATACTGCAAGAGAAAGATATGCGATCAAGAAGTAAACAAAAGTTGATATGAGGTGTAGATTAGCGTTGGCAAAATGTGTGGATGCCAGTAGTGAGAAGATGTAGATAACTGGAGCTATTACAAGGGTTGTGGGTAAAATATAAAATATATCTACCAAACTTTTTTTCGAACCAACATACTCCAGTTCTCCGAGATGCAGCTTTGTTGAAGTTCTTGCGACCATTATGCTGCCATAATTACCAATGCTTCCGATTATTGCAGGATAGGCAAAGCTCAACAATATTGCCTGATGAATTACACCGCTGGATTCCTGCAAAATGTTTCCGGTAACACTCTGAATGAGAGCGAGAAGGGAAATGATTATCAAAGTCTCCTTGTAGGCTTTTCTGTCGTATCCACCTCTAACAGAAAAATAAATCGAGATTATAAGGAAAGAGACGAGTAGAATCGTTAACGCCCAGAAGTCCCTTATGCTTTCAAACAGAAGGATAAACAGAACAATTGAAGGGATTGACACGAGGTCTGCAAATGTCGTAATTGCAGGCCCTACGATGTTGTCAGGATCAATACCTCTCCTAAAACTGTATATTACAATCAACGCTGTCACAAATCCGAGAATAGCTGAAATCATGACACTTGAATCAACAATAATCTGAGTAGTGGTCAAAAAACCACTCAAATCGAAGAATTTTAACCCGGCAATAACCAGCAATATCAGAGCAGGGATTGTTGCAGCCCAAATACTGAAGAAAGTATTTTTTAAGATGTGTTCATCATTGATGGAGGGTTGAGATGAACCCAGGTAGAGAGAAGTGGAGATTCTCGAACCGAGAGAGCCGAATACATTTCCCCTCAACCCCATTAAGCCGGGAATAACAATTAAAATCATGGGATAGCTCAGCATAAGTTTTTCAAAGCTTATTCCAAGGAATAAGCCAGCAATTAGGTCGAAAATTAAGCTTAGAATCATAGGTATAAGCACAATCTTGAATGCCGAGGTTAAGGTTAGCTCTCTCTCAGGTTGCAAACAAGCACCCCAAAAATAAAAGAGATTTCAAGTATATTTCAGTTTTGCTAAATTATTTTTTCCTTGATCATTAATTCTGCATTCAGTATGCTTGCTCCCGCCGCTCCTCTGACGGTGTTGTGACCCATCACAATGTACTTCACGCTGTTGTCCCCATCCTTCCTTATCCTGCCGACCGTGATACTCATACCTCCTCCCGCATCTATATCAAGCCTCGGCTGTGGTCTGTCGGGCTCTTCTCGAACGATTATCACCTTCTCTGGAGATGTAGGCAGATCGAGTGGTTTAAGAGATTCAAATGCCCTCTTAACTTCATCAACATCCACGCTCCTGTTAAATTCGACCCAAACAGCTTCTGTGTGGCCATCAATAACTGGAACTCTATGACAGGATGCAGAGACTTTGATGTTGGCAAATTGGACTTTTTCACCATCAAATCTACCCAAAAGCTTCAGTGGCTCCTCTTCCACCTTATCCTCCTCGCCCTTGATGAAAGGAATTACGTTGTCTGTGATGGCAAGCGATGGAACACCCGGGTAACCTGCACCGCTCAGTGCCTGCATTGACGCAACCCTGACATTCTGCAGACTCAAGTCCACGAGAGGTTTTAGCGAGAGAACGAGAACAATGGTGGTGCAGTTTGGATTTGTGACTATAAAACCATCCCACCCTCTGTTCCTCTTCTGTACCTCAATTAATCCAAGATGGTCGGGATTGACTTCAGGTATTACCAGAGGAACGTCTTCAGCCATTCTGTAGGCAGATGCATTGCTTGCAACCACAAATCCAGCTTCAGCAAACTTTGGCTCGACCTCCCTTGCAATGCCTGAGGGGAGGGCTGAGAAAACGATGTCTGCGTCAACATACTTTGGATCCATGGGAACCATCTCAATATCTCTGGCGATCTCAGGGATGTCACGTGATACAACCCAGTCTACTTCATCTCCATACTTCTTTCCAATCCTTCTCTCTGATGCTGCCAGGCTGGTTAATTTAAACCAAGGATGCCCGTCGAGGAGTTGAATGAACTTCTGTCCAACCATTCCTGTAGCTCCGAGTACTCCGACACTGTATCGCATGCTTGAAGAACTGGCAACAATTTAAAAAATTTAGTGGTACAACTCCTTTTCTTCGGCACCGTTCAGTGCAAGCAAAACATTAGCTCTCAGTGTCATCTCAAAGTACATCTTGTCCGGCTCCAGAAGTACGAATTTCTTAGGAATTGGGATTAAAAGTGTGTCATCACATCGGTAGTGGTGTTTTCCGTTAGAATCAACGAATATCTTTACAGTCTCCGGTTTTCCACGCTTCACACAAACGTAAATTTTCTTATCCTTGTTCTTCCTGACAAGATCCATGATTCCGTCAAGTGTATAGGAGTCTATGAGGTTTTTAACTATACTGTCTGCAATTTTCGAGTTGGTGTCGAGATCAACTTCTGCATCCATCTGGTAACTTCGTGTTCCCAAGTAAAAATAAATCTTCTGGTTGACGATCATCGTTTCGAAATTCTAAGAAAGTTTTCAATAATTTTTAATCCGATTTTGCCACTTTTCTCTGGATGAAACTGAAATCCGAGATAGTTATCTCTTTCAACCCCTGAGACAAAGTCAATTCCATAGTCTGTTTTAGTCAAAACAAACTCATCATTAGTTTCCATGTAGTAAGAGTGGACAAAGTAAACATATGTACCATCCCTGATTCCATCGAGTATCTCGCTCTCTTTCTCGATTTTAAGAGTGTTCCAGCCCATATGTGGAACTTTTCCAACCCACTCAGGAAACTTCACGACTCTACCCGGAATGTAGTTCAGCCCTTTAAACAAACCACCTTCAGTACTCTCGGTAGCGAACAACTGCATTCCGAGGCAAATTCCCAGAATTGGAACTGTCAGGCTGTCAATTATATCTCTAATAGAGTTGAGCCTTTCAATTGCAGTTTTAAATGCTCCAACCCCAGGAAATATAACCGCTGATGCTTCCATGATGGTCTTGGGGTTTTCTGTAACAACGACTTCTCCACCAACGTATTCAATTGCCTTTGCTATGCTCTTCAGGTTGCCTACGCCGTAGTTTACTATTGCAATCATCTTGTCTGCATGCTCAGAAAGGATTATTAAGATTATGGCTTGAATCAGAGATTGATGGAGATTAACAGCAAGATAAAGGTTATTGAAGGGCCAAGTAAGGGGAGGTATCCTCACAGCAATAGTGTCCTCATCGGGAAATCCCTTATCATAGATACCGGAGCGGGAGATGTACTGAAGGATTTGAAGGTCGAGTGGGTGATAAACTCCCACTGGCACGAAGACCACATAGCCCTGAATAAAATCGGAAAAAGAGTTGCGGCTCATGTGCTCGATGCAGAAGCGATTGAGAGTTATGAAGAATTCAAGGAGAGGTATGGAATGGGAGATTTGGTTAACCTCTTCATAAACTTCGAGTTTGGCAGCGTAGACAGAACCTTTGAAGATGGCGAAGAGTTTGAGTTTGAGGGTCTCACAATTGAGGTTCTGCACACACCTGGACATTCAGCTGGGCACTGCTGCTTTATAATAAACGAGAAAATAATTTTTCTGGCAGATATTGATCTAACCTCCTTTCCATGGTATGGGTGCAGAGACTGTCACGTTGGTGATTTTGTGAGGTCTATTGAGAAAGTAAAGAGGATCGTTCAGGAGCGAGATATTTCTACTGCCATTCCCTCACACGGTGATGTTGTTTTCGGTAAAGAGAATATAGTCAGAAAGCTGGATGAATATCTGAGAGTGATTTACGAGAGAGATAAGAAAATCAGAGAGTTGATTTCAGCTGGAGAAGACCCTGTTGGCAAAGGCGTGATATACAGGAGAATTCCAGAACCAAAGGACATCTTTCTGAACTTCGAAAAAATTATGGTTGAAAAGCACCTCACCACTTTTCAAAGTGAATCCTCTCTTCCCTGAATCTGTCGGCAGCCTCGTAAAAATCCTTCTCAGATTTCGGGTAGCCCAGTGATACAACGCTGAAGACAACGATTTCATCAGGAATCTGCAAAATTTTCCTCAGCTGCGCCATTCTCTCTTCTCTCGGATAAACACCAAGCCACACAGAACCTATACCGAGACACCTCGCCGCTATCAGAATGTTCTCGGTTGCAGCACTACAATCCTGAACCCACATTTCGTAGGGATACTTTGATAGTTTCGGATCGGCACAGACAACAATTGCTGCATTGGCGTTTGGTAGCATCTGGCCAAAGGTAAAAGCTTCACTCATTTTCTTAAGCTTCTCTCTGTCCTTCACCACTACGAAGTGCCACGGCTGTTCATTACCCGCAGACGGTGCTTGCATTGCAGCTTTTAAAATCTTTTTTATCTCTTCCTCTCCGATTTCCTTGTCGGAATAAGTTCTAACACTCCTCCTAGTATATATCATTTCAAGACGGTCTTCCATAACACATCTCCTCCTCAAATTTAAAAATACTTTGCAACTATCCTGGAATTTTGGAGTCAGTGGTGTGGAGAAAAGCTCAGGTCGTAATATGGCTGGTCAGTGAAAACAGCGTCGAAGTGGTTGTCTGGGAAAGGTGCTCGGATTACGTTCATATCTTACCAGCCTCCGCCTTTATTTTATTAACAAAATCGGAACATTTTTCAAGGAGATTCACCATTTCGAGCAACTCGCTCTCCGAAATTCTATAATATTCGTGGGCTATAAGGTTTCGGAGAAATATCAGTCGTTTGAAGGTTTTGAGTTCATCCTCGCTTATGTATCCTTCACTTTCAAGAATCTCGAAAAGTTCTCTGTATGTTGAGGGAAAGCCCAGTTTCTTCTTCACAACTATGTATTGGGCTAAATCTATAAGAGTATTGGCAGCCTGAAAGCACTCATTGCCATGGTGTTGTAGATAAAGTAATCTTTCAAATCTTTGGGTTTGAAGTTCATTGCACCCTTTAGATGCTTCTCAAAACGCATTATGTATTCTGCAAGCCTCATCCGAGCACCTCTGAGGAAATTTGCCTGTACATTCGATGTGTGTCGAGGTATTCCCTCATGACTTTGAGCTTAATCTCCAGAAGCTCTTCCTCATCCCTGACAAAGATTTCTCTACCGTGTTTGAGAACCTCATGTTTTACGTGCAACGGCAGGCGGTGGAAAAGAACCACATCAATTTGCGGTGAT
>JAPDIX010000051.1 GCA_029259345.1 Archaeoglobi archaeon
TTTATACCATACTGCCTCATTAGGTCAATGAAGGCGCTCACCTTATCTTCGTCTCCCGTAACCTCGATTATGAAGCTATCTCTCGAAACATCAACTATCCTTGCCCTGAAAATGTTGGTGAGCTCAACGATCTCCCCTCTTTTTTCAGGGGGTGCGTGAACCTTAAGGAGGCAGAGTTCTCTCTCCACTGACCCCTCGGAGATTTCGCTAACCTTTATCGTCTCTATAAGCTTGTTCAATTGCTTCGTTACCTGCTCAACCACTTTCTCATCGCCCTCAACGACTATAGTCATCCTCGAAAGGTCTTCTCTCTCTGTTGTTCCGACTGTAAGGCTCTCAATATTAAAACCCCTCCTCCTGAACAGAGAAGCTACTCTCGCCAGAACACCCGGTTTGTTCTCAACGAGGACAGCTATTGTGTGTCTCATAGTCTCCACCTCACTCCTTATCTATAATCTCATTCAGTGCCGCCCCCGGTGGCACCATGGGGAAGACGTTTGCTTGGTAATCCACTCTGAAGTCAATCACAACGGGAGCGTCAATATCCCTTGCCTCTTTCAGTGCATCGTCAACATCCGAAGGGCTCTCGACGGTCATGCCAACTGCCCCAAAACCCTTGGCTATCGCCTCAAATCCGGTTTTCTCACATCCAATGCAGGTTGCAGAGTACCGCTCTCTGTAGAACATCTCCTGCCACTGCCTGACCATCCCCAAATAGCCGTTGTTCAATACCACAACTTTAACGGGGATCTCATATTCCACACATGTTGCCAGCTCTTGAATATTCATGAAGAAGCTCCCGTCTCCTGCAATATCTACAACCGTCTTTTCGGGAAATGCAACCTGTGCACCCATCGCAGCCGGGAAGCCGAAGCCCATAGTTCCGAGTCCACCACTCGAAATGAACTGTCTCGGATACCTGACTTTGAAAAACTGAGCTGCCCACATCTGGTTCTGTCCCACTTCCGTGGTAACTATAGCATCGGGCATAACCTCGCAAACCCTCTCGACGACATACTGGGGCTTAAAGCCATCCTGACCATATTTTGGCGGATATTTCCTTCTCCATTCGTTAACCTTGTCCTCCCATGCCTTCCTCTGCTTGTATTGGATATATTTTTTCAACTTCGCTAAAACCTTCCTTGCATCACCCACTATGGGCACATCAGCCCTCACATTTTTCCCTATCTCGGCCGGATCAATATCTATGTGGATTATCTTGGCATCAGGAGCAAATTTCTCAAGGTTTCCTGTGGTTCTATCACTGAATCTACAACCAACTGATATGATTAAATCGCTCTCACTGAGAGCATAATTCGCGTATTTTGAACCGTGCATCCCCACAAAGCCCAAGCACAATGGATGTTCTTCGGGAATTGAGCCTTTGCCCATCAGCGTTGTAACAACAAATGCGGGAATTGTTTCAGCCAGCTCAACGAGCTCTTTTGACGCATTGGAAATTATCACTCCTCCACCTGCGAGAATAACGGGTCTCTCTGACTCCATCACAAGCTTAGCAGCTCTTTTTATCTGCTTAGGATGTCCATCCGTTTTAGGCTTGTATCCGGGAAGAGAAATCTTTTTTGGATAATCAAATTCAATGTCGGCAAGTGTAACATCTTTGGGTAAATCAACCAGAACTGGTCCGGGTCTGCCAGTTGAAGCTATGTAGAAAGCCTCTTTAACGGTTCTCAGCAGATCTTTTGGATTCGTAACCAAGTAATTGTGTTTTGTAATTGGCATAGTTATGCCCGAAATGTCTGCCTCCTGAAAGGCATCATTACCGATCAAACTTGTCGGAACCTGTCCTGTAAAGACCACAATTGGAGATGAATCCATGTATGCGTTAGTTATGCCCGTTACAGTATTTGTTGCCCCTGGGCCAGATGTGGCGAAGGCAACACCAACTCTTCCACTCGCTCTCGCATACCCGTCTGCAGCATGCGTGGCTCCCTGCTCGTGTCTCGTGGTTATATGCTGTATCCCGGAATCGTAGAGTGCATCGTAAACTTCGAGTATTGCACCTCCCGGTATGCCAAAAACAACCTCAACACCTTCCATTTCCAGAGCCTTAACAAGCGCGTCAGCAGCACGCATCAAAACCCACCTCAACTACCTTTAGAAAAGAATTACAAACTCTACTACTACAAGCTCGGTTGGAAAGACCTTTTGCATCACTCATCCCATCATCATCCGCTATAAAAAGTTTTGGTTTTGACTGTTCTCTATGAACACAACATGACTAATCCCGTTGAATAGGATTGCATCTAAGAAATAGGAAAACATTTAAATAGTGTGCATTAACCTAAAATACATGAACAGCATCGAAAAAGCGATAAAGCTTCCACGTAATAAGATCGAAGAAATTAAAGAAAAAAGGTTAAGGAGCACTGTGAAGTATGTTTATGACAACTGTGCCTTTTACAGGCGCCTTTTTAAGGAAAAAGGGATTGATGTTGAGTCAACAAAGTCTGTTGAGGACATCACAAAAATTCCATTCACGACCAAGCAGCATTTGAGGGAAGCGTATCCATTGAAAATGTGTTGTGTTCCAAAGGGAGAAGTCGTGAGAATTCAGATGAGTGGAGGGACGACAGGACAGCCGGTAATCATACCTTACACTCGTAGAGATGTTGAGCAGTGGAAAGAAATGCTTCTCAGAGCTTTTCACATTGCCGGAATAACCTCAGAGGACGTAATCCAGATAACTCCTGCCTTCGGACTGTGGAACGGTGGATTCGGATTTCATTTTGCTGCTGATGCTATAAACGCCTTTGTCATTCCTATTGGTGCGGGAAACACGAGAAAGCAGATTAAGTTCATGGTTGACTTCGGTACGACTGTTCTCTGTGCTACGGCAAGCTATCCGCTGAGGATAGCTGAGGTGGCAGAGGAGATGGGATATGACCCACAAACACTGCCAGTTGAGAAAATGCTGCTTGGGGCTGAACCTTGGAGCGATGAAATGAGGAAGCAAATTGAAGAAAGTTTCAACGCTAAAGCTTTTGATATCCCCGGTTTGACAGAGATGGGAGGAGTTGGGACTGTTGGCTTCGAGTGTCCCAATAGAAACGGGTTGCATGTTTGGGAAGACAATTACATTGTTGAGATAGTTGACCCTCAAACCGGAGAAGTTGTGGAGGACGGAGAAGAGGGTGAGGTTGTTTACACGTCTCTCAACAGGGAAGCAATGCCTCTGATGAGATACCGCAGTGGTGAGATTTCTGCAGTGGTAACTAGGGAAAAGTGTGAATGCGGAATTGAGCACATGACGATAGAGAGGATAAGGGGAAGAACGGATGACATGGTGATTTATAAGGGCGTCAAATTCTATCCAAGCGATGTTGAACAAATTCTTGCATCAAATGGGGTTAGGCACTACAGGATTGAGGTTGGAAACGGGATAAAGATAATTTTTGAAGGTGAAAACGGGCTTGTTAGTAAAATATCGAAGGATATAAAGGAATTTCTTGGTTTCAGCCCGAGGATTGAAGCTGTTAGGATTGGAACTCTTGAGAGGTTTGAAGGCAAGGCAAAAAGACTCGTAAGGGGGTGAGGATAATGGTAATCTCTGCAGTATATGCTGCGTCTGTCATCTTAATGGCAATTGGTTTCGGAGCAGCAGTGTTGAGAGCGAGGAGATTGGTATGATAATCGAAGGGGTGCTGGCTGCTTACCTTATAGCGGTCATACTCATTGGTTTCTATGAGTACAGGAGGACGAAAGGCATTCTTGATTTCTATCTTGCGGGAAAGAGGCTTGGAGCACTGATCGTGAGCTTCTCTTTCTTCGCCACATACTTCAGCACCGCTGCCTTTCTCGGTGGCGGTGGATTTGGTTTTCTCGCAGGTTTCCAGTGGTCGGCTTTCCTGACCTTCTTTCACATTCTGTTTGCCATTCTTGCTTGGATGGTCATAGCACCACCAATGAAGAAGATTGCAGACAAATACGGTGCATTGACGATTCCAGAACTTTTTAGAAGCAAATTAGGAGTTATGAGCCAGATAATAGCTGCACTGATCATTTTGGCTTTCTTCGAGCTTTACATGGTCTCGATATACAAGGGTGCGGGAAACCTTCTGCAGGTCATGCTCTCCATTGACTACACGACAGGGCTGGTTATCACAGCTGTCGTTGTAACCATTTACACAGCAATCGGAGGCTTCAGAGCAGTTGTCATGACTGATCTGATTCAGGGAATTATCGTATTTGTGGGTGGAATTGCCTTATTTGCAGCTTTGATCTACAGCTTGGGTGGCTTGGGTTCGGCGATTGAGGCTCTTTCCAGCACACAGATATTCGGGGGAATGGATGGCAGGGCGTTGTTCGAGCTTGGCAAGCTTGGTCCGCCACCGATAATGAAAGCCGGAATGGTTGTGCCTTTTATACTCAGTCTGACCTTCGCCATTAGTGTCGCGCAGCTTGCAAGTCCTCAACTCGTTGTTAGATTTGTGGCTGCAAAAGACGAGAGAGTTATAGCAAACGGAATGATCCTCACACCGCTCATAATTGGGATATTTGCAATCTGTGTATTCAGCATAGGCCCATTCGGATGGCTCGTGATTCCGAAGTACACCGATGACGTTATGCCATTTCTGAAAGATGCTGATTTGGTCGTCCCGTTCTTAGCCATGAAGCTGTTCCCTGCTGGAATCAACGCTTTACTGTTGACGGCAATAGTAGCTGCTGCCATGTCTACGATAAACTCATTGTTGCATGTGGTTGCGACCTCATTCGTGCGAGATTTTCTTCAAAACGTCAGAAAGCTCTCAGACAGTACTGCCCTAACCCTCACACGAATTGCAGTTTTTGTATTTGCGTTAATTCCGCTGATATTCGCCGTAAATCCTATGGGTCTGATTGTTGAGATAGTTGGGGTGAGCTTTTCAGTCATAACAGCTGCATTTCTCGTCCCTCTACTCGCAGCGCTTTACAGTGAGACTCCAAATCGCACTGCAGCGTCAGCGTCCATGATTGCCGCAGTGGTAACCTGTGTTCTTTGGTATTTGATGTACTACAAAGTATATTGGGTATATCCAGTCGTTCCCGGTCTCGTTGCTTCAATAGTGGTTTATGCAGCATTCAGCTTAGCCCTCCCGAAGCCTGCAGAGGTCGAAGCGTAATTACAACCTCCGTCTTTCTATCTTTTAGCATTTCTACTATCTCTCTGTTTATGTCTCTTGCAGCCTTTGTCGAAGATACGAGCAAAGTTCTTGGACAGACATAACTGCTTTTTCTGACCACAACATCAGTTGGGTGGTCTAAACGCAACCTTTCACTACCATAGCCTGTCAGAACATCTTTAAGCCCGTAATCGGGAAGAAAAATTTCAACTTCAAATTTCAGGCCCCTCTTCAGTAATATCTTCACCTCTTCAGGTATGTCCCTCAAACTCTTGTCTGCGTCAACTCCAATAATGCAGTCTCCTCGTGGTGTGACCTCCTTTTCCTTCGTAACCTCAAATGTGGTTTTATGTTTAGCGCTTATATTTTCATGTCCTCGTGCAAAAATTTTAAACATGAAAAAAGAAAAATTATTACTTCTTAGCAAGAGTAATCTCAATTGCCGAGACGTTTACAGGACCCTGCTCGCTGTCAATCTGCTCGGTTGAAATCTGAATATCCTTAACATCGACATCTGGCAGGAAGCGTTTTCTGACTATTTCTGCCACATCCACGGCTCTGCTTATGGCCCTTCCTCTCGCTTTAATTGACACTTCCGTCGCACCGCTGTTGAACTGCGTCAACACGGCCAGCACGTAATTCATCACAGGCTTGTTCCCAACAAACACCGAATTCTCTGCCATTTTCTCGACCCCCTTTTGTTTTTGTGATGAGAAGCAGTATGAGAGTTATATTAAATTTTCTACTGATTTCAAAGCGGGACTGCAGATTTGTAAAGGATTATCATTAAAATACATATTTTTCAGTCGTAGATATCCTGTACGTATCATAACACCGAGAGTTATGAACACACAACGTCCAAAATTAATTCTACAGAGATTTCGTAGCTGGAGAGTTTTTACCAACCAAAGTTTTGTAGCATTTGAAAACTGTTTTTAACCCCAGAACAGTTCGCGTAATATGACCCTACTAATGGAGCACGAAGCCAAAGAAATTCTCGAAAAGCACGGTATAAGCACAACCAGATGTATATTCTGCCAGTCAGAAGAAGAGGCTGTTAGGGCTGCCAGGAGTATAGGCTTTCCCGTTGCC
>JAPDIX010000073.1 GCA_029259345.1 Archaeoglobi archaeon
CTCAGATGTTCTCGCAGGTTATGCACATCCGTATTTCCATGCAGCAAAGAGGAGGAACTGTGATGGAGATGAGGATTGCTTTATGCTGCTTCTCGATGGCCTACTGAACTTCTCCAGAAAGTTTCTTCCCGATAAAAGAGGCGGACAGATGGACGCTCCACTCGTTTTGACGGCAATAGTTGACCCAAGAGAGGTGGACAAAGAAGTTCACAACATGGACGTTGTGGACAGATATCCGATTGAGTTCTATGAGGCGACTTTGAGATACAGCAGTCCCAAGGAGGTTGAAGATTACGTAGAAAAGGTTGGGGATAGGCTGAAGGATGAGATGAGGTTTTGCGGACTTAAGTTCACTCACGACACCGATGATATCGCCGGGAGTGTAAAGGAAAGTGCATACAAGTATCTGAAGACCATGCAAGATAAAGTCTATCATCAGATGGAGCTTGCGAAGAAAATTGTCGCTGTTGATGAGCACGATGTTGCTGAGAGGGTTATAAATGTCCATTTCCTTCCAGATATAATCGGCAATTTGAGGGCGTTCTCCCGCCAGGAGTTCAGGTGTGTGAAGTGTAACACCAAATACCGCAGGATCCCCCTCGTAGGAAAATGCACGAAATGTGGTGGGAAACTAACACTTACAGTTCACAGCAACTCTATAATGAAGTATCTGGATTTGTCCAAATACCTTTGTGAAAACTTTAGCGTTTCAGCTTACACAAAACAGAGGTTACAACTTTTAGAGCAGGAAATAAAATCGTTGTTCGAAAATGAGAACGAGAAGCAGGTTACAATTTCTGATTTCGTTTAACAGTGGATGAAGAAGTAAAGATTTAATTGTGTGCACCATCAAAAGAAGAATGATGGACAGAAAATTTAGAAACTGCATTCTTGGAGTTGCAGTTGGTGACGCCCTTGGAATGCCGGCTGAAGGGCTTTCGAGAGAGGACATAAAGCAAATCTATGGTGAGATCAGGGATTTTTATCCCTCTCCTTATGGAGACCTTAAGCCGGGAGAATGGACGGATGACACAGAACAGATGCTTTTACTTGCAGAATCTCTGATCGAAACTGTTTATTTCGACCCTGAGAACTTTTCCGAGAAACTGAAGAACTGGTTTTTGAGTACCAAAAGCCGTAGAATAGGGCCGAGCTCAACGAGGGCGATATCCAATCTTTTGAGTGGCATCCCTTGGAACAGGGCAGGAGTTCATAGCGACACGTGTGGGGCAGCTATGAGGGTAGCTCCAATCGGGTTGGTTTACCACTTCAGCTTAAATCTGGTGGAGAGATATGCAGAACTCTCAGCGAGGGTTACGCATACAGGAAGTGGGGCAATATCTGGTGCTGTGGCTGTGGCAGTTGCAATTGCATGCAACGTTCTTGATTTTAGCGATGAAGAGATGCTTGCAGAGGTGCTGAAAAGGGTAGGAGGTATAGATTCTCTAATGGCAGACAAAATTAAGTATGCATACGAAATCTCAGACAGGGATTCTGATTTCGCTGTTGAAAAAATTGGAAACACCATTTCGGCACTCGATGTTGTTCCAATGGCCTTCTACTGCTACTTTGCGGCAGACGATTTTGAAGAGTCAGTGGTTAGGGCTGCAAATGTTGGAGGAGATGCAGATTCGATTGCAGCGATATGCGGTGCTCTGAAAGGTTCGGCAGGTCATGAAATTCCTGAAAGATGGTTGAAAGGTGTCAAGGACAAAGACCTTCTAATTGAAGTTGCCGATAAGCTCTATGATTTACACGTGAAAATCGTCAAGATTGCGTAAGCTTACACTCCTCAGGGCTTTTGTCATCCCTTAATTTGAGAAAAACAGGTGCCCTGAGCTTTTGATCTTCGGTCAGTTCGAGAAATTCAACTTCACAAACGTAAATGGGTTTAACCCAGTGCACGCCCTTCTTATCTATCTTGAAATGTGGCTTGTCCATCTCAATCTCCCGCAGTTTTTTTGAGAACCAGTCCATGAACTCCCTGTCAAATCCTGTTCCAACCTGTCCAACATGTTTAAGTTTTCCGTCAGAGTAGACTGCAAGAATTAGAGAGCTGAAACTTTCTTCCCTCTCTCCCTCTCCCTCCAGCCATCCCACAATAACACAATCAGCAGTATTTCTCTTCTTTATCTTCTTCCAAAACCTGCTTCGTTTTCCAATTTGGTATATACTATCCTTTTTTTTAGCAACTACTCCTTCAAGACCGATTTCAACTACTTTTCGATACATTTCCTCTCCTTTTTTGTCAATGAACTCCGTTTTCATTATCCTTTCCGAGTCCTCCATAACCTCATCAAGCACCTTCTTTCTTTCAATCAGTTTAAGGTCGGTGATCCATCCATCCGTTTGAGTGTAGAGAATGTCGAAGGCGATGTATACTGCAGGGATTGTTTTGCTAAGAATCTCAATTTTGAATTTGCTGTCAACATGCTCCCTTTTTTGCAGAAGCGGGAAGGATGGTTTTCCATCCTTTGTAACCACAATCTCTCCATCAAGAATCGCATTCTGTTCAACTACCTTGAAGAAGTCAAGTTCAGGATAGCGGTGGGTTATATCCAAAAGTCTTCTGTTCTGCAACCTCAACCTGTGGTTTTCTACATCTACAAAGGCTATACAGCGAGTGCCATCCCACTTTATCTCGTAAATGAACCCATCGTCACTGAAAGGTGCACTTCTTACAGCAAGCATTGGTCTGATTTCTCTCTCAAACCAGCTCATACCTCTTTTACAGCCTCCAGACTTGCTTTAAGAGCGTCCATCAGGGACTTCACTTCTTCAACACCCTCAGTCACGGTTATCTCTTTCCCAGCAAGTTTGGCCTCGATCAATTTCATCAAAGCCTCTTTGTATTCGTCTCTGTATTCTTCGAGCTTCAACGGCTTCTTCATTGCTATTACAAGCTTCTTGGCAAGCTCAAGCTCCTCCTCGCTAACTTCAATCTCAATACCCCAACCCGGTACCTCTGCTGGATTTCTGATCTCGTCTATGTAGTGAAGCTGGGTGAGGAGGAGACCGCCATCAAAGGCCTTAAGAGCGATGAGGTGCTCCTTACCCCTCATACCCATCTTGCCGATAGCCATACTCCCTGTCTCACTCATTGCCCTCTTAAGAAGATAATACGCCTTCTCCCCACCCTTGTCGGGTGAGACGTAGTAGAAGTTACTGTAATAGATTATTCCCAGTTCGCTGGGATCGAAAAACTGTTTAATCTCAATGTTCTTTACAGTTTTGAGAGGAACTTTTTCGAAATCCTCGTCAGTTAGGATAACATACTCATTTTTTGAAATTTCGTATCCCCTCACAATTTCATCATTTGAAACTTCTTTGCCGCATTTTTCGCAGACCTTTTTGTATCTAATTCTACCACCATCAGCAGAGTGCAGGAGGCTAAATTTCAGTTCCTTGGGTAAAATGGCAGTGTACACCTTGACCGGGATTGTAACCAGACCAAAGGTAATGTTACCTTTCCAGCTTGCTCTCATGGCATATAATTTACTACAGGCGAAATAAAATTTCCGATGCAATCGGAAATGATAAATATGCTTATTTTTAAAACATGATAAAATAAAATACAAATATTCAATTCATATACGTATTTAGTAAGAAGGTTTAAATAGTTAAAACAAACATAATACGTATGAATGAGGAAATCTTTGAAGAGAAAGGGGAGGAAAAGACACCTTTAAAATGGCATTCTTACTATAAAGGAAAGATCGAGATACTTCCAAAGTGCCCGATAAGGGGTCTGGACGATTTTAGCATCTGGTACACCCCTGGTGTGGCAGAGGTTTGCAATGAAATTGCTAACTCACCGGACAGGGTTTATGATTACACCAACAAATGGAACACTATTGCGATAGTAACCGATGGTTCGAGAACGCTTGGTTTGGGCAATATAGGGGCAAAGGCTGCGCTGCCAGTTATGGAAGGAAAAGCCCTGTTGTTTAAATATCTTGGTGCAGTTGATGCATTTCCACTTGTGATTTCTGAACAGCATCCAGAAAAGATCATTGAGATTGTAAAGGCTGTCTCGCCAAGTTTTGGTGGAATAAACCTCGAAGACATTTCCACACCAAAGTGCTTTTACATTCTCGAGAGGCTTCAGAATGAGCTCGACATTCCCGTCTGGCACGATGATCAGCAGGGGACTGCAACTGCAACCCTTGCAGCCCTCATTAACGCACTGAAAATCGTTGGTAAAAGCATTGAAGACGTAAAAATTGCAATTGTGGGTGTTGGTGCAGCAAATGTTGCGACTATAAGATTGCTGAAAGCTGCAGGGGCCGATCCGAAGAAAATGTTTGTTGTGGATAGCAAAGGATTGTTGCATCCGGAGAGGGTAGACCTTGAAAAGAAAAAGGACATCAACCCGCACAAGTGGAGAATATGTCTTGAAACCAACGGAGAGAGGAGAAAGGGAGGGATAGAGGAGGCGATCAAGGGAACAGATGTTCTCATCGCAGCAAGCAAGCCGGGTCCTGATGTTATTAAAAAGGAATGGATTGCCCAGATGAACGAGGATGCCATAGTTTTCGCACTGGCAAATCCCATTCCAGAAATATGGCCGTGGGAGGCTAAGGATGCCGGAGCAAGAATTGTGGGGACGGGAAGAAGTGACTTTCCAAATCAGGTCAATAACTCTCTCGTCTTTCCTGGAGTTTTCAGAGGTGCGCTGACGGTTAGGGCGAGCAGAATAACTGACGACATGTGTGTCGCAGCGGCCCACGCTCTTGCAGACTTTGGTGAGAAGAATGGACTTGATGAGGATTACATAATCCCGAAGATGACCGAAAAAGAGGTTTTTTCAGAAGTCGCAACGGCAGTCGGAGTTAAGGCTATTGAACTCGGACTGGCAAGAGTTAAGATGAGGGAAGAGGAGATATACGAGGTCGCAGAGCTTATGATTTCGACAACACAGAGGAAAATAAAGAAGCTATACGAGCTTGGATTTATAAGAGAACCACCATGTTAGCTTTGGAGAACTACTGTGTATAGTCCCAAAAAATTTGACTTTAAATACCCTCGAACAACTAATGGGTTACGGCAGACTGACAGAGAAGAAAATAAGGTACATTGTAAGACACAAGAGAAGAGGAAAAACTAACAGAGAGATAGCGTTTGAGATGAGAGTCAGCATCTCAACAGTAAAGAGAGTATGGTCTTACTGGCTCACACACAAAGAATACTTACCGATAAAAAAGAGGGGAAGGAAGGTGAAGGAGTTAAGCGAGGAGGAGAAAGAGATCATAAAAGAGGCAAAAGCAAAGTACAGGCTGGGAGCGAGAAGGCTTGAAAGGGTGATAGAGCAGGTTTACGGCATTCACATCCCTCACAATCGCATTCACAGATTTCTGGTTGAAGAAGGCTTGGCAAAGGAAGAACCAAAGAAAAAGAGGAGAAGAAAGCCATACATAAGGTATGAAAGGGAACATTCGATGTCAGCAGGGCATATTGACTGGTTTGAGAAGGATGGCGTTAAGTTCTGTGCAATCA
>JAPDIX010000025.1 GCA_029259345.1 Archaeoglobi archaeon
GAACCGCCATCCGTCAATACACTCTCTGCACTCCACACCCAGCTCCTGACAGACGCATTTAACTCTCACGTGTCCCACACCGATGTTCGGCTTTATCGTTGTAAAGGGATAGTTGGCAATCTCGGCATCTGCAAGAGTTGCGGCTTTGAAGAACGTTGATTTGCCTGCGTTGGGTTTCCCTGCTATACCGATCTCAATCACTCAAACCCCTCCTCGTATATTCTCCTCTTTCTCTTGTTCCGATCAAGCTTTTAAGCAGTGAGGGGTTGTTCTTTAAAAAACTAGCGTATTCAACGCTAATCTCTCCCCTCCTTTCAAAAAACTCGATAACCTCCAACGCTTCCTCAATAGTTTTACACACCTCAAGGTGATCGAGAACTGTGGGTAACTTTTTGCCCTCAAGTTCGTGAAAGAGATTAGGAAACATCCTTTGAAACTTTCTCTTCTTCCACTCCATCTTTCCTTCCCTCTACCTCCTCCAACTCTTTCTCAGCTTCGTTGTTGCTTGCAGCCTCCTCTAACTCCTGTTCCGTTGTAACTTCTTCCTCTTCATCAATTTCAGCCTCTTCTTCCTCTTCTTCCTCCTCTTCTCTACCAGGTATCTCAACCTTATCTCTTATCCATACTCCCTCTCTGCCGACTATTCCACCCTCAACACTGCACCCATCTTCCATGTAAACTTTATCAGCCTTTATATATCCAAAAACCTCGGAAGAGTTCAGGAGATACACTATTTTTCCTTCAATCGCTCCATGCACTCTACTCTTCTCAACTATAACCTCTCTACCCCTTATACTGCCAAAGATCTCACTCTCACTTACATAGATATCTCTCGCTTTTATATTCCCCAAGATTCTGCTAGCTGTGATCTCTGCATTCTTGCTTGTCAAAATCCTGTCTATGCTTACCTGAGTGCTGTCTGGGATTACAAGGGGTGAATCAAATTCTTCTACCTCTTCGAGAAGCTTTTCCGCCTCTTCCAGTCTTCCAAGCCTCAGGAGGATCATCAGATAGAGGAATATAAAGAACAGGGCTGGGGTGGGGTCTTGGATGGTTATAAGACCTTTTGCCTCAAACCCATTCTTTATTCTGACATTTCTGCCAATTTCAAGGTCTCCGTAAACTGTCAGTTTTCCACCAATAGAAGCAAATTCACCGATGTATGCGTCGTGTTTTGATGTCACATCCCCGTTGACGTTACACCAAGCATCAAGTCTAACCTCCTCTCCGAGAACGTCACCGTCCACCATAACCCTCTCTCCCAGTATAACCTTTTTCGCAATGATGCCGTAACTGAGTTTTGAGTTTGGGCCGATAATAACATCTCCACTTGCAACTATGTTCCTCTCCTCGAATCTCGTGTTTGCGGGAATTACCAGCTTCTCCAGCATTCAACTTTTCTTTAATTTTTAACTTTTAAAGCTTTGCCATTATCTTGTCCTAGAATACGTATACCAGATCCTGTGGAGAACGGTGATGTGACTTAAAACGGCAATTATAAAGACCGCCTCATAAACATATCCTGTGATAAGACCGAGCAGAAGTATGATTAAACGTTCGCCTCTCTCAGCTATACCGACATCACACCTCTCTATCACATTCTCAGCTCTTGCTCTCGTGTAGCTGACGAGAAGTGAGCCGCTCATTGCCAAACCAACGATGACCCAGTCAATGCCGTATATTCCGAGAGAGAGAAACAAGATAACATCTACATATCTGTCCACCACGGAATCAAGAAAACCCCCGAAATCGGTTGTAAGGTTGGCAGTTCTCGCCAGCGCCCCATCAAGGAGATCGCAGATGCTGCTCAGGAGAATAAAGAGGGCGGCAATAAGAATTTTGCCGCTTATGATGTAATATGCAGACAGAAGTCCAAAAAAAAGGCCAAGAATGGTTAGATGGTTAGGTCGGATACCCATTCTGCCGAGAATATTGGCAAAAGGTTTTGCTAACTCGGATGTAAAAGGTTTAATCCGGCTCAGCATTTTACTTCCAGAATTTGCCTCTGTAGTGACCAGTTATCGGACAGCCCAAGCAAAGGTCTTTTTCCCAGTAAAGACATTCATTGCACCTGACGTCACCACAGGGAGCTTTTTTGGATTTTTCAATGTACATCTTGATTGGCATCACGGCATCCTTCTCCGATCTAACGATTATTCCGGCCTCAACATTGTAGACTTCTGGTTCCGATCTTATGTGTTTATCAACCATGGCCTCAAGTGTTGTGAGGTCTTCACCACCCAGAAACAGAGTTAAGTTTTTGTCACCTGCAACAATAAACCCGTTGAGAAAAAAGGGACATCCTGACAGCTTTAGTATTATGTCTGACGGTCTTTTGCACTTTATATCAACTTTTAGTATGTGTAGTCCCGATTTTTTCAGGTTTAGACCATAAGCGTGGCTTACGACCCCAAGCTCCTTCAGTTTCTTAATCCTACTCCCGACTGACGGTTGAGAAAGACCAACAATTTTCGCAATCTCACTCTGAGACATTTCAGGGTCTTTTTCAAGAAGCTCGAGTATCATTCTATCTTTTTCATCAATGTCCAGTACCCTCGGCATTTTGACACCATTCGAAACTTTGTTCATTCTTATAAAAAATTAGCGGAAATGTCATTTTAATGTGGTATCCCAAATTATATTTACACTTTCTCATCCCACCACCTCCTCACAAACCACAAAACTCTCTCAGGAGGAAGTTTGCACCAGAAAACATTGATCGGTTCATCCCAGTTCAAGCTTTTGTGAGGTTTAACCTCATTATGCCATCTTACAACAGCCCCAACTGAGCCAAACTTTTCTGCTCTTCTCTCAACTTAGCCAGAATCTCTCAATCTTCCCGTTAGTTTGTGGATGCTTTATTCTCGCAACAATATGCTTCACACCGTGTTCAGCTAAAAAATGCTTGAACTTATGACTTGCAGAATCTCTATTCCTTGCAGGAACGAATTGAGTTCCGTGGTCGGTAAGGATCTCGTCTGGAATGCCATATTTTTCGAAGCCATCCTTCAGCACCTTGATAGTGTTCTCCGTAGTTGCTTCATCAAAGACTCCAAAGCAGGTTACCACTCTGCTTGCGTCATCCATGAAGGCAATTATCCATTTCTCCTCTCCATTAAGATTGATCAGCTTCCAGTCTCCCTGCCATAGAGACATTGAATGAGCTCTCTCGTATCTAACCCACTTCCTCTGCTTTTTCTTCTTCATGTTCTCCTCCACCAAACCATGTTTGAGTAAGACTTTGTAGATGGTGTTGTGAGGGATATGGATCCCATAAACTTCCTCTATCTTCCTTTCCAAGTGAATTGGCCCAAGGTTGAACTCTTTGTGGGCTTGTAGGATGATTTTTTCTGTTTCTTTATCTATCTGTTTGGGTTTCCTTCCCGGTTTTCGAAGGAAGGGGATTTCTCCTGTCTCCCTGAACTTCTTGATTATCTGATGGATTCTCTGCCTCGTTACCTGAAAGAATTCCGCTATCTTTGTTATTGGCTTTCCTTTAAGCCTGCTTTACTATTCTTGCTATGTCCTTGTTTGTTAGTTTCCTCACGTGGTAATCTTGTTGGAGTGTAAAGTTATTTCGGGATACTACAGATGTGAAGCTTTTAGAGAATGCTTAAAAAATTCAATCGCGATTGGATGTGTTAAGAGAGTTCGCGATCGATTTTTCGTTAATCATATTGTTAACCACTTTAACATTAAAGAAGCGGAGCGCTTCCCAACCGATCAACATTTGATGTTATTGCTTTTTACAAAACTAAGACAAAATATCTCATCAGGTTCACTATATACAAACTGGATTGATTTGAGCGGATTAAATATTAATCCTTACAATAAATACACAGAAAATGGTATTTATCTAGTGTCATTTTTCTATGAAAGAGACATAAAATCAAAGATACTAAGAATTGACGTTCCTTTTACTTTTCCACCATCTGAAAATGTAGAGTTAGTTGATTCCACGATAAATAAAGTCATAAATATACTTGACTATTGGACATACCCCGGACAAGATCCATTACCAGTTTTACTTGCACACGAAAAGTGTAACATTAGAAGGGGTGCTGCAGAAGTTTTGTATGAGGAAATACTAACAAGAAGTAGAAATATAGATTCCTTCGATCAGCTTGTAGCAAGTAGAATGAGGTGATTGTGATGACTTCGAAAGATGTAGTTGGAATAATCCTAAGTGGTGCAACAACAAGAGAAGCAACGTGCCAACTTCTAAAAGAGGCAGAGAAAGGAAAGATAAAAGAAGGTATGCTTTTGATAACTAACTCAGGAGAGAGGAAAATACTTTGTAGAGTTTCTCAGATTTTGCCCTACAATGCGTTTTATACTGAAGGTGATCCATGGAGTGAAGCAAGAAGAGAGGGGAGACCGATTCCAGAAGCCGTTGCTCGACAGTACGAAATCTGTAAATTAGAGTTACTTATAGAAGTTCCCAAGAAAGAAATCGAGTATCCACCAAGACCAGGTGATATAGTTGTAAGGGTTGACCCAGAAATGTATGAAAATTATGAGGAAGATTTATTCGGTGTTCCGAAGAGTAAAAGACTATCAGATGGTGTTTACAAAGGAATTATTAAATTTGGTTCGTTGAGTGGATATGGCAACTTACCCATACCTCTCGACGTTGAGAAAATACCAATGCATCTAGCTGTTTTTGGGGTTACTGGAAGTGGGAAATCATTTAACACAGAGTATTTAATCGAAAAACTTGTGAATATACCAAAGAGTGATTCTGAGTATACAGCATATCCAATGATAATTATTGATGCACATGGTGATTATTTAGACTATGTGAACTATGTAGAAGAAAATGGTTTGGTAAATTTAGATTGGATAAAATCTGGCTGGATTAGAAGATACATCTTTCCTAACGCCTATATAGAGTATTAGACAAAATATTTTTAACCAATGAAATAAACTACTTACATGGGAAGAAAACCCGAAAAAGAAGTTGTTAGATGGTTAACACCAGAAGAACTAAACGAAGAAATTCGAAGAAGAAAAATATGCTCTGAAGTCCTCAGAAAACTTTTCTTCATCAAAGAACTCTACAAAGGAGCCACAGTTCCTCAAGCAGCGAAAGAAGTTGGAGTAAGTAAAGTTATAGGCTATGTATGGCTTGAAAGGTGGAACAAACAAG
>JAPDIX010000027.1 GCA_029259345.1 Archaeoglobi archaeon
TAGAGGTCAAAGCACCATTTGTTGACATGACTAAGGCAGACATTGTAAAGCTCGGTCTCAGGCTGGATGTCCCATATGAACTCACTTGGAGTTGCTACGAGGGTGGCGAGAGGCCGTGCCTAAGCTGCGGAACATGCCTGGAGAGAACTGAGGCGTTCATGACAAACAATGCAAAAGATCCTCTGCTGAATGACGAGGAGTGGGAGAGGGCTGTTGAGGTATACCACAGGATGAAAAATGAGAGCAAATCTGATTGAAATTTTCAGATCTATCCAAGGAGAGGGATACTACATTGGTGTTAAGCAACTGTTCATTCGCTTCTCTGGCTGCAATTTAAACTGCTACTACTGCGACACTCCCAAAAGCTCCGAAATTTGCTTGGATTACGTGCGGAATAAAAAATTATCCAATCCGGTTTCCACATCCTATGTACAGGAGCTTATAGACGAATCAAAAGTTCACTCAATCTGCTTCACAGGTGGAGAACCTCTGCTTCAGGCTGAGTTCATCACATCTCTCAGAAAAACAAGACCTTTCTATCTCGAATCCAATATGACGCTGCCTGAAAAGGCTAAAAAGCTCAAATTTGTTGACTATGTAGCAGGAGATTTGAAGGTCAAGGAATCTGGCATCTCTAACTATCAAACAGTTCTTGAGAACACCGTAAAGTGTTTCAGAATTCTGAAAAACACAAAAAAGAGAAAAACGTTCTGCAAAATAGTTCTCCCTGAGAAATTTGATGAAGATGAGGTTATAAGTTCAGCAGAGGAGATAGAGAAATACGTTTTTGGTTTCGTTTTGCAGCCGGTGTTTGGTAGCAGGTTGGAAAAAATACTTAAGCTGCAAGACAGAATGATAGAACTTGCTGACACCAGAATAATACCACAAATGCACAAGTATCTGGGGGTGAGATAAATGGAAAAGATGGTTATAGGCATCTCAACATCTTTCAGCGCTGCTCATAGCATACCTGGCCATTATAAGTGCGGTAAGATACATGGACACAACTTCAAGATAGAAGTAGAGATAGCTGGAGAGGTTAAGGAAGATGGGATGGTCATGGACTTCTTCGACCTGAAAAATGTAGTTGATGAGGTGATTTCAAAGTTTGATCACGCACTCATCAATGAGATTATAGATGTGCCTACATCAGAAAATATATGCATCCACATCTACAACGAGCTCAAAAAGAGAGGTTTAGATGTTGTTAGAGTGAGGGTTGCTGAAAATGAGGATAAATGGGCTGAAATAAGATTGTAGTGATAAACTTATATATCCAACATAAAGTTTTTATATTTTAAAGATGTTTTTCATACTATGCGAAGAGGTCAGCTTGATGAAATTGACAAAACAATCATAGAGAATATTTTGAAGGGCAAAACCCAGAGTGAAATTGCTGAAATGCTTGGGATAACTCTGAGGACAGTCCAAAACAGGGTAAGAGTTCTCGAAGAGAATGAATACCTTATAAAGGTTAAAGAAGGCTACTGGAAGGCAAATTACCAGAAGCTCGGTTTGAGTATGATTGCCGTCATTCTAATCGACTTCGATATCAATTCCAAACCTAAGGTTGATGATATAATAGAGCACTTTAAGAAGCTCGATTTTGTCGAGAATATACTTGAAATAGTTGGCTCTGGATACGATTTGTGCCTAATAGTGAGATACAAAGACATTGAAGAATTTAGAGAGGAGAGAAGGAAGTTCATGGAATGGTTTGTGAGGAAGGATATTCGGATTAGCCATCTGACCACCTTCATATCGTCGAGAACCCACAAGGATCACAGAAGAACGATTATTGGTTGATTATTCCTATTTTATGCAGTCATCAGCTGTAGGTATTCATATTCCACGAAAGTATTATATACTATCGAGCAAACACCTTCTTAATGAGAGTCGGCGTTGTCGGAGTAAGCTGTTCTAAATTCGGCAGAAGGGATGATGTTACGATTCAGGAACTTGCTTATGAAGCGGTAAAAGAGGCTCTTGATGATGCAGGAATAACTCAGGATGATGTTGATCTCAGTGTTGTTGGCAGCGTTAACACGAGAGGCTACGAACTGATGCCTGCTGTTCCCGTCAACGAATACTGTGGTTTTGCGGGAAAAGGGCCTTTAAGGGTTGAGGCGGCATGTGCAACAGGAGCAGCTGCTGTTTATACTGCCTACACTTCAATAGCCTCGAAAATGGCAGATGTTGCCATTGCTATTGGAGTGGAGAAGATGACTGAAGTTGATACCGCAACCTCTCTTGCCATTGGTGGCAGAGCGGGGAGCTACTTGTGGGAATTTCACCAGTACGGCACAACCTTTCCCGGTTACTATGCGATGCATGCATCCGCACACATGGCAAAGTTTGGTACGACTGAGAAACAGATGGCGATGGTTGCAGTTAAGGCTCACAGAAACGCAGCAAAAAATCCTAAAGCCCACTTTCAGAAGGAGATAACTCTTGAAGATGCGTTGAACTCAAGGGTTATAACATACCCCCTTAAGCTCTACGACTGTTCTCCAATCAGTGATGGTTCCGCAGCGGCAATTTTAGCGAGTGAGGAGAAGATAAAGGAGCTTGGGATTGATGACGTTGTCTGGATCGAATCCGTTGGCTACGCCTCTGACACGGCAAACATGACGAGGAGAGAGAGCTTTGTAGGGTTAAAGGCAACGGTTCTTGCTGCCGAGATGGCCTACAGGAGAGCTGGGATTGATGACCCGGTTAAGCAGGTTGACATTGCCACCGTCCACGACTGCTTCACAATAGCCGAAATCATGGCTTACGAAGACCTCGAGTTCTGCAGGAAGGGTGAAGGAGGGAAGTTTGCAGAGAGCGGCGAGACGGATTTGGGCGGAAAAATTCCGGTGAACACGTTCGGTGGGTTGAAGGCAAAGGGGCATCCGCTTGCCGCAACGGGTGTGGCAATGGTTTACGAGATCGTGAAGCAGCTTCGCGGTGATGCAGGAGAACTGCAGGTTGAGCTGAAGAACTACAGGGGTTTGCTGCACAATGTTGGAGGAACAGGCCATTTCGCCTACGTGATGGTCTTTAGGAGGTGATAGGATGTTTATCGAGAGCAGAAAGCTGGAAATGCTTCACAAAATCCCCGTCGTCAAGACTGAGAAGTACTGGAAAGGGCTTGAGGAGGGCAAAGTGTACAAAGCTGTTTGCAAGAACTGCGGAGAGGAGTACTACCCGCCGAGAGCTGAGTGTCTATGCGGTGGAGAGGTTGAGTGGGCTGAGGTTGAAGGTGAAGGTGTTGTTGAAGCCTTCACAACTGTCCACACTATCCCTGCAGGTTTTGAATGGCATAAAAAACCGTACACAATAACCATTGCGCGGTTTGGAAATGTCAGAGTTATGGGATGGGCTGAAAATGTAAAGGTTGGAGACAGAATCAGGATAAAAACGGATAAGGATGAGACGGGTGTCTGGAAGGTTTACTTCGAGGTGGTTTGATGGTGGATTTAAAGCTGACTCCAGAGCAGGAGGACATAAGGAGAGCTGCAAGAGAGTTTGCTGAGAAGGAGTTTACACCTGAAATTATGGAGGAATGTGACAGAGAAGAAAAGTATCCAATGGATTTAGTGAAGAAGGCGAGAGAGCTTGGCTTTTCAACGGTGAAGATTCCCGAGGAATACGGTGGAATGGGTCTTAGCCTTTTTGAGGAAGCTCTGGTTACGGAGGAGTTCTACAGAGTGAGCCCGGGCATCGGCAACGCATGTCTGAGTTCGACCTTCGGCACAGAGCTGCTGATCCTTTTTGGCAGTGAGGAGCAGAAGGAGAAGTATCTGAGGTGGGTGACCGAAAGAAACGGGATTTCGGCAATGGCGACAACTGAGCCCGAGGCTGGAAGTGACGTTGCGAATGTGAAAACCAAGATTGTGAAAGAAGGGGATGGGTGGGTAATTAATGGCACAAAGATGTTCATAACGAATGGTAGCGTGTGTGATTTCGTTCTCGTCTTGGGGAGAACTTACGAAGGTGAGAAGAGACATCACGGCCTAACGTTTGCCATAGTCGAGAGCAAGAGCAAGGGGTTCAAGGCGACGAAGATAAAGAACAAGATGGGTTTGAGGGCGAGCGATACGGCAGAGATTGTGCTGAAAGATGTCAGGATTGGAGATGAAAACATCATCGGTGAACCGGGTAAGGGCTTCTACTACTTAATGGAGTTCTTCAACCACACAAGGCCAAGGGTTGCTTCTCAGGCGGTAGGAATAGCCCAAGGCGCTTTTGAACTCGCACTCAACTATGTAAAGCAGAGAAAACAGTTTGGACAGCCGATAGCTGCTTTCCAGCACACCCAGTTCAAGATAGCAGAGATGGCAACTCGCATCCAGGCTGCAAGACTGCTGGCGTGGCAGGCTGCGTGGCACTGCAGTATTAGGGATCCTAAGCCGGAGCTTTCCTCGATGGCAAAGTGGTTTGCCGGCAAGACGGCAGTTTACGTCGCTGACTGGTGTGTGCAGCTTCACGGAGGTTACGGATACATTGGAGAGTATCCAGCAGAGCGCTACTACAGGGATGCGAAGCTCATGGAGATTTACGAGGGAACAAAGGAAGTCCAGAAGCTCGTTATAGCGAGAAGACTCATGGGGAGGGTATGAAATGGTAGAAAGAGTAAAGTTCGAGATTGATGGTCAGATTGGAATTGCAACATTGAGCAGGCCGGAAAAGCTGAATGCCCTGGACACGAAAACAAGGATGGAGCTGAGAGATGTTGTTGAGGAGGCTGAGAAAAGCGTAAGGGTTCTGATTATAACGGGAAGTGGAAACGCTTTTGCCGCAGGGGCAGACATCAACGAGCTTTTGCAGAGGGATCCGGTAAAGGCTCTCGAAGCAACAAAACTCGGAACCGACCTATTTTCGAGGATAGAGGAGCTTGAAATTCCTGTAATAGCAGCCGTCAATGGATTTGCCCTTGGAGGAGGATGTGAGCTTGCAATGGCCTGCGACATAAGAATAGCGAGTGAGAAGGCAAAGTTTGGTCAGCCAGAAATTAACCTCGCAATCATACCCGGAGCGGGAGGAACGCAGAGATTGCCGAGACTTGTCGGACTTGGGATGGCCAAGAAGCTCGTTCTCACCGGAGA
>JAPDIX010000036.1 GCA_029259345.1 Archaeoglobi archaeon
GGCTTGCTCACTGCCAAGGTAGTGGTTGAAGCCCATTGCTTCATGAATGTCGTGGAAGAGGTTCGCTCCGGTTGAAACGAGAACGTCAATGTAGCGGTTCCGTATAAGCCAGGAGATGACTTCCCGCATTCCTGCTGGAACCATTGCCCCAGAGAGCCCCATAAGAATGGTTATTCTCTCTTCGTTCAGCATTTCAAGCCATATTTCAAAAGCTTCGCCAAGCTTCCTCCCCTGAAATCCTGTTTTTGCCATTGCCAAAAGGAGTTCTGAAATGCTCTTTTCGGAAACCTCAATAGGCTCTGTCGGTTCCATATCAGATCACGAAAACTGCTGCAGCAACGACCGTTGTATAGTCCTCGACCTCGGCTGACACTGTAACGTTGAAAGTTCTTGCAGGCTCGATTCCGAAAGCCGTTCTCAGCATGTAGGCAGCGTTCTCCTCCGCATGCTTTCCCTCATTTCCGTTACTGTATCCGTGATACTCCGTCAGATATCCATTTAAGTCTGGAGTTGGTGGAATTGCTGCTCCGACACTCGCGAAAATTCTTTTTCCTTTCTCGTTGCTCGTCATCCTTGCCATAACGCTGAAAACTATCTGTCCGGGAAAAAGCTCTTTAAGCCCCTCTTCGACGCTTACAATCTCGCATCCCGGCGGAAATATGCTGCTTACCGGAACGAGGTTGAATTTCTCGATTCCAGCATCTCTCAAAGCGAGTTCAAAGCTAACGAGCGCGTCACTGTGTTTTCCGACACCGGTTGTGAAGAACACTTTTCTCGCACCAGCCTTACTGCTGAAACTGCATAGGAACAGCTTTTTTCCTCTGAAGCCTGCTTGAATCCCGTCAAAGTCTGTCCGGCAACCTCAGACATCTCCATACACCTTCTAAGTAATTCTCGTTAGGGTATTTAAGCATTGCTGTTGTTATATCATCCCATATGAAATTTAAATGGTCATTATCTGATTAGACGTAATTTGGACTTATCTGGGCGGTATAAGCTTGGAAAATTAAAATCTGAAATAAAGATTTTAGTTAAAAGATATTAAATAAAATTGAAATTCGAACTAAATAATCTTTAGATGAAATAAAAATTTAGAAGTTCCTCTGCATGTTGTCTTCCACAATATTCTCTTGCATCACCATCTGAGACCCAGGCTGCGCCGTAATCCCTCCATGAAATCCTCTCTGAAATGTGCCATTTGTAAACCTGCTAAAATTAGACCATCTCAGCTGGGATTGCATGTATGGCATGTGTATGTGCGTTATGAGAGAGTAAACGTCCCTGACAACCGTATGTCTGATTTCATTCTTGACCACCTCCTCGCTTGAAGCATTATCCTCACTGAAAAGTCTGAGTATTTTCGCCGCTAAAAGCGATAAAACTGAAGAAATTAAAAAGAGAAAGTCGTACGATTCTAAATGAACAGTCGGAATCTCCAAAAAGCCAAAGGTAGATTCGATGTCTATTTTTACCGCGAAATTTGTTGAGAGGAAGAAAGAGGCGATTAGACCTCCACTTATTGAGCCCGTTGCTGCGAAAATCGATGCAACTACATTGTTTACAGCAAAATATGGGGCTGAGGATCCTTTGGGCGTCATCTTTGCAATCATGTTCATAAACGCTATTGGTGGAACGGATGAGTAGAGTCCATCAAGAGTATAGATTAGAATCAGCAATAGCGGAGTTAGCGGATGCTTTTGAGGCATCGTTGTAAATGTGAAGAGTAGAGCTGCCAATGAGAACGAAACAAAAGACAAAGCGGCTACAGGCTTATTTCCGAACCTGTCCATTATGCTGCCCGAAATTCTGAGGAAGTAAATGGAGCTGAGCTGACTTAAAGATGCAAGGGCGATTACAACCCACACAGGGTAGTTCAGAACTGTGATGACGTAAACTGAAAAGAATGGTAGAGCCATTTCTGACGCGAATTTCCAGAGGGACAGAGCTGAGGTCAGCTTTAAGAAGCTTGAATTCTTAAGCGGCTCTGCTAAGCTTCTTCTTCCCCTGTACTCAACTTCAACATCATCAATCCCTTTTATGAAGTATACACTTACCATTCCGGCTGCAAAGGCCGTTAGAAAGAGGATGGGGAATGTTGCTTTTCCGATTACATTGAAAAGTGCGGTAATTGTCAGAACGACGAAGAGAGCTGCGAGCTTGCCGTAAGCAATCCTCTTCGAGTAGTATTCGCCCCTGATATGAGTGGGGATTAAATCACGCATCCACGAACTCCAGGGGACTGTGGAAACTTCTTTGAAAACGTTGTACATTACAAAAAACACTACGAACAACAGAACGTCGGAGTGCAGATTGATGAGCAGCGTAACTCCAATTGCGAGTAATGAAATTCTGGAGAACAGGTTTGCAAGCAGTGAAACTCTTTTTCTGCTGAACTTTTCGGCAAATAGGGCGGAGGGCATCTGCACTACCTGGGAAATATAAGGTATGGCTGCCACAAGCCCTATCAAAACGGGAGGTGCGTTAATCGATGCGAGATAGGAACTGATTATTGAAACCGTCAACAGAGAAAACATTATTTGTGACGCTACTCCATCCATCAAGAGGTTTCTGAGGCTCTTGTCCAGATTTACTCTGCTCTCCTCCATGTTGGTCTCTTCCGATGCACAATAAACATTCAGTATTTAAATCTAGCGCATAGAGTTTGTCACGAATTTTAAGTGTTCTACGCAGGATAGACTTGAATATCTTAGAAGAGAGAACATCATGGCGGTCTAAGACCGACACAGGTGACGTTAATCTATGCCCTACTCACTCTTGAATTTGTCTGGATATTTGATACCTTGAGCCTTAGTACTCCACTAAGAAACACTGCTTCGAGGTAAAATTTAGTGTATATGACTCGTCTGATTCTTTTTGGATGACATAACAATTTGCACGCTCTGCGGTCTTGAGAATACTTTCTACATTTTATATTTCTCTCTAAATATTGATGGATGATACCAGAGTTAAAAATCTTGAATTATATTTAGTGCTTCACAAAAGATGCGACGGATTGTTTTACAATTTTTGGCTGCTATAAACAACTTTAGGTAAACGAAAAGAATTTAAATGTTTAAATGTTTTAGTAGCATGCAGGCTATGAAAACGCAAAAAGTAACTAAAGGTATCAAGCTAACGGTTGATAAAGAGTTCCTTGAAAAATTTGAGAGAGTTAAAGAACATCTAGGATTGGAAAGTGATGCTGAAGTAGTTCGCTTCCTCGTTAATGCGTATTACAGAGATGTTGTTTTGCCCGGTTTGAAAGAGTTTAAATCTCGAAAATCTGCAGAAGATTCTGCTGAGTATCTGTTTAATGGGTGATATAATGGCTTTTAAACCATCTAACATTTTAAAAAATGGGGTTATATTTTTGGTTGTAATAATGGTGCTTTTTGGAATATATGGTGCAATACAGATTCAACCTGTTGTGGATAAGCTTAAATTTGTAGCTCAACTTTTTAGCGTTTTAGTTGCGATTTTAATGGTATATGTGATAGGTATTCAGGCAGAAACCATGTGGCATCAAACAGCTATATTGAAGAGGCAGGCAGACGATATGTCTATTCAAAGAGAGGTGATACAACGTCAAACAGAAATTATGAAAAAACAAACAGAGATATTAGAGCTAGAAAAAAAGCCTATGCTTGCATTCAGAAAGATATATGATTTTGAATATCCTTACGCATTTGAAATCACTAACATTTCCAAATTTCCAGTCAAGATTGAGTTTGTCGAATTTGAGCCACCAAACGAAATCCAAAACTTTTCTAAAGAGCAACAGCAGAAAATACAGAGAGTTATAACTCAGGCAATACAGAATTATAGACATTTGTTGAGAGAGAAAATAATCTTACCAGAAGAGAGTACAAAGATTACAAGAACTTATGGAGTTATAGGGCATCTTAGAATTAGAGCATACAATCTATATTACGATAATTTGGTTCTTGAGTATACATACGATGTAGGTTCTGGAAAATTCAAAGTTAAGGATGTTTCTTAATGCTTCTATTTTAATATCATCAGCTCCAGCATTAGGAGTTTTTGTTCTTGTTCTCATAGTCAGTACTATATCTTGCTCCCTTGTGTTCTACGTGGAACAATCTGGAACATATTTTGAATCAACCTTAAGGAATCCAGAAACAACCAAAAACGGGCAGAGAAGAGTTGATTTGCACATCAGAATTTCAAAAGAGAACTATATATTTCTAAAAGAGAATTTTAGACATCGCTTTTCAAACTATAAACAAACTGCTGGACTCTCAGGACTGGAAACCCTGCCAGAATAGAAATTTTAACAATCAAAATATGCCGAGGGGGGGCATGAGTACTTCAGGTTCGAATCCCATTTGACTTTCGGAATGGGGTCTAAATTGAAATACTGTTTTGAGGGAGGTGTTCTTGGATGTACAAGGTAGAAAAGTATCTCAGAAACACACTTCAGAAAATCCGTAAGGACCATCCTGAAAGTTATCAGGATGTAGAAGACTTCGTTGAGGACCTGCTTGCGGAGGGGATATCAATATATCGAATGTATTCTTATGCAATATGGCTGAATAAAATTTTGAAGATCGTAAATAAGCCCATTAACGAATGGGACAGAAGAGACGTAAGAAGAGTGATTAATCACTTCACAACAGAATACAATCAGGGAAAAATCACACAAAATTCAGTAGAAGAGATTAAAAAGACATTAAAGAAATTTTTCAAATGGGCAAATAAAAGTGAGCTCGTAAACTGGTTTAGTCTGAAAAATGTTGAAACTAAAGTTTCCCCACAGGATTTGATCACGCAAGAGGAATTTGAGGCAATGATTGGTGTTTGCATAAATTCAAGAGATAGAGCTTTGATTTCACTTCTTTACGAATCTGGAGCAAGGATTGGTGAGATTGCTTCTCTGAGAATATAAAGGATGTAAAATTTGATGAGTATGGATTGATCATAATCCTAAAAAGAAAGACTGACATGAGAAGGGGTTCGATTAATTGCTTCAGATCCGTATCTGAGAGCTTAGCTGAATGATCACCCAATAGAGAATGATCCCCGAGGGATCCTTGTGGATAAAGACGAACA
>JAPDIX010000064.1 GCA_029259345.1 Archaeoglobi archaeon
CCGTTGCGGGGAAGCTCAGAAAGCTCTCTGAGGGGCGATGCCACGGATGCATGGTTTCAACCGCCATTCCAACCGCCTTTATCACCGCATAGTCATCCCCAACTATCTGCTTGGCTATTTCGGGGCGTGTAAGGACAACAGCTGCAGCACCATCGCTGACAGCACTGCAGTCGTAAACACCAAGAGGAGAGGCAACTATTGGCGCCTTCAAAACTTTGTCAACCGTAACCTCGCTCCTGAAGTGGGCTTTGGGATGTCTCGCTCCGTTGTAGTGGTTTTTCACAGCAACCAATGCCAGATCTTCCCTCGTCCATCCCCACTCCTTGAATGCCCTGTTTGCTGCCATGGCGAACATTGCTGGAGCACTCACTACTGGCATTCCAACGCTGAATATACCTTCAATTGGCGGCAATCCTCTGCTACCAGCATCCATGAGCTTCTCAACCCCAGCAGCTATAACCAAGTCGTAAGCACCGCTTGCAACGGCAAAGGCAGCGTTTCTTATATTGTCCATGCCCGTTGCGCAGTAGTTCTCCACCCTGCTTATCGGCTTACCGAAGAATTTCACAGTGTCGCTAAAAACATTACCGCTGATTCCGGTTGAGGGGTAGAAGGTTCCACACCAAACAGCCTCAACGTCCTTCAGCTCGATGTTTGCATCCGATATTGCCTCATATGTCGCCTCAACAAGCAAATCCTCATGATCCTTCTCCCAGTGGTGTCCGAATTTGGTAACACCACAACCTATAACCGCAACCTCCCGCATAAAATCACCTCGGCAAACGGACTTTCCAGCCATAGTACCTGAATCTGTTTTTCTCGAAAAGCAGTCTGAAGGTTCTCTCAACCTCAGCATCACACTCTATTCCTTCAAAGTCCCTTACTGTGTCAGTAACTTCGAACAAAACTCTGCCTCCATAATCCAAGTCAACAACAGCTACGCCGTGTGGATGCACACCATCTCCGGTGTAGTTCCCGGGCATGACGAGATAGTCAATGGTAAAGGTGTATACCTTTCCCCTCTCACCCAGCCTAACCTCTTCGTAGTTATCCTTCGCCCCGCATTCTACGCAGCAACGCTGAATGGGGTAGCTGACTGTTCCGCAATTCTTACATTTCATACCGTAGAGGCGGATAATGGACTTCTCGTCTCTCCAGAATTTCGTCAGAGAGGGGCGGTCGGGAGCATCTCTGATGCCAACAAACCCTTTGTTGTAGAGATAATCGCCATAACTTATTTCCTTCCTGCTTTCCAGCATCCTCCCTATGTTGCTTTCCATAGCCTCTTCTATTTCTATTGCCAGAACATCGGCCCCCTCTCCATACCCACCAAGCAGAATTCTGCCAGTTTTTTCAAGCTGGGTGGCAAGTAAAAGTAGAGGATGTGCACAGCCTGTGATACCTACGCTGTTGAAGTAGAACTCCTCAGGTCTTGCCCCAACAGCCTTAAGTAATCCCGAATAGCTTCTAGGATCGGGAGCTGAGGCAACAATTCTGTCGATATCAGCAGGACTTAAGCCGAGTTTGGCGAACAAAGGCATTGCAGCCTGCTGGACGCTTGTAGCGTAACCATACCTCGCATCAATCCTCATGTCGTAGTCTCTAACTATATCATCATCAGCCAGCATCCATGAGCCAGGTAGGGGCTTTGTTGACGTGCTATATCCTAAAATCTTCGCCCCCCCATCCTTTTCCACCACTATTGCAGCGGCAGCATCCCCATAAAGCTGCTCGTAAAGTGTTCCAGGCTTTGTCGGAATTCTGTCAGCAGCGACCACAAGAACTCTGCCAAACCTGCCAGAATCTACGAACTCGTTGGCTGTGATAAGGGCATCAGTAGCTGCCCTCATGCTGTCCGTGATGTCCATTGTAAAAGTGGTCTCAGGCAAATCAAGAGCAGAGGCTACGAAGCTTGCACACTGCTTGATTCTGAACGGTGGAGAGGTTGAGGCAAAGATGATGGCATCAAACTTCTCTTCAAAATTTCTTGCCGCTTCCACCGCCATTGTAATGCTGTCCTCATCCCAGTGCGCTACAGCCCTCTCTCCACCCAATGAAGGCATTCCTGTCTCTTTGGAGATTTCATCTCTGCTTAACTTCCATACTGGCAGATAAACGCTGCAGTTGCTTATGTAAGCCAAACAACCACCTCCATTTAGCAAATTTAAGAATGATTTTATTTAAAATTTGCCTTTTCTGTTTATTTAGATCGTGAACGTTTTCAACAAACTGGAAAATAAAGAAGGAATAATGGGAATTAGGTTGTAAAGCGGTCTTGTAGTGAACTCAGACTTCCCCTAGATCATAGACCTCGATTTTCTACCACCGAGGTTGCACGACAACTGTTAATTTTCCGTTAGCAGATTACTTTAAATTTGGCAAAAGTTAAAATACATGATAATGTTAGTAATGACGACTGGAATTGAGGAGGAGAAGGGAAAAGTGGAAGAAGACAGAGGTTGAGAGCGGTGAACAAACGTAAAATCATGGTTGTGGAGGATGATACAGCGGTCCTTGAAACCGTGCAGATTATGCTTAGCGACAGGTATGATGTTATACCCGCAACAAACGGTGAGGAAGCTGTCAGAATATACAAGATGTTCAAACCCGAAGTTGTGCTGATGGATGTGATGATGCCAGTAATGGATGGTGTTGAAGCGACGAAGGAGATAAAGAAGATAGATCCTAAGGCAAAAATCATAGGGCTAACAGCCTACGCCAAAAAGAAAGGCAAAGAACTGCTTGAGGCTGGAGCGGTTGAGGTTATTGAGAAGCCTTTCACAAGGAAGCAGCTGATTGAAGCTATAGAGAAATACCTTAATGAGTGAGATTATGCTGGAACTGGTAAGACAGTTTGGAGATACCCTGCCACTACCCCTTGTAGCTTACAATGAGAAAGGCGAAATAGTCTACTCGAACCCAGCCTTTCAGGAAATGGCAGGAAGAAATCCTGAAGAACTAATAGGTAAAAGCATTGTCGACTTCGTCCATCCTGAAGACGTGGAGAAATTGAAAGATGCAATGAAAAGGAGGCTTGCAGGAGAAAGTGTTAAGCCCCATGTCTTGAGGCTGGAAAATAAAGAAGGTGTATACAAACCGTATCTGATTTTGGGAGGCGCAGTGGAGTATATGGGTGAAAAGTTCGTCATTGTATCACTCTCAGATATGACAGTGTTCGAGGAGCAGAAGTTGATGCTTCTCATCGTTAACAGGGCTCTCAGGCATGATGTTTTGAACGCCCTCACAGCAGTAAAGATGTATATGGAGATTGTGAAAGAATATTGCGAGGATGGTGAAGAGGCCACAACCATTCTGCAAAAACTCGAAATGTCGACAGAGAGGGCAATTAAGATAATAAAGAATCTGAGGGATTTCGAAGAGGCTGTGGTTGGAAGTAAACTGGAGAGAATCAACGTTAGAGAAGTTGTTGAGGCTGTCGCTAAACACTTCGACATACCCATAACCGTTGAGGGTGACTGTGAGGTTGTTGCTGATAGAGGGTTGAGGACTGTTTTCGAGAACCTGTTCCAGAACGCCTTACAGCATGGGAGAACAGACAGGATTGAGATAAAGATGAAGAGGGTGGGAGACTTTTGTGAAATAAGGGTTGCTGATTACGGAATAAGTATTCCCAAAGAGATAAAAGACAGGATTTTCGATAAGGGTTTTACGTATGGAGAGGCAGCCTCAACAGGCCAGGGGCTTTACTTGGTTAAAAAGCTCGTCGAGAGGTACGGAGGGGAGATCTGGGTTGAGGATAACAATCCCAAAGGATCGGTCTTCGTTATCAGACTGAGAGCTTGGGATCGCAAGTTCTGAAAAAGTAAAAGTTCTGCTTGAAGAAGAGTGGAAAAGCAAAATTTTAAAATCAAAAGTCAAAATAACTCATGGATTATCTTAAGCTCGTTCTGGAAACTATCAAGGATCGCGTTTATGTCCTTCGCGATGATGGAGAAATAATTTTCGTAACCCAATCAATGATGAAAGCATTTGGATATGGAGCCTCCGAGGTTATCGGCAGAAAAATCTACGAGCTGGCCGATGAGGAGTACAGAGAGAGGGTTGTTGAAACTTTGAAGTCCTTAGAAGATGGTGACGAAGTTAAAATGAGATTGCTTGTTAAGAGAAAAGACGGTAAAAGAGTTTATGCAGGGGTAATAGCAAAAAAAATTGGAGAGTATGTCGTCGTTTTAGGCAGGGAGGTTTCAAATACAGTCTCCCTCGAAACTCTTATGAGAGCTGCTATAGACCTGCTGAGGAACTTGCCACGAGAAGTTGATGAAGTTGAGAGCATCCTTCGGAAATATTTCGACGACGCAAAATTTTCTGAAGAAGTTCAGGAGCTAACAGTAAAAAACGGTGAGGTTACTGTGCCAGTAAAGTTTCAGGACAAAGTTTTGGGCAGTCTCACCCTCTCCCTGCCTGACTGGTTTGGACTTGGTGATGATAATTTGGAGCTTTTCACAAATAATGGGAGAGAGTGTGGCGAAAAGCATGCTCATACTGGAATCAAGGAAAGTTATTAAAGATGCGCTTGCAACACTAAAAGCAGCATCTGAGAACATAGCGCTTCTTGTTGACAAGATAAGAAATCCGCTCGCTGCGATAAATGGATTTGTAGAAGTAAAGGTAGGAGGAGAGGTGTACGAGAAACTTCATGAGCAGGTTAATGCAATTATGGTCTTGAGCAAAACTATTTATACTAAAACAAACAACAAAATACATGGGTAGAAAGCGAGTTTATGAAGTTGTAAGACATTTACCAGCAGAAGAGCTCGATAAAAGGATCAAAAAGCTTGAAAAAGACACAAGAGTTCTTCAGAGGCTTTACTTCATAAGACACCTTTACAGAGGGA
>JAPDIX010000032.1 GCA_029259345.1 Archaeoglobi archaeon
CCATCTTATCAACATCTCCGCCCTTTGGCCTTGCAATAACCTCAAACCCCATTGTATCACCTCCTCATTCCTCATCTTCCTCCTTAGCTCTCTTCTTTATGAATTCACTCAGCGGAGCGATTATCTCGATTGTTCCAATCTCTGTGATTTCGAAAACCCACGTTCTTGAGTCGTGTGGGGCAATTCTGCATCCGTCAATTCTTATCGTCCTCAGAACGCTTCCAAGAGGTAGTCCGTAGAGATTCACATCCCATCTCGACTCTATCAGCTTTTTGTCGAGAACTATAGTTCCGTCAACGATGTGCGCCACAGCCAATCCGCCTGCCGCTTCAGCAGTCTCACTTGCCTGAGCTGATCTTTTTTGGGACACAAAAATTCCAGTCTGACGTCTCTTTTTCATGAAGTTGTAGAACTGTCTGACTATCTGTCTCGCCATGACTTCTTTGTGCTCGTATAGGCCAGTAATGCTGTCTATGATCGTGTTTGTAATCTTTTTCTCCTTTATCGCGTAGTTCATAGTCTCCATCAGCGCTTTTGGATTTTCCCTCAACTCATCGCTCTCACTCGCATCAATCACAAAGGTATTGCTTTCAACCTTGCTGAAATCTACTCCTATGGCTTCACTCCTCTGTTTCATTGCCGTGTAGAGGAAATGTGCGGGGCTCTCAACCGTTACATAGAGAACTCTGTAACCGTTGCTTGCCTGAGTGATTGCGAACTGCTCTGCGAGAAGACTCTTTCCTGTATCAGGCACACCAGTGATATTTATTACAGCGAGATGAGGGATACCGCCAAGAGGTTTTTTAACAAACTTCTCTCCTTCTTTTTCAACTTTGAAGAACAGTTCATCAAGCTTGGTTCCGGTGGGAATTCCAAAGAGCTTAGGAGCTTTACTCTCAAGCTCTTTTAACTCAAAGTATTTATACATGTTTTATTTTATGTTTCTTCTGTATTTATGTCTATCTTTTAGTTTGACACTAACAAGCTATTCAAAAAGGAAAACGTATTTTAACCCCTTAATATGCATATGTATTGATGGAGGTAAGGAAGCTTCAGCTTATAGGCGGCTCAAGCTACATGGTGAGCCTACCCAAAGCATGGGTAAAGTCAAACGAACTCAAGCAGGGAGACGACATTTTTCTGCAGGTTGAGGACAGTGTGATAACTCTTTATCCAAAAAGTTTCAGAGATTTCGCAAGAGTTACAAGTGTTCAGATAGACGAACTTCCACAGATGGAAGAAAGATTTGTGAGGAGATATATCTACGCCCTTTATCTTCAAGGTATAGATGAGATCATCATCAACGACAAGAAAATTAATGCGAGGACTGTTAGCAAAATTGGCGAGATTGTCAAAGACCTGATTGGAATGGAAATAATTGACGCAAGTGAAGGAAAAGTTGTTCTGAAGTGTCTCACTTCCACAGATTTCGATGTTTATGGGGTTGTTAGAAGGATGACTCAGATTATACAGAGTATGTTAGAGACAGTTATTGATGGCATTGAAAAGGGTGACATCGAAGCTTTAAAGGACATTCAGAACCTCGAAAAAGATTCTGACAGACTCTATCTCCTTGCAGTAAGGCAGGAGCATAGACTTGTCAGAGAGTTTTCAAGCCCGAGCAAATGGAACGAACTCAGACTCATTTTGGGAATAAGGACTGTTGCGAAGTTGCTTGAGGAGATATCTGATGCACTGTATAATTTCTCGACCTACGCTATCGAAATGAACTATGATGAACTGAAGGGAGTCAAAAAGTATTTCGAAAAGCTTAGCGTAGCGTTTGAAAAACTTTCAAAAGCATACTTCAACTCAAGCGTTTCTCTTTCAGAGGAGTCAATTGAGGACTTGGAGAAGCTGGAGGATACACTTTTGAGCAATATGAAGGGCAGCGTTTACTACAGATTGGCATTAGAGACGCTTCTGAGTGCATGTAGACACATGAAATCAATAGGGGAAATCGCCTTTAACAAGTCTGTCAGAGAGTCCCTGAGAGAAATGAGAAAATCAGAGAAGACGCGGTCAGAAGCATATACGCGATGAATACAACTAGCGCTGTGATGGCTGACTTTTTCAATTCGAGATTTCTTGCATTTTTAACGGCGTAAGTCCAGTAGACAGCCTGCCATGCAACTATGGCGATCTGGATGATGGTTGGTGGAATCATGTAGCTTTTCATCCCGTAAAGCACATACTTTGTTGATTCGTAGGCGAGATACATTGAAACGGGGCTTAGGATTATCGAGGGTATGTGGCTGTATGCCACAAGCTTCGCAAGTGTCGAGAATTCTCCACTTCCCCCGAAAACTCCTGAAATTATGTACAGGATTAGGGATATAATTAGCCAGATCACAAAGGTTGCAATGAATGGTGTTATAACCATGCTGTAAAAGGTCATCTGAAGGATAATGTCCAGCTGACTTTCTTCTACGGATGCTCCCGACTCCAAAACCTGTTGTTTAATGAACTCAAGCGTGGAGGGAGCAACGACGTAAGCAGTAATAGATGAAAGCAATGCAGCAGCTATCACAAGTGTGACAGGAATCAGAAAACTTCTATCCTTTTGACTCAGCAAGAATCGGTCAGGATTTGTGAGGAAATCCATACCCCCATTTGATTTTGATCCATATATTTCTTTTGGTTATCAGTTGACAATGCGATGCATTGCAGCGCAAAAATACTTTTTACTTTTTTGAAGAACCAGTAGTATATGGATATTAAGGTGAAGGTTGGATGTTGTGGATTTCCTGGTGGAATGAAGAAGTATTTTGAGAATTTTGAGGTTGTAGAGGTGCAGAAGACCTTCTACAAGCCACCTTCACCAAAAACAGCGGAGAAATGGAGAAATGAAGCTTCAAAAAACTTTGAATTCACCATCAAAGCTTGGCAGGTCATAACCCATCCACCAAACAGCCCAACATACAGAAAGGCAGGGATTGAGGTGAAGGATTGCGGATTTTTCAAGCCAACAGATGAAGTTTATAATGCCTGGGATGTAACAAGAAGAATTGCGGAAATTCTCAAAGCAAAATTCATCCTCTTCCAAACTCCAAAAAGCTTCAAAGATACGGATGAGAACTTACAGAATATGAGGGAGTTCTTTGGGAGCATTGAAGGTAAGTTCACATTCGGATTCGAGCCAAGAGGTTGGAGGGAGGATAGGATAAAGAAGATCTGCGAAGAGCTAAATCTTATACATGTTGTTGACCCGTTTGTTTCCGAGCAGCTTTATGGGGACATCTGCTATTTCAGACTGCATGGTTTTAACTACAAGCACAAGTACACGGATGAGGAACTTATTAGGCTGAAAGGGTTGCTGAGAAAAGATGGATACGTGATGTTCAACAACGTCCATATGTTTGACGATGCGCTTCGATTTAAAGAGCTAGTTGATAGAGGGCAGTTATCGCGAAGCTGGCAATAAAGGCTGTTGCTGGGGTCAGCATCCAGCTTGCCACAATTCTTTTTATAAAGGCAAATTTTACACCACTCAGCCCCTTGTAAAGACCGACACCTGTTATCGCACCTACTGTGCAGTAGGTAGTTGATACCGGCATTCCAAGGAACGTGAATATAAGGACTGTTATTCCCGCAGCAAACTGTGCTGCAAATCCTGAGAAGGGGTCTAGGGCTGTGATACCCTTTCCTACAACCTCTGCAACTCTAACGCTCACAAACCATGCACCCAGAAAAAGCATCATAGAGCCAAACACTGCACCTTCCAGAAGGTTCATGGCTCCAAACCATACTGCCGGAGCCAAGGCTGTAGCAAGTTCATTGGCTCCCGTATTGAATCCGATAATGGATGCTCCAATAATTAGCAGGACTCTCAAGACCCTCTCAACCTGCAGTGGAGGTCTCTTTGATAGTGATTTCTCCATAAACCAGTACATCGCGATTGCAAAAATAAGCGCGCCAAAAGGGGAGACGATCCATGAGAGGACAATTTTGATTACGGTTGAAACATCAACATCCTTGCCGAGTGCAAATGCGGAGCCGATCAAGCTCATAACAATTGCCTGATGACTTGAAACGGGGGTGCGGAGGTAATTCGCAGTAACAATTGCGGCGGATGAAACAAGCAGAGATATGGATACAATAACCTCGTTGAGCTCTACAATTTCTCCACCGACAGTGTGAAGAACTTTACTCCCACCCAAATGGAGTCCAAAGAAGACGAGAATGAAAAGTAGGTAAATTGCTCTTCTTATTGTCAACAAACCGCAGCCTACACAAACTCCAAAAGAATTGCTTGTGTCATTTGACCCAATCGCGAATGCAATTGCAAAAGCTGCGAGCAGTGGTAGACTGAAGTCCATTGGTGAAGATATAAATTGACTTACTTATTTGTTTCTTCTCGTACCAATTTTGTCGGTTCTGTCTTTTCCCGAAATTATTTCCCACTCTAACAAACCTCTATGTGAAACTTGACGAGAAGGCGATAAAATGGATAATCAGGGAAAAAGAGAAGGGAACACCAACCAGAATAATAGCAGAGATTGAAGGAATCTCAACAAGAAGAGTAAACCAGATCTACAGACAATACAAAGACACTGGAGAGATTCCCAAACTAAGAAAACCAGGTAGACCTAAAAAAGAACTATCTGAAGAAGAAATAAAAGCCATAAAAGAAGCATACGAAGAATACAGGTGTAATGCAATAGTTCTACAAAAAGTACTAAAAGAGA
>JAPDIX010000069.1 GCA_029259345.1 Archaeoglobi archaeon
CGCTTAACTCCTTCACCTTCCTTCCCCTCTTTTTTATCGGTAAGTATTCTTTGTGTGTGAGCCAGTAAGACCATACTCTCTTTACTGTTGAGATGCTGACTCTCATCTCAAACGCTATCTCTCTGTTGCTCTTTCCTCTTCTCTTGTGTCTTACAATGTACCTTATTTTCTTCTCTGTCAGTCTGCCGTAACCCATTAGTTGTTCGAGGGTATTTAAAGTCAAATTTTTTGGGACTATACATTGAATCAGTTAACTTAAAAAGTCACCCGCTAAAGGTACTTCATGGGCAAAACAATAGCCGAGAAAATACTAAGCGAAAAATCAAAGAGTGACGCGTATGCTGGTGATCTTGTAGTTGCTGAGATTGATCAGATAGCTCTTCAGGACGGTACAGCACCTCTGGCAATAAGACAGCTTATGGAACTTGGCACCGAAATAATGGCTGCTGACAGAACACATTTCTTCGTTGACCATGCTGCCCCTTCTCCAAGAAGGGAGCTGAGCAATGACCAGAAATTTATCTACGAATTTGCTAACAAGATTGGAGCTGATTTTAACCCGCCGGGGGAGGGCATCATTCATCAGCTCATGGTTGAGAAGTACGTAAAGCCCGGAGATCTTGCAGTGGGGGCTGACAGCCACACCTGCACCTACGGAGGTATAGGAGCCTTCTCAACCGGTATGGGTTCTACCGACGTTGCTGTCGCTATAGCTCTTGGCAAGAATTGGTTTAGAGTTCCAGAAACTTTCAGAGTTGATCTTATTGGAAAGATGCCGAAGGGTGTTTTTGCGAAAGACGCAATCCTGAAGCTCATCGGTAATCTTGGAGTTAGTGGAGCAACCTACAAGGCTCTTGAGTTTCATGGCGAGTGTGCTGAGAGTTTGAGTGTTGAAGAGAGACTCACAGTTGCGAACATGGCTGTTGAGTGTGGTGCAAAGGCTGGTTTGTTTGAGAGTGATGAGAACACGAGACGCTTTCTTGCCGAACTCGGGAGAGAGCAAGACTTCAGAGAGATTAAGGCTGATGAAGACGCAGAGTATGAGAAAGAGATAGAGATTGACGTCTCCGATTTGTCACCTCTAATCTCTAAACCACATAATGTTGACAATGTCGCAGAAATTGAGGAAGTTGAGGGCATAGAGGTAAATCAGGTTTACATAGGAACTTGTACAAACGGCAGACTTTCAGACCTTGAAATTGCGGCAAGAATTCTTAAGGGGAGAAAAGTTAAGAGAGGAGTGAGGCTTATTGTTGTGCCTGCGAGCAGAAGAGTGTATCTTCAGGCTTTAGAGAAGGGATTGCTGAAGATTTTTGTTGAATCAGGTGGAATCGTTCTCTCTCCGGGCTGCGGGCCGTGTGTGGGAATTCATCAGGGAGTGCTTGCGGATGGGGAGGTGTGCATTTCAACCCAGAACAGAAACTTCAAGGGGAGAGTGGGAAATCCAAATGCAGACATATACCTCGCTTCTCCAGCTACAGCAGCAGCAAGTGCTGTTAAAGGTGTGATAGCTGATCCGAGGGAGTTTCTGTGAAGATCTCCAAGAGTTTGCTACTCACAATACTCGAAGCTGCAAAGAGTGCTCATCCGGATGAATTCATAGCTCTGCTGAGTGGGAGTAAGGATTTAATTGAAGAACTGATTTTTCTCCCCTTTGTCTCCGGTTCCGTTTCAGCAGTAATACATCTCGACATGCTACCTATCGGCATGAGGGTTCTTGGAACTGTTCACAGCCATCCGTCACCGAGCTGCAGACCATCAGACGAGGACATGGCTCTTTTTACGAGATTCGGGAGGTATCACATAATAGTGTGCTACCCCTACGATGAGAAGAGCTGGAAGTGTTATGATAGGAGTGGCAGCGAAATCGAACTCGAAGTGGTTGAAGAAGATTAATATATGATGAGAGATTAAGGAAGATTGAAATGCCCCGAACGGTTAAAGACCTGCTCGTGGATATTAAAGACACCACAGAGCTGATGGTTGACCTTGCCTATTCTGCCATCCTTTACGACAATGAGGACATAGCAGAGGAAGTTCTTGAGCTTGAGGCAAGAGTTCTGGATTTGCTTAAGCAGATAAGAGTTGTGTCGGTTCTCGCTGCGAGGAGAGTTGAGGATGCTGAAAAGGTTTCATCAATTCTCCATATAGCAAATGCTGGACAGAAAATAAGCAGTGCTGCTGGTGACATATCGTCTCTTGTCCTTAGGGGGTTCAAGCTCTCGAAGGAGATCGTAAATTTAATTCTCTACCACTCGGAGGAGACTGTTGTAAGTGTTAGAGTTCCTGAGGATTCAGAGATAGCAGGAAAAACTCTTGGAGAGGTTAGACTTCACACAAGAACCGGGATGAGAGTTATCGCCATAAAGAGAGAATTCAGCTGGGTATTCAACCCAGACAGAGATACTGAAGTTTACAAGGGTGATTTGCTTTTTGCCAGAGGTGACCCCTATGCGGTTCCAAAGTTTTACGAGGTTGTGACGGGTAAAGCCATTCAGATGCCTCCAGAGCCAGAGGACATAAAAATCGAGGAGCTTGACACTGCTGTTGACCTGCTAATTGAAATGAAGAACCTCTCCGAGCTGGCTGTTGACCTTGCCTACTCTTCCTTAATCTACGGCAACAACGACATAGCTCTGGAAGTCGTTTATCTTGAGGAAGTCATTGACTACACGAAATTCGAAATTGAAAAGAACATACTGAAAAGCAGCTCTCATTTCGCTGAAGAGCAGCTAAAGCCTCTGATGTCTATAATCGAGATTGCCTATTGTTCCGAGCTAATTGCAGATGCTGCCAGAGATATCTCAGAGGTTCTCCTTGACAAGATGGATGTTCCGGCAATATTCAAGGAGGCAATGAGGGAAACTGACGAGGTTCTAACTCTCATAAATGTCTCTGAAAGCTCACCGCTAAATGGAAAAACTCTCGGAGAGGCTAAGGTTGAAACAAATACTGGAATGCATGTTATTGCGATTAAGAGAAAGAACGAATGGATTACCAAGCCAACAGCCGCAACAAAAATTTTCAGCGGTGACTTGCTGATTGCAAAAGGAACAAGAGAGGGAGAGGAGGAGTTATTAAAGCTCTGCTCTACCCCTGCACAGCTTTCATAAGCCTAACCACGAGCTCCCTTTTTATCATCGAGCTTCTGTCTCCTTCGCAGACAATTGACCTCACCCCTATTATATCAGGTGAAAGCTCCTTTAGCACCTCAATGTGTCCCCAGCCGATATTCCCGGCGAGAGCAACGAGCAAGTTGTTGTCATGAGCAAGCTCAACAAATTTCCGAATTTCGTCAATTTTCATGTGATCAAAAAGTGATGTGCCATCCTTAATTGCTGTATCAACCATCACAATGTCCACCCCAGCTTTCGCCACAACTTCGGGAAGCTCAAGAGGGGAGATAGCATCTATCCTGTAGAAGTCACCGTATCCTGCAGCAACAACCTTCTTTTTTGGGTCATAATCCTTAACTGCCCTTGTAACTGCACTCATCATCTCGTTAGCTTCTCCAGCATTTCTCACTCCATAAAGTCCGACCTTTATGTAGTCTGCCCCAGCAACCGCAGCACCGAGAGCAGCGAGACTTGCGGTTCCGGGTTTGTAGGGCAAATCACCAGTTGTGGCGCTTATCTCCTTACCATGCTTTTTCGTCAGCTCTGAGATTTCTCTGATCACCCACGGAAAATTTGCTCCAAGAGAACCTTCAGCAGGATTCTTCACGTCAATGATATCTGCCCCTCCTTCTATTGCCTCGATTGCTTCAGCAATACTCATGGGGCTAACCAATACCTTCATCAAAGGATGACCTATTCAGTGGTATATATGCCTTTTGAAAGAGCTTTAAACCCTTCCGAAAATGCAGAATCATGAAAGTTAAAAGTCCAGAAATCAGACAGGGGATTAGAGCTTCAGAACTCGTTGAAATGTTCAGTTCAACAGCTTTCAACGCAAGAAGACTTGGAGAAGCAGCCAAGATTTGCAAAGAAATGATAGAAAACGATTCTTTCGTATTTCTCACCCTTGCTGGAGCGATGATACCTGCTGGAATGAGGAAAATTGTTGCGGACATGATTGAGAGAGGTTTTGTCCGCAGTCTGATCACGACAGGAGCGAACATAGTCCACGAAATTTCCGAGTCACTTGGTCTGAGCCATGAAATCGGTTCACCCTACGTCGACGATCTTGAGCTGGCAGAGAAGAATATAAACAGAATATATGATGTTTACATAAGGCAGGAGGCATTTGAGAAAATTGAGGAGTTTCTTTCTCAGATTATATCCGAGTTAAAGGGTGTCTATGCATCATACGAGTTTCTGTGGGAAGTCGGCAGGAGGATAAGCGATGAAAGTTCATTTCTTAAGAAGGCTTGGAATAAAAAAATTCCAATCTTCTGCCCAACTCTTCACGACTCTATTGCCGGGCTTCATTTCACTATTTACCGCAAAGATTTGCAGATTGACTTTTTCAGAGATGTTAGCAAGATGATAGACCTTTGCTTCCAGAAAAGAAAAATGGGAGTGATTGTTGTCGGTGGCGGAGTTCCGAAGAATTTTACACTTCAGGCAATGCTCCTTGCAGAGGGTTTCGATT
>JAPDIX010000016.1 GCA_029259345.1 Archaeoglobi archaeon
TTTCAAGTGTTTCTATCAAACCAACATCTTCTGCCGAAAGTGTTGAGAAGAAGCTTTGAAGTCTTTTTCCATAATCTCCACCAGATTTAGAAGCTTTCAGTGCTGTTGCAGTGTAGAACAATGCGATGAGCATACTTCTCAATTTGAAAACATCTGCATATTCTTCAAGCCATTCCTGAATTTTAAGACCAGTATTTTCTGCTCTGCTGCATTCAGTACTGCAGGGGTAGAAATTGGATGTGAATAGATACGGAATGGAAATTAGCTGTGAAGCTTTGAAAGCCTTGATAGCCTTATGGAAAACACCCTTTTCAGCACAGTCCAGGATAAACCTGCTCTCTGCGGGAAAGTTCCTCTTGCTCTCGATGTAACTCTCAACGCAGCAGTCTGGGTAGCCAAGTAATTTCCCCTCAAGCCTCAAAAGTTTCTCTCTGCCCTTGCCAAACTCAACCTTGCCTTCAAGAATTCTCCTTTCGATACTTGTAAGTCTGTCCAGCATTCTGTCACCTTTTTTGCTCACGAAGACCTGAACATCCGGATAAACAACTCCTTTACTGAGGATTCTGCTAACGAAAATGACTTTTGCATTTATTTCAAGCTCCATTTCGCTTAAATAATTAAATTTTCGGTTTAATTGGTCATTCAATCTATTTTCAAGGGTTTTAGCTTCGTGGATTAGCTCATCAATTTCAACCTTACCACTTACAAAGTCTTCAAACTTTTGGTTTAGTGAATCAAAAATCCCATTTTCAGGTTCAAAAATACCCTCTAAAAGAGCGTAGGTTGAAGTATTGCTCAGAATTCTGGAAATTTCGAGAGAGAGAACAGGATTCTTCCAGAAATGCTTTTTAAGCTCAAAATCCATAAAATAAAAAAGAAAGTTTAACCCTCAGCCCTCTTCTTCTCAAGCTCTTCGATATGCTCTTTTGTTGAAACGTATGTTGTTGAACCTGAGGACCAGTAGCCAGCCACACCTTCGTTGATCAAGTCCTGAACAATTTTCCTTACGACTTTCTTGTCCATTTTCAGTATTTTTGCCAATTCAGGAATCTTCCAAGTTTTCTTACCGAGTTGCCCCAGAACTTTTTGCTTGTCCTCCTCAGTATAGTCCGCCATTTTAGGTCACCTTAAAAAAAATTTGATAAGTCTGTATATAAGCTTACCACCTGAACTGGGTTGTCGCTCTGAACTCGCTGTAGAAGTAAGGTGTGATTCTGTAGTCGTCTATCAGGTGCTGGGTGAATTCGAGACCCGTAAGTTCGAAGAATCTCTCCCAGCCGATTCTGTCAACCCACTCAATCAGCCTTTCGTGTTTGTTGGCATTAGCCGCCCACGTCTCAAGAATCCGTTTGATGTACTTGACGAGTGTTGGCCATCTTGGTGGCTCGTTTGGAACCCACGGCACTACAACCTTTGAAAGCTCTGGTACACGGCGAGCATCTGAAACTTTACCTCCAACAAGGATTGCAGCTCCATCGTTTTCTGGGTCAAACAGAGGCATTCCGGGGCACATTGTGTAACAGTTTCCACAGTACATGCACTTCTCGACGTCAACCTTAATCGTCTTGTTCTTCATGTCTGGCTTAAGAGCTCCTGTTGGGCATGCTGCCACAGTTGACGGAATCTCACAGGTTCTTCTTACTGCATCATCGTCAACGAGCGGTGGGGTTCTGTGAATACCAACAATCGAGATGTCTGAAGCGTGCACAGCACCACACATGTTTGCACAGCATGCAAGGCTAATTCTGCACAGTGCAGGTAGTTTATGGTTCGTGAAGTAGTCGTAGAGCTCATCCATGATTGACTTAACTATACCTGACGCGTCAATGGCCGGTGTGTGGCAGTGAACCCAGCCCTGGGTGTGGACAATGTTTGAAAGACCGTATTCACCCTTGCTGGCATCCCATGTACCACCGCATGGAAAACCAACCTTCTCCTGCACCTCGTTTATCAGGTCATCTATCTTGCTCTCGTCCGTAACGAAGAACTCAACATTGTTTCTGCTCGTCCACCTCAGATAGCCGTCAGAGTACTTGTCTGCAATGTCACAAAGCTCCCTTACGGTATATATGCTAATAAGCCTTGGTGTTCCGAATTTTACAACATAAATAACATCTCCGCTCTCGGCAACTCTCTTGATAACCCCTGGCCTTACTACTTCATGATACTTCCACTTTCTGTAATTCTTTGCTATTACTGGATGGAGCAAGTCTCTAAAATATGGAGGTCCGAAATCCGTCTTAATACCCTCAAATACCATTACCACAACCCCCTCTTCTTCAACTCTTCAATATATGGCGATGGGTTCAACTCCTCCTTCTCGAAGAACATGAACGGGTTGTTTCTCGGAGCCTTCACCATTCTGACATCTGCCTCTCTGCCGATGACCTTGAGGAACTCTCTCATTCCCTTTCTCCAGATCAGCTCTCCGACTCTCTCTCTGAACTTGCCCTCTTCATCCCACCAGTCCCAGATTGCCTCAACCATCTCCTTTATTTCATTATACGGCTTCTTTACCTCAATGAATGGTACCGCAACCCATCCGATTGTTGCACCCTCAACGAACGGAGCCTTAGCACCAATGAGAATTGTTGCACCTCTCTCGTCACCCGGCTTCAGGGCTTTGGGCATCTTGTTTATACAGTGCATACATCTCACACAGTTCTTGTTGTCGATCGTAAGCTCCTTACCATCCCACTTGATTGCTCCGGTGGGACATAGCTTCACAACCTCATTCTCAATGTCCATCCACTTTGCGTATTCCCTCACAGCCTCCTGGTCAATCTTGATTTCATCCTTCCACGTTCCGATAATTGCAAAGTCCGCTCTTGCCTTGGCAGCTACACAGTCGTTTGGACAGCCAGCACACTTGAATTTGAACTTGTATGGCCACATTGGCCTGTGAAGCTCATCCTGGTAAGTCATTGTCAGATCATAGCAGAGTTCAAGGGTGTCGTAGCAGGCGAATTCACACAGAGCGGGACCCATGCATGCTGAAGGAGTTCTCAGATCGGAACCGCTCCCTCCGATGTCGAAGGGGATTTCAAGCTTGCCAAGATCCTCGAAGCACGGCTGCAGATATTCACTCCTTGTTCCGAGGAATATTATGTCTCCAGTTGAACCGTGGAAGTTTGTCAGACCGCTTCCCCACTTCTCCCACACATCACACAGCCCTCTGAGTGCCTTGGTTGAGTAGAACCACCCGCTTGGCATGTTGATACGCATTGTGTGGAAGTGCTCCACCTCTGGAATTTGCTCTCCAAGGTCTGAATACCTTCCGATGACTCCACCACCGTATCCCACAACCGAGACAATACCACCATGCTTCCAGTGGGTCTTCTTGTCCTTGTATGAAATCTCAAGCTGTTTTAGCATACCTCTCGCACCTTTCGGCATTTTTACATCCTTTCCTTCAGCGGCAGCTTTTTCTATGAGTTCTGCAGTCTTCTTGATTTCTTTTACAAAACTTGGCCAAGGCCCTTTCTCTAATTCATCAAGCAAAGGAGTTTCTGACATTACTTCACCTCCTATAAATCCAAGTCTTCGTCTTTTAGAACAATATATAAGAATTTCGAATTTTACCGCTCTGAGAACTTTGAGGAGAGCCTAAAATAAAGATACTGATTAATAGTCTGTCGAGAAGTTTTTTAACCTTCTGCAAATTTAGGTTCGTGAGTGGAAAGGTTTACATAGTTGGTGCTGGACCGGGAAACTTTGAATTGCTCACCCTCAAGGCTTACAGAATCTTGAAAGAAGCTGATGTAATTCTTTACGATCGCTTGGTTGGAGAAGAGATTGAAGAATTTTTAAGGAGTTTGAAGGATAAAGAGGTAATATATGTAGGAAAGGAGAGGGGGGAGAGGGGGGGGGATAGGCAGCGAGAAATCAACAGGCTGATGAAAAAATACGCTACAGAGGGGAAGATAGTTGTGAGACTAAAGGGTGGCGATCCGGGAGTTTTCGGAAGACTTGCTGAAGAAATGGAGTTCCTTTTTAATAACAACATACCTTTTGAAGTCGTCCCCGGTGTTAGTTCTGTAAACGCTGCTCCTGTTAGCTCCAACATCCCTTTAACACATCCCGAAGCTGGGTTTGGGTTTGTGGTTGTCAGTGGCAGAGATACTGTTAGATTGAACGATTTGGTAGAGTCTGGAACCAAGATTGTTCTGATGGGTGGGTGTACGGCAAAGGAGGTTGCCCTAAATTTAATTAATTCAGGCATAAATCCAGAAACAGAAGTTGCTGTGATAGAGAGAGGAAGTTTTGATGACCAAAGAGTTACTTTCTCAACTATTAAAAGCTTGAAAGAGATCGAATTTGACTTTAATAGTCCTGCACTGATTGTTATTGGCGATATAGTCAAATTAGCAAAGAAATACTCACGATTGATTGGTTTAGATAAAATCAGAGACAGAAAAATATAATTGATGCGAGGTTAAGAGTAAATAGATGGTCAAGAGAGCAAAGCTGATCAATGACGTGGTAGAGCTGATACCTATATTCCACCTGCTTTCAACCGAAACTTACAGGAAAGT
>JAPDIX010000021.1 GCA_029259345.1 Archaeoglobi archaeon
GAATGGTCTACGCTCGCAAAGTAGCTTGAGTGGGCTATTGTGTTGGGATGCTTTGCCTCATGAACCGCTTTGAAGAAAATGCAGCAATCATCACAGCAATTACATATGGTTGTCACGTGTTTTGACCTTTCTGTGAGGTGGACGAGCCCTTCCCTGTTCGACTTCCGAAGAATTTCAATGGCCTCGTCGGCAGTAATCCTCCTAGCCATTCCGTGTTCGACCATGTACTTGCCTACAGAGCCCATATGGATGCAGTTCTCTAGTGAATGTCTACACCCCTCACCAACAAGCCTTGCAATAACCCTGCACGGGCAGTAAGCCACAGCTATGTAATCCCTATCCTTAACCAGCTTTACCGCGTCCTCAAACGGCAAAATCTCAGACTTCTCGGATATCGTGTCCCTCTCAGGCAGTGCCCTCATTATCGGCTTTTTTCTGTCTCCGAGCTCATCCAGAAATCCCTCTTTGCGGTATTTTGCCCACAGTGGAGCAAGTTTCTCCTGTCTCGGGTCTTTTCCCGGTCCCGGCCAGAAGGGAGTTTCGGCAAATCCCACAATGACGGGGAAAAGCCTGTAGTAAACCTTCCCCTCTTTCTCTCCTCTCCAAACCGTCCCTTTCTTTGTCATCTCGTTCAGAATTTTCTCGATGTAATCCAAACTCTTTCCAGTTTTTTCGGCAAGCATCTCTGCAGTGAACCTTACGAAGGGCATGTGCAGAGCTATATTGGCCTCTTCCTCATCAAAAAGAACGCTCAAAATTTCTTTTTCAACTCCGCTGACAGTCTTTGGCAGACCAACTGGTGCTTTATCCAGCTTCTCTCTCAATTTCTCATAAATTTCAAGATGGTGGGAATGGTGCATTCTTTCACCCCCTCAAAATCTTCTGTTCGAATTATATAACAGTATCGCAGAAGCTATAGTTTTATATAGTGGGAGATTAGGGTATAGTCCAATGTTGGAGAAGATTGGTATTTTGGGATTAGGGTTGCTTGAAGATTGAGATCTACTTTGGAGAGATTACAAGGAAAATGTGCATCTTTAATCCATTTCACTTATAAACATCCAACATAACTGGCACTATGCCTCCACCCAAGCCATTGCCACCGCCAGAGTTCATCGCGTTTGAGGCCATTTACTTCTCGGTAATCTTCGTGCTCCGCTTCATCATATACTACAAACTGAGAGAGATTTACAGCTCACTGACTATAGGGGATTCCACTTTTTCTCAAACACCCTTCTCTTTCTCGGAATTGCCTACTTTCTCAGATTTGTAACCTTCCTGCTGTTTGCTTCAGGAGTTCTGTTTGATGAAGTGAGCTTTGAGGGAGTTAGAGGGCTTATGCTGTTCAGTCTTGCCTTTCTCGTGTATTCGGGATCTGTAGCTATTCTTTACAATATATACAGCCTACTGTGGAGGTGGCTGGAGAAGATTCCGAGTGAGGTTTTAATCCACATCATTACAGTGCTTATAGCCCTAAAAGCTGCTAAGCCTACGAGTATCAGTTTTAACCTCACACTCTAATTGCAAGTCCCGTGATATTTAATTTCGAAGAAATACAGATGTATATCTCAAGTCCATTGAGTCCCTCTGGGCAGACCTGTCCCTGGAGGTAGGAACATCAAGAATTTTTGGACACATCTTGGCACTCTGAGTGGGCTTACTCACATTTGCCCAAATCACAAGGCGAAATTTTATATATGCTCAGAATGTTAAGTGAATGCCCAGGCCCACAAAATTAAAAATCAGAGGATGAAAATTATGCATAAGAAAAGTACTGGTCACTTACTTGGTCACATAGCATATGCCGGATTGTATGGAGTTTTGATAATATCGACCATTTTTCTTTACAATTCTGCTAATTTAGCGAGTTTATTTTACGCCGGATGGATAATCTTAGCATTAGGAATTACTTTTTTGTTGTGGTCAAGCAAATCAAGAAAGAGGGGGCGCATAGAAGGTACTGGCAGAGAAGCTCTTGTCGAAAGTGGCATGTATGCTTTTGTTCGCCATCCTGAATTCTTGGGGCATATATTGATAATTTTTGCGCTTATCGTTATTTCACAACACTGGATCAGCTTGACTGTTGGTGCAATCTTAATTGTTATAGTGTCTCTTGCCATGATAGAAGAAGAAAAGAGAAACATGGAAAAGTTTGGTAATGCATACAGAGATTACATGAAAAGAGTTCCGAGAATAAATTTAATAGCCGGAATTATTAGACAAATACAAGCCAAGAAAGAAAATAAAGACAGGTGGTAAAAGTTGCTATCATTTCAACACTCAAAAAGTAAAATAAAATTAAACATTATCATTAAGTCTACAAACCCCCAGGTGGCATATGTGGAAGGGCTCCCGTATCCTCTAAAGTTCCTCTGAGCTCTTTCATGATCTCTCTCAATTCCTCCATGCTTGTTGCTTGGTTAACTTCTTCCTTCAGGGATTCGAGCTTGCTGACTGCATCGGTGTTATTGTTCTTCTCAAGCCTCTCAATGGCTCTCTCAATCTGCCTCAATGACATCTCCTTAGCTCTGTCAAACGCTTGCTCTTTCCTTAACGCTCTTCAGTTCGTCTGCTGAGTTTGCACTCTCAACCTTCTCCTTCAGCGTTTGGAGTTCGTTTATTTTCATCTCAATTTCGCTGAGAATCCTTTCCTTCACTTCCTCGAAGTTATCCTCGTCTATTTCCAGCTTTGGTAATCCAGGTTGCTGGAGTCCTACGGCAGCTGCCGATGCAACTCCTACAACCACCAGAACCAGCAATCCTATCAGTATTTTTCTCACTCCCGCATCACCCCCTTGTTCTTTACAATTATAGGAACTCCAGTTATATAAGCAGGAAGAAATGAAAATGTGCATCTTTGATCCACTTCATTTAGGTAGGGAGAAGGTATTTTATGCTTACAAGAATTTGCTGCATGCTAATAGGTTGTACCTGCAGAGCAATGAGACTGCACCAAAATTCAACGTCTGCAACAACGCAATGAAAATTCACAAAATTAACAAAGAAGATCTTTTTGAATTCTGCGAGGTTGTTCCAGCGGGCATAACGAAGCTTGTAGAACTTCAGATGGATGGTTACGCCTATGTGAAACCCTGATTAGCTTTTTTTCAAGCTTCTTCACAAGCAACCTTGCAAGAACCTTTCTGTAAACCTTCCCATCCTTACCAACTGGATTCTCAATATGCCACCTCTCCACATCTTTACTTACCGGTAACACTATGCAATTACTCTCCTCGCACACAGTTACACTAAATCGAATTCATCCAGATTTACTTCATCAATAGTTCTCGGCTCCTCCTTCGCCCTCAAACCTTTCTCAGCCAGCAATCGCTTTACTACTGTATCAACTCTATCAGATTCCTCCATTCCAGCACTCTCAGCCCCCCATTCCTTTGCCATTGAGTTAAACAATGCCTCAGCCATAACACTCCTCGCTGTGTTGTGGATGCAGATGAAAAGAATCTTTTTCATCTGATTCATTTTTATCTTTTGCATTTTAAAGTTTTCCTCTATTAACTTGCTGTGTTTTTTTAATCAAAATTATATTTTATAACCAACACACAAAAGGTAACGTCAAGAAGGATCTACCAGCTGAAGAAATATTGCGAGGAAAATTGCAACATTCCAGAACTCAAACAAGCAGGAAGAATGGTTCGTTTTCCGAGAAATACAACGAACCCAATTTTTAGAAAAACCTAAAAATCTTGAGGAAGTGGGGTAAACATGAAGGTATGTGTACCGAGTTATAGAGGAGGGTTGGACGACTACGTTTGCGAGCACTTCGGAAAAGCTGAAACATTTACAATTTACGACATGGAGACAGGAGAAGTCAAAGTTGTGAGAAACACAAGCGAGCATTTTGGTGGAGTGGGCTATCCTCCAGAACTCATAAAATCTGCCGGTGCAGAAGTGGTTATCTGCAGCGGAATGGGGGCGAGAGCAATAGCCATGTTCAAGAGCTTCGGTATAAAGGTTTACATGGGCGCCAGAGGGAGAGTAAGGGACGCCATCGAGCAGTTCAAGGCGGGAAAACTGGTTGAGGCTGATGAGGCAATGGGCTGCACTCATTAAATTTTAGGTAATCCGAAAAGTTATATGCTGTGAGGCGAAGTAGTGTTATGAGAATCGCAGCAACAACTTTGAAAGGAGGGATTGACGACATCATAACACCGCAATTCGGCAGAACCGCCACGTTTACAATTGTGGACTACGATGGTGAAGTAAAAAATGTGGAGGTTGTTGAGAACAGAGCAGCCTCGCAGGCGAGTGGTGCAGGGATAGCTGCATCGCAAACGCTTGTTGACAAAAAAGTTGATGTGGTGTTGACAGGAAACGTTGGACCCAACGCCATAAATGTGTTGAGAGCAGCCGGGATTAAGATTTACGCCGCTGCTGGACTGAAGGTCAGGGATGCAATTGA
>JAPDIX010000062.1 GCA_029259345.1 Archaeoglobi archaeon
CTGTCCAGCTCACAGGTGGTGAGCCGACGCTGAGAGATGATCTTGTGGAGATCATACGGGTGATAAAGGAGGAGGGTTACGATCATATTCAACTCAACACAAACGGGATAAGGCTTGCAGAAGAGGAGGATTTTGCCCTTAAAGTGAGAGTTGCCGGAGTAAATACAGTATATTTATCTTTCGACGGTGTAGATGAGAGAACTAACCCAAAGAACCATCATGAAATTCCAAAAATTCTTGAGAACTGTAGAAGAGCTCAGCTCGGTATAGTCCTCGTTCCGACAGTCATAAAGAGCGTCAACGACCACCAGCTTGGGGATATAATTCGCTTCGCTGCTGAGAATATAGATATAATCAGGGGTGTGAACTTCCAGCCTGTAAGCCTTGTCGGAAGCATGCCGAAAAAAGAGAGAGAGCGGTTTCGCATCACAATTCCCGACTGCATAAAGGCTATAGAGGAGCAGACCGATGGTGAGATTGGTAGGGAGGATTTCTATCCTGTTCCGAGCGTTGTACCAATTTCAAGGTTCATAGAGGCTCTAACTGGGAATCCACAATACGAGCTTACAACCCACTTCGCTTGCGGTATGGCTACCTACATTTTCAAAGATAACAGAAAGTTGATCCCGATAACCAGATTCGTTGATGTAGAAGGACTTTTCGAATTTCTGAACAAAAAGGCAGAGGAAATAATCAACAGCAGAATTAAGACGGTGAAGGCTTTAAAGAATGTTGTTGACCTCAGGAAATTCATTGATGGCTCAAAGGCTCCCAAAGGCTTCAACGTTTCAAAGATTTTGTTTGACGTTCTCGTTAAGCACGACTACACGACCCTCGGTCAGTTCCATTTGAAATCACTCTTTATCGGAATGATGCATTTCCAAGACCTTTACAATTACGATATATCGAGGGTTGAAAGGTGTGAAATTCACTACGGCACTCCTGATGGCAGGATAATACCTTTCTGCTCCTTTAACGTAATCCCAGAGAAATACAGAGATGCCATTCACGAAAAATACGGTATACCGATAGAAGAGTGGGAGAAAAAGAGTGGAAGAAAGCTGAAGGATGATATCAAAAGAGCCGTCAGGAGACCGAGATGAGAGCATTCTTTGTAGGCAGATTCCAGCCTTACCACTTGGGGCATCATGAGGTTGTTAGAAATATCATAACGCAGGTAGATGAGCTTGTAATTGGGATAGGTAGCGCTCAGGAGAGTCACTCCCTTGAAAATCCCTTTACAGCCGGTGAAAGGGTTTTAATGATATCAAGGGCTGTGGATGAAATAAAAGAGGAGCTCAAGGTAGATACGAAAGTTTACATCATCCCGCTTGAAGACATCTACAGGAATAGTTTGTGGGTTTCACATGTTTGTTCAATGGTTCCACCTTTTGATATTGTCTATACCAACAATCCTCTTGTTTACAGACTTTTCAAAGAGGTAGGATTTAAGGTTATGCACACAAAAATGTACAACAGAAATGAGTATCATGGGACAGAGATAAGGAAGAAAATGCTTGAGGGTGAGGATTGGGAAAAGTACGTACCGAAATCGGTTGCAGAGATAATAAAGGAAATTGATGGGATAAAGAGGATTCAAGAAATTTCTGGAAGGGATTTTTAATGTTATCCATTCCTTGGGAAAATCTTTACTTTAACGTTGTGTTTGAAGATGGATTTGCTGTCAGATCGTTCTTCTCTGAAATTCCTGCTTTTAAAACCGAATATATCCAGTTTAAAGAGCAGCTTGAAGACTATTTTAGCGGTAAAAAGGTGGAATTCGATATACCTGTCAAGTTAAACGTTTCTCCCTTTGCCAGGAGAGTGCTTGAGGAGGTGTCGAAGATACCTTACGGTAAAACCGCAATGTACTCGGATATTGCACAGAAGCTGAAAACCTCGCCGAGAGCCGTAGGACAGGCTGTTAAGAGGAATCCTGTGCCAGTAATCATACCATGCCACCGCGTTGTAGCAAAGAACGGTCTTGGAGGATACACGACATCAGTGCTCAACCCTAAAGTCTCGTTAAAAATAAAAGAAAAGCTGTTGAGCTTGGAAGGTTCAGGGATTTCTTTTTAGTACTGCAACTCTGGATGTGTAGGTTATTACAACCTCTCCGGTTTGTTTTACACCTTTTATATCGTAAACCACAACTCCATATGGCTTTCCTTCCTTGTCCTCCTTGCTAACAACCTCCAGAACGGCTTTTATCGTATCTCCGATAAATACAGGGTTTGTAAAACGCAGTTTGTCAATGCCGTAGAATGCGACAATCGTTCTCTCAGTTAAACCGAGTCTTACGAGCAGCCCCGCAACAATGGAGAGAGTGAGCAATCCATGAGCAATCCTCTGACCGAAAATAGTGTTCTTGGCAAACTCGGCGTCTGTGTGTATTGGATTCCAGTCCCCGCTCAACGCTGCAAACATAACGATGTCCGTTTCGGTAACAGTTCTGGCAGCACTCTCTATTTTTGTCCCAACCTCAATATCTTCAAAGTAGAGGTTCTTCATGAAATGAGCAACATTAAAAAATTATTAAAGATTATTGGTTGAAGGTTGAAGTCAAAATTCAACGAATCTGTCTTTTGGAGTGTTGCAGAGCGGACATCTGTCAGGTGCCTCGCCCTCCATTGCATAACCGCAAACTGGGCAGATGTAAATCTTCCCATCGTAATCTTTCCCGCTATCCAGAATCTTTTTGAAGATTTCAGCGTGAACTTTCTCAGTTTCAAGAGCCCATCTGATGGTGCTCATTGCCCTTTTGTTTCCTTCTTTCTCTGCTTCTTCGTAAAACTTCGGATACATTTCAGTAATCTCATAGGTTTCACCAGCATGAGCAGTTTCAAGATTTTTGCTGATATCGTTTACATCTTCAAGGACTTTGAGATGGTTTTTTGCGTGGACAAATTCTGAAAAGGATGCGGCTTCAAAAACTCTCGCAACTCCCTCCATACCTTTTTTCCTCGCAATCTCGGCGTATATCTTGTATCTTACCATCGCTTGGCTTTCTCCGGCGTAAGCTTTTCTCAAGTTATCTTCAGAGCTCATTTTACCACCTCACTCTTTAATCGCGTAGCAGCATCTTTTGGGTGAGTGGACGAGACCCTCATTTCTGAGTTCTTTTATGATCTTTGACACTTCCTTGCTGTCCAAACCGGTCTCTTTGGCAATATCACCCGGTCTGACAGGTTTTCCAGCCTTTTTCATGGCCTCAAGAACAAGCTGTTTAGCATCGCTCATAAAAGTAATACATAATTAAGTATTTTAAGTCTTTTTGCTCATTTCCGCATTATCTCAGACTCTGAAAACTATCCCTGCATAGCCTACAACAGCACTTCTGTCCGCAACGTCCCCGCTCGTTGAATAATCAACAAGCTCAGCTCTTGCCCCTTTTTCCCACGCATAGTTCATCGCAACGGCAATACACCCATAACCGCAAACACTTGACTGTAGTCTGTATATTGTTTCATAGTACTTCTTTACATCCATCGAAAGGATGCTGTCTATAACCTTCTCATCCAGCCTCCTGCATTCCTCGTCGGGAAGATAGTGGTGCATGTCTGAAGAAGCCACAACCACAATCCTCCTTCCAGTCATCTCTTCAGCTTCAATAATTTCCTCTGCGACCTCTCTCGCAGTCTCCTCATCCTGCAATCCAAGACATATTGGCACAATCCTGAATTCCTCGTGGAGATACTGCAGAAAGGGAACCTGAACCTCCAAGGAATGCTCATACCTGTGGGCGGTTTCGTCAACTTCAACAATCATCCTTGGCATCGCTTCGACGAACTTTTGATCAACCTCTACCTCGCTGAGAGGGGTGAGCCAGATATCAGTGGAGACGGCAACAGGTAAGCCATAGCCCGTATGGTTGGGGCCGACGATGACGAAAGTTTCAACATCTGGGAGGAGAGAGTGAACTTTACCCGCAGTTCTGCCGGAGTAAACGTAACCTGCATGGGGGGAAATACATGCCACAACAGTATCATCTTTCATTGGTGTCGTGTACTCTCTGAGCATTGCGATAAGCGACTGCCTGTTTGACGGGTAAAAACTTCCGGCTACTGCTGGATGCCTCATATATAATTTTTTGCATTAAAACGCTATAAAGCTTTGCTTGAATCAGTTAACTTGTGTAGTCCTGAAATTTTTGACCTTATAAACCCTACCTCTTATTCTCCAACACCTCATCAAAAAGCTTGAATGCAACACCTAACCTTACCTCTACCGGCAACCTGCTCCAGAAGGCATCTTCTGGT
>JAPDIX010000063.1 GCA_029259345.1 Archaeoglobi archaeon
CCACTTTCTTGGCTATTTCTTCAAATACTCTTATGAATTCTTCTCCGATAATTTTTCTTTTAAGTTCTGGATCAGTAACTCCCCTCAGCCTATTGTAGAATCTCTGTTTGGCGTCTACCGCTACAAAGTTTATTCCTATATTCTCGAATGTTTTTTTGACAAAATCTGGCTCTTTTGCAGAGTCCAACATCCGCCTGAAATATCTCATAGATCACGGGGAGAGCGGTCTTAATGTCATACCGGATCAGCCCTATCAGCTCGGAATAGACTCGGATCATCCCTTCGCCGCGGGGGATGTCGGGGTGCAGGGGGTTCCTTCAACAAGCCTCCGCGATATGGAGATCCTGATGGATGGCATAGACCTTGATAAGATAAGCATAACTTTCAGCACCATCTTCCCCTTTATGTTCACCCAGTATGTAGCCCTCGCCCAGAACAGGGGTTATGATATATCCAAGCTTCGCGGAACGATCCTCATGGATATCCTCCACAGCTTTTGCGTGGGGCAGGTTCCCTTCAATCCTCCCCTTGATGTGGGCTTCAAGCTCGCTGTTGATACCCTTGAGTTCGCCGTGAGGCACATGCCCTATTGGTATCCCCTTTGCCTTGATACCTATGACCTCCGCGAGACGGGGATAACGGCTGCGCAGGAGATAGCGTTCGGCTTCTCCTTCGCCTTCTCGTATATAGAGGAGGCTTTAAGGAGGGGTCTCCATATAGATGAGGTCGCCCCGAAGATATCCTTCACGATAAGCGCCCATATAGATTTCTTTGAGGAGATAGCGAAGCTCAGGGCTGCCCGGAGGCTGTGGGCGAGGTCAATGAAGGAGAGATACGGGGCGAAGGATCCCCGCTCTCTGAAGATGAAGTTCCACTGCAACACAGCCGGGAGCGCCCAGGTAAGGCAACAGCCCCTCAACAATATAATCAGGATAGCCTATCAGGCTATGGTGGCTATTCTCGGGGGAGCCCAGTCCCTCCACTGCGTATGCTACGATGAGCCCATATGTCTTCCCACGGAGCAGTCCCATCGCATAGCCCTGAGGACGCAGGAGATCCTCGCCTACGAGACGGGAGTTGCGAATGTAGCCGATCCCCTGGGCGGCTCCTACTATGTTGAGTGGCTCACCAACAAACTTGAGGAAGAGATGCAGAAAATAATAGAGGAAATAGACAGGATAGGGGGCGGATACGAAGCGGTGAGGACGGGCTGGATGGAGGAGCAGACGAGGAAGATGGCTATTCAGTATCAGAAGGAAGTTGAGTCCGGGGAGAGGATAATCGTTGGGAGGAACGCATATAAGGTTGAGGAGGATGAGGAGGAGGGCATCCCCATAATGAAGATAGATCCGGAGAAAGTTGAGGAGCATATGAGGAACCTCAGGGAGCTCAGGGAGAAGAGGGATAAGGAGAGGCTGAAGAGGGCGATGGCTCATCTTCGCGAGGTAGCCGAGAAGAGAAATGAAAACCTCATCCCCGCCATAATAGAGGCATGCAAGGCTTACGCAACCGTTGGGGAGATAATGGGGGTTATAAGGGAGGCTTACGGCTACAGCTATGATCCCTTCGGCGTGCTGGAGAATCCCTTTAAGTAAGGGGGGGAGGATGCCGGAGAGGAGGATAAAGGTTCTCATAGGGAAAATGGGGCTTGACGGTCATGACAGGGGGGCTATCGTCCTCACCCACTTCCTGAGGTAGGAGAAATTGAAGAACTTCTAAACCAACTTCCAACATAAGATCTATGTTGAATCTAAAAATAGATTATATTTTTTTCTTTTGCTAAAACTCCAATAAACTATGTTTAACAATTTCTTATTCATAAAAATTCTATTCTTTTTCCTCCGAGCAAACTTTTAAGCTTCAAAAATTTTTTGAATGTTTACTTAAGAAATAAAAAATTAGGATGGTCAACTTTTTCGTTTTAGTATACTGAAAATGACTGCTGCTACGACCAACCCAATTACACTAGCTTCAAATGGGAGTGGGGACTTTTTTTCTTCTACTTTTGGCTTCTCTACAATAACTCCAAGCTCGATTAGTGGATTAACTCCAGCAGTTTTAAGCTTGTTAAGCGTATTACTATCAATTTTGAACTCTTTCACCTTTGAAATGAAGTATTCTGGCTTGTTTAAGTAGTCCATCATCCATAAATCGAGTTTGAGTCTCGCATACCACCACTTGTAGCTTTTGAAGTCTTTGAAGTCTGAGCGGTTTATTCCAGCATCTTTGCAGGCTTTACCCCAGTCAAAAGTTAGTACAACTCCATTTCCCTTCCCTTCTTTTTTATTCCATTTTATATAAATCCCCGCTAAATCGCTTGGTATTGGCTTTTCAACCGTTTTTACTACCATTTTTCTTTTTCCAACTGTGGAATCAAATATCACCTGTAGAGCGTCATCCTTACACCAAGGCGGAACGGCTAAAATTTGATATTCTTCACCACTTTCAAGTGGCAGTTCTTTCTTAAGGTATTGAGCAATTAGATAGCCGGCAGTTAAACCAGGACATATATGATTGTGGAACTCAGCCGACTTCTGTAACTCCCATGGCATTCCCTTAGCCCACACATTTGCTATTGTCATTACAGAAAATTCGTTACCACTAAACACCTTGGATTTCATCTTTGCGTCCCAATCCTCTGGATTTGATAGGAGATTACTAGCGGCAATATTTTCTTTTGCCTGTTTTATAATCTTTCCATTTTTGATTTCGATATAAATACAGTTTCCAGTTGATTTATCAAAGAAGGCAAACCAGAGTGGCTTGTTGTAGGAGTTATGCACAAAAATGACGTTTTTACTCACTGATAACTCAAGCTCAGACACCTTAGATAAAAAGTCGTCAAGGTACATTTCTGAGCCCTGAGCATAACCGATATTTGTCATAATCAAGATGTTGTGATTGCCTTTTTCAAATGGAAGTTCTTTCATTGCAGTGTTTACGATCTCATCGATTACATTTTCTGCTGTTGCAATGCCCAGCAAAGCGATACAAGCCATAACGCATATAGTCATACATAATCTTGCATTCATTCTTAACACCTTGTATTAAATTTGTTGTTGATCGTGTATATAATGTTATCGAAAATTTGTTTTTGTCATTTATTGTAATAATACTAAACAGAAAAGTATAAATAACTATTACAATAAGAGAAATTGGTGTTAAAGATGTGCGCACCTATATCTGTTACAGCTACAGGAGCCTTAACAGCAGCAAAAGCGGTACTCATTAGCCAGATACTGGGAGTATGTACAATTGCTGGATTGTTGGGCTTTAATTTCAGAGATACCTTATTTAGAATAGCTAAAAAAGTGAAGTAGATTCTATTTATTTTTTATTTGTATCTCTTATGAGACCGATTATATTACAAGCCGAGTTAACTAACGATTGTAATCTAAGCTGCAAAATATGCATGCGAAGGTATTTGGATAGAGAAATTGGATATATGTCTTTTGAGAACTTCAAAAAATTACCCCTAAATAAATTCAAAGAAGTTGCATTTCATGGTTGGGGAGAGCCATTATTGCATCCCCAGCTCTTTGATATGATCAGATTTGCAAAATCAATGGGAATTAAAACCAGTTTAATAACGAATGCGACTCTATTAGACAAAGACAGAGTTGAAAAATTGATAAACAGTGGATTAGATGAAATTGCTTTTGGAATATATAGGAAAGAAGCATTATCTAAAAGATTTAGAAACATACAGAGGTTTATTGAGGCTAAAAAAGAAAGTAAAACAAAAATAAAGACATATTTTGACATAACAATTTACTCAGAAAATTTGGATGAAATTCCAGAGATTATTGAGGTTGCGGCAAGTCTTGGAGTTGATGCGATTGTTTTGCATAGGTTATTTAATATATATAAAGTTGATAAAACTGTAGAATACATATCTGAAAAAGAAGAGAAAGAATTATTTAAAAAAGTTAAAAAAGCTGGTAAAAAAGCCGGAGTAAAAGTATTTTTACCAAAAAAGCATAAAATTCCATGTAGAATAGTAAAATACTGCACATTTGTTACTTGGGACTGTAAACTTACACCATGTTGTTTTCTATCTGAAGAATACTTGGGAGATGCTTTTGAGAATGTATTTGAGAAACATGAAAGATTCGTTAGAAAAATGAGAGAGCATGAAATTTGCCGGAGGTGAATAT
>JAPDIX010000039.1 GCA_029259345.1 Archaeoglobi archaeon
TGTTAAGAGCAAATCTTATAGCAGAATCGTATGTACCGCCTAAGGAAGTGAGAGAATTAAGAGATCTCACAAGAACAAGAAAAGCTCTAATTGAGGACAGAAACAGATTGAAGAACAGAGTGCATGCTATCCTTGCCAAGAACGGGATAATTGATTACCCAAATCCCTTCACAAAGAAGGGAAGAGAGTTTCTGGAGTCAGCAGACATCCCTGAAACAGACAGAGAACTTCTGGAAATCAATCTCTCCATCATAGACAAAATAAACGAAGAAATAAAGAAAATAGACAGGATAATCCAGGAGAAAGCCAAGCAAAATGATGATGCGATTCTTCTGACAACAATTCCGGGAATAAGCTACTACTCAGCCCTGCTAATCAAAGCTGAAATAGGAGACATCAATCGTTTCCCGAACAAGTTCAAACTCATAAGCTATGCCGGCTTATGTCCCTCAATAAAACAGTCAGGAAACAAGGAAATCAAGGGCCATATAACCAAGCAGGGATCAAGGATGCTCAGATGGATTCTCATTCAGTGTGCAAATGTGGCAATAAGGCATGACGAATATCTCCGCTCCTTCTATCTCAGAATAAAGAGGAGGAGAGGACACAACATAGCTATTGTAGCCACAGCAAGGAAAATGCTGGTCTGCATATATTACATGCTAAAGAGGAAGGAGGTGTACAACCCAAGGTAAGGTTTATTTATCAACCCCAACCATTCACCCGTCGTAAGGGTTCCACATAGGTGGGATACTACATTTACTTTTGGATACAAAAAACGTTAAATACTATTCGCACTTTTCCAATTCTATGAAACTTTTGGCAATAAACGGGAGCCCAAATAAAAGGAACACGTACTTTCTTCTTGAGACTATTGTAGAAGAGGTGAAAAAACTCGGACACGTGGCAGAAATTCTAAATCTGAAGGATTACGAGATTAATGAGTGCAAAGGATGCGATGCGTGTCTGAAGGGGGAATGTGCCCAGAAGGATGACGTATTTAAAGTTCTCGAGAAAATGCAGGAAGCGGATGCGATAATCATAGGTGCCCCAACTTACTTCGGTAACGTGCCCGGATTGGTCAAGAATTTGATAGACAGGAGCAGGATGGCAAGAATGAGTAACTACAAGCTAAGAAACAGAGTTTTTGCTCCAGTAATCACATCAGGATTGAGAAATGGCGGTGCTGAATTTGTGGCGATGAGCTTGCTCGTCTATGCACTCGGCCAGGCAATGATACCTGTTTCGATTACCGAAAACCCAGTCACAACTGGAGTATTCTCAATAGGGGTGATTCAAGGAGATGCAGGATGGAGGAGCGTTAAAAAGGATGAAATAGCGATAAATGCAGCTAAAGCACTTGCCAAGAGAATCGTTGAGGTGGCTGAGGCTACAGAAGGTTTGAGAAGGTAGAAATCAAACTTTCCAGCCTTTAATCCGAATTTCTTTTCCTATTATTTTATAGATTAAAACTCTGAAAAAGGATATGAAACATATTATCGTCCATAGAGGAGAATAAAGAAAATAGTATACTGGTAAAAGTCTGTAATCTATCTTGTAGTTCATTTTACTGGAGAATAAGATGATCAGACCTGACCATGCTGAGAAAGACACAAATGCAGCGAGAATGTTTTTTATGTTCCCTACTTCATACAGCACGAGTATTGCGAGGGATGCAAGTTTTGGTGAGAGAATTGCGATAAATGGTAAAATCAAGTATAGAGTTTTGAAAAGGTAACTCTCAGGGAGTAGGAGAGATACAAGAAATCCGAAGATTGCGGGATAGAAGAAGACGAGGTAAGGAATCCATAGTTTTGGTCGCAGAAGGACTGGTATAAAATTTTCTATAAGAATTTCAGCCCCTCCCATGCTCCACCTCTCTCTCTGCTTGAACCACTCCTTGAAATTCTTTGGTGCTCTAGTGTAGGCTCTGCCACATACTGCAAATCTGTATCCGTTTAATCCCACCCTGACTCCAAGGTCGGTATCCTCGTTAATCCTCTTTCTAAACCCGCCAAGCTTTTCAATAACGCTTTTTTTAATTACAAAAGCAGAACCGTTTATACCAAGACAGGAGCCGAATTTTGATGCGATTTTTGAACCCAAGCTCATAACCAAAAAGTCTATATTCACGAGCTTTTCGATTGTATTGTCTCCTTTTACCTCCTTCAAGATTTCAACGACGTCACATCCATTTAAACCACTCAAGTCGTCAATAATGGTATCAGAGTCCAAGAATATTATCTGATCTCCACTCACAAGTTTGAGTGCGTCATTCAACGCTTTCCACTTTCCCCTTCTCTCCTTGCTTATACTTGCCTTAACTCCATAACCCTGTATAATCTCCAAAATTTTATCTTCTGGATCATCCACAGCAATTACGACCTCAAAATCGCCTTTCGAGAACCTCTTTAAGTTCTCTTCAATATACCCTGCATCTCTGTATGAGGTAATCACTACAGTTTTCATTTGAAAATCGCGGTGTGGTAGACAAAATAAAGTTAACGGAAGTGTCAGCAAAATGCTAAGGTTTTTAAAAATCAAGAGTTAGTATAGGAAAGGTGTCAGAATGATAAAAGTTATGGTGGTTGATGACGAAGTTGCGATGAGAGAGATCCTCAAAATTATGTTAAAAGATTTCAAGATAATTGAAGCCTCAAATGGTAGAGAAGCGGTAGAGCTGTATAAGAAAGAGAAGCCCAACATCGTTTTAATGGATATAATGATGCCAATAATGAATGGAATAGATGCCACTTACGAAATTAAAAAAACAGACCCAAATGCTAAGATCGTTGCAATTACAGCTTATGCGAGTTCCAAGGGGGAGAAAATTTTAGAGGCTGGTGCAGATTTTATTCTAAAAAAGCCCTTTACTCGCAAGCAGATTATAAAAATGATTGAAAAAATTATTGGCAGTTCTTAACCTGAGCTGCAATAACTATTTATAAGGCGAGATTGAAATTTATTTGGATGTCATCCGAGATAGAGGGAGGTATGATAACCATGAAGGCTAACGACACTACAAAGTACTTAATTCATGCTGAAATTATAGCTGATGGTGTTGTTGAACGTCCTGATGTTGTGGGGGCGATATTTGGTCAAACGGAGGGGTTACTCGGAGGAGATCTCGACCTAAGAGAATTGCAGAAAACAGGGAGAATAGGAAGGATAGAGGTCAAAATCGAGAGCAAAGGAGGAAAGAGCTACGGGGAAATAAGAGTTCCGTCGAGTCTCGACAAGGTGGAGACTGCAATACTTGCTGCTGCGCTTGAGACAATCGAGAGAGTGGGGCCATGTTCAGCAAAAATAAAAGCAATCAAAATAGAAGATGTAAGGGCGAGCAAAAGAAGGAGAATCGTTGACAGGGCGATGAACATCCTTAGAGAGCACTTTGAAGAACCGGAGATAGAATCTGAAAAAATAGTGGATATAGTGAGGCAGGCAATCAGGGCTGACGAAATAACAGAGTATGGTGAGGACAAGCTTCCAGCAGGGCCAGCAGTTGATGAGTCCGATGCGATTATTGTTGTTGAAGGTAGAGCTGACGTGCTCAATCTGCTCAAACATGGCATTAAAAACGTTATCGCTGTTGAAGGAACGAACATTCCGAAGACAATTGTAGATCTCAGCAAGAGGAAGACTGTAACGGCATTTCTAGATGGCGACAGAGGAGGAGACTTGATTCTGAAGGAGTTGCTGCAGGTTGCAGACATTGATTATGTTGCAAGAGCACCTGAGGGCAAAGAAGTTGAGGATCTAACACAGAAGGAGATTCTGAAGTCCTTGAGAAACAAGATACCGGTCGAGCAACTTCATGTCCTTAAGAGAGAGCCAAAGGAGAAAGAACAGGTAAAGGAGAAGCCAGAGGTTAAAGAACAAAAGGAGAACCTATCAGAAGTTCTGAAAGTTCATAAGGACTCGGTTGAGGGAAAGTTGACGGCAAGA
>JAPDIX010000008.1 GCA_029259345.1 Archaeoglobi archaeon
TTTTTTCAGTCTCCTCCTTGCGATTCCAGTATCCCTTCATGACCTGCGGACCTCTGATCACAAGCTCTCCAACCTCCCCAGGCGGGAGTATGTTCCCTTCATCGTCAACGATTACGGCGATGGTGTCTGCTACCGGCACTCCGATGCTGCCCGCCTTTGAATAACCGTATGTAGGGTTTATGTGCGTAACTGGAGAAGCTTCACTCAGTCCGTAACCTTCATTCAGCTTTACACCTGTTATCTCTTCCCACCTTTTCTTCACCTCGATGGGCAGAGGTGCAGCACCACTTGAGCACCACCTTAACGAACTGAGGTCGTATTCATGGAACTTTGGATGGTTCAGTATTGCGATGAACATCGTCGGGACTCCCGGAAAAGTTGTGACCTTGTATGTCTGAATGCACTCCATCAGAAATTCCCAGTTTCTCGGATCAGGAATAGCGACACCTTTCGAGCCTATCACCGCAGCGGCATTGGCCATCGTCATACCATATACGTGAAATACTGGTAGAACTCCCAGTCCAACATCGTTCGGAGAAGCCTTGGGGTCCCACATCGCCGACTGATAGGCGTTTACTACAAGATTGTAGTGGGTCAGCATGACACCTTTTGGAAATCCTGTAGTTCCTCCGGTATACTGGAACATAGCCACATCTTCTTTGGGGTTGATCTCTGCCCTCTTTTCTGTTTTCTCGTAGTTCATTACATCCTTCCACATCATTAGACCTTCTTTTTTCTCGGGTACGTCGGGAGAGGTTGCTCCGACCATGTAATCCTGTAAACTACACAGGATAACTTTCTCGAGCAAACCGTCTTCCAGAATGGGTCTTACGTTGGGGTATATCATGTCGAGGCAAAACATCATCCTCGCTCCGCTGTCCTCCACAATATACCTGATCTCCCTCTCGGTGTATATCGGGTTGCATTGCACTATGATTCCCCCAGCCTTGGAAATCCCTGCACCAATCATTCCGTAGTGGGGCATGTTGGGGAGTGACACAACTATTCTATCTCCCTTTTCAATCCCCGACTCAAAGAGGAAAGCTGCGACCTTGTCTGAAGCATCGTTAATCTGCCCGTAGGTAATCTGGTTTCCGAAAAAAATTATGCTCGTGTTGTTCGGATGCTTCTTTACGGCATTTTCAAGTATTGTGTAAGAGGGGACTACAGGGTAGTCAATTGTTGTTGGCACACCTTCATCGTAGTATTTTGTCCAAATTCTTTCAATTCTTGAACCGTCAATCTCCTTTATATTTTCTCCAGCAATATCCATGATAATAATTTTTCATTTTTAACTTAAAACTTTTGGTTAGTATTCAGGATCGAATGCTAAAGCGGCGAACACTTTCGCATCCTCCACCATGTGGTCTATTACGCAGTACTCGTTGGCTTGATGGGCAACGCCGTCTGCTGTGCACCATGCTGCAGTTTCGACGAATCCGTTTTTTCTGAAAAAGGAAGCGCAGGTGTTTCCACCTATTCCGTAAAAAGATACAGGTAGTTCCCTTAGTACCTCAATAGTCTTCTTCAGCTTCGTTACAATTGTTGCTGTTTCTGGAGTCGGAGGAGAAGATACCTTTTGCACAACCTCCACCTTTATCTCTCCGTTCCCCTTCATTTCGTGGAAAATCCTAATATCCTCGATATACTCAAGAACCTCGTCCAGATCATAGTCTGGGATAACTCTACAATCCATGTAGCTGATATCGAGTCCAGGAATCGTGTTTATGTTATCTACATTCTTCTCCCGTTTTGTCGGTTCAAAGGTTGAGTGTGGCGGAACGAACAGCTTGTTTTCAGCATTAAACTTCAGGTGTAGTTTTTTGTCAAGGTCAAGTATGAACTCCATCGCTCTGCGTGCTGCATTAACGCCAGTTGGAAGACTCGCATGGCTTTGCTGACCGTAGACTTTGAATTTTAACCAGAGTATGCTTTTCTCTGCAATTTCTATCATATCTCCTTTGGGAGTTCCGACATCGGGAATTACAAACATATCATCTTTACTGAAAATGTTCTGTTTGATGAGGTGCTTAATTCCGTAGTTGCTTCCAGCCTCCTCATCGGCAACATAAACAACACCTAAGCTGTATTTCGGTGTTAAACCACTGTTTATTATTGATTTTGCTGCAAAAAGTGATGAGACAATACTCTGTCCGTTATCCTCACTGCCTCTCCCATAAACCCTATTATCTTTCACAATTCCCTTAAAAGGAGGAGTATTCCATAACCTCTCATCACCTTCCGGAACCACGTCAAGATGAGCTATTATCCATATTGTCCTTTCAAGCGCTCCATTAATTTTGGCGACAATGTTAGGCCTTAGCCCGGCGCTAACCCTTTCGTCCTTCACATCGAATCTTTCGACATAGTCAAACCCGTCAAGATACTTCATTAGATATTCTGCCTTCTTAAACTCTCCATCGCCTCCAAATTCTGGAGGAATTGCCCTTATCTCGATAAGATCACACAAAGTTTTGACCATTTTCTCTCGGTAGCTTTCCACGTTATCTATGACTTTCATATTACCTCCTCAATCATTTTTTCGACCTCGTGGAGCATATTCTCCGCTTCTTTTGCAACCTCCTCGTCGTAAGTCGAATTTTTCAGGATCTCAAGTTCGGCAATTACAGGAAGGAACACTCTCCAGTCCCTCTTTCCGTTATAAGCAACGTCTTTCAGTATGTCCAGCTTCCTTCTTGCGTTGAAGTCTTTTTCGAGCTCTTTCTTCAGATCACGGAGCATCGTAGCTACTTTCTTGCCATAGGGGGTTAATGATACGACTCTCGTTCTCCCTTCAATCTTGCTCTCAACAATGGAATTTTTCTCAAATTCGCTTAGAACCTTGGAAATGTAGCTGTATGGGGAGCCTATATCATTCGATATCTGGAGAGGATAAATCTTCTCGTTCGCATCCTCAGCTTCGAGAATTCTGAGCAATATCTCTACTGTCCTTTCATGAAGAAACAGTCTGGCAAGGCTCAAATTTTGCACCTCCCGAATCAGTCTTTTTCGGGAAAAATATTTAAAAATTTTCCAGCCTATTTAACGTGTTATTTGTGTTATCAGATGGCTACCGTCACATGAAGCTGCATTAAACTCAAATCCTTCTCTGCAAAAGGCACATGATACGCCCAAATTTTTGCAGTAATCTTCAATCCTTTTGAGAATCTTGAATCTTTTTTCTTTTGGAAGATATATGTACCCTCCAATCTTCTCTCCGTGCTTATAGATGCTCTTTATCCTTGATATCACACTCGAGACCCTTGCGAGAGAATCGGGCCTCAGTTTGAGGGTGGATGTTACAACGTGGTCAGGCATACAATCCTCAATTATGTTTAATTTGTTAAAACCGGGAACTACCGGATCAAAACGTAAAATGGTTGGGATACCGTATTCTTTGACCTCTCTCATCGCTTTAACCCTCCTCTCAGTTGGAGGTGCGTTGGGTTCAAGAAAGTCAAGACCAGTAATTGTGATACTAACCGCACACTTCATTTCAGACAGGATATCCAAATCTCTGACTACGATATCGCTTTTGGTTACGATAAGGAGTTGCACATCATAGTCCTTCAGTATTTTAAGGCAGTTTCTGGTTATCTCCCTTTCCTTCTCAACTGGCGGATAGGGATCTGAGCTGTTGGACATCGAAATTAGAGCATTTTCTGGGAGAACCTTTAGATCTCTTTCAAGATTTCTGAACAGATTTTTCTTCTCCCTGAGGTGGTAGAATCGTGGAATGTAGGTTGCATAGCAGTAGAGGCATTTGTGGGCACAGCCGGTGTATGGGTTGAAGGAGTATTTTTTGGGGCAGGTGCAAAGTTCCGATTTACACGGGTCGAATTCCCGGATAACCCTCATAGATACATTTCATTGTTCAGCCAC
>JAPDIX010000010.1 GCA_029259345.1 Archaeoglobi archaeon
CACAAGAAACAAAGGGGGCGGGGAATTATAAATCCACACTTCAAAACCCTCAATTCCTCATCCCTCTTACAGAAACTGTATCCATTCCCACTTCTCCTCAACCCTGTATACTGTTTTCTTAACCACAATAACCAGCTCTCATACCGTTTCAGATTTTCCACAGGAAATGAAGGGGGTGGGAAATTTTTTTGTAATTCTACTGTAATACAACAGCATGAAGCTTGTATCAATAAGACTTGACGAAAAAACTGTTGATAGGTTGGATGATATTGCGAGGAGAACTCTGATGTCCCGCTCTGAGATAATCAGAAATTCAATTGCCATTTATCTCACACTGCTTGAAAACATAGGTTTTTATTTCAAACCCTCGCTGCCTGTAAAGAATATTGATGTTTATGAGGAGAGGAATGCAGTAAATGTTGATTTAGGGAACTTAACGTCTGTAACTGTTTTGAACATTTCATACGGTGGGGTAGGAGAGTTGGAGATGGATGTAAAAAAGGATTTAGGCTTTGTTGCAGAAGTTCTGGCGAATCAGGTAGCGGTCGAAACGTATTGTAGATTTGTGAGCCCACTGCTTGTCACACTTTCGACAACATGCGGTTTCGATTATACTCGCAGATTTTTCAGAGAGCTCTCCAAAGTGATCAGGAAAAAATTGAACGTTCGCACAATCCTTTCGGGTTATGAGGAGTTTTTTGAATCTAGGCAAAGTGGATTTGTATGCACTGTAGTTGGGTTAAGGGATATGATGGTTAGAAACTCTCCTAAGAGAGGCGACAAAATCTTCTTTTATGGTAGGGATAGCGGCGGGGAAGATCTCAAGTCGGACGATCTTCTGGATGTGAAAAAAGTTTTAGAACTTTCAAATCTTGTCAGAGAAGGGATAGCCACCTCAATTTTTTCGGTGAAGAGTGGGGGTTTGAATGAAGTTGCAAATCTCATTGCCTCGTTGGCTGGGGGAAAACCGCATATACTTGGGGAAAGAATGGGCTGTCCTGCAACTGCTGTGGTGCTTACTTCAGACAACAATCTTGAGGAGTTTGGATGCGAATACGCTGGGGAAATACTTTAAACCACATCAGTTCTTGTGAAGGTGTAATGAGAATTCCGCTGTACATAGAGTTTCAGGGAAAGAAGGTGGCTGTAATAGGTGGGGGCGGAGTAGGCACTCTGAGGGCGAAGAAGTTTCTAGAAGCTGGAGCAGAAGTTACAGTCTTCAGTCACGAGTTTTCAGACGAACTTGTTGAACTCTCCAAGAGTGGTGCGGTTAAGCTGGTTAGAACCTCTATTGAAAAAATGGATTTTGATAAACTTGCTTCTGAGTTTAATTTGATTGTTATCGCAATTGGCACCAAGGATTTTAACAGTAGAGTGATTGAGGCTGCAGCAAAACACAAAACAATGGTAAATCTTGCGAATGATGCAAAAATAACGGAAGTAGTTGTTCCTTTTGAAGGCGGTAAAGATGGAATAAGATTCGCGGTGACGACAGAGGGCAAGAGTGGTGTTGTGGCAAGAAAGGTGAGAGACATCTTCCAGAAAGCTCTTGAAGAACAGGATGAGCTTATTTACTTTTTGAATGCAATGGATTATCTTAAAAACTATATGAAGGCCAGCAAAATCCCTGTGAACTTGAGAATGAAACTTTACTCCATAGTCAGCAGTGATGAGAAGTTCCTCAAATTTGTAAGAGATGGGAGGGTTGATGAGGCCAGAAAGCTGGCTGAGGAGATCGTTGAAGATTACGTTTCGGGCAGAAAAAGTGCTGAAGACGGAGGGATGCAGTTTTGAAGCTTGATACTGAGTTGCTGATGGAATTGCAGTATAACCTCCCTCTGACAACGACACCCCTTGTTGACTTGGCTGAAAACCTTGGCAGGGGGAAGGAGGAGGTAATAAGACTTGTGAGAAAATACGCGGAAGAAGGGTTTGTTAAAAGATACGGTCTCAATCTGAATTATCGGGCTTTTTCCGGTTATAAGCGCGCTGCACTTGTTGGTTTTAGAACTGAGAGGGTAGACGATGTTGCTGCGAAGGTAAATGCCCACGATGAGTTCAGGGTGAAGCACAACTTTTTGAGGGATGCCTACTACAATGTATGGTTTACGGTAAAAGGGCGAGATGTGGAGGAGATTGAGGGAATAGTCAGCAGGATTGCTGAAGAATGTGGGGTTGAGGAATACGTTGTTCTCCCGACAAAGAGAGTTTACAAGATGGATGTGAAGTATGATCTGAGCAAGGGTGTTTCATGGAGCGAGAGGGGACTTGAACCGAAAAAGATTCCGCCTGTAGAGGAATTGGGCTTTGATAAGGAGTTTGTGAGGGGTCTGGAATCCTTAGAAATTGTAGAGAGACCATTTGCCGGTTTTTGTTATTCTGAAGAAGAAGTGGTGGATATTATCAAAGAGCTGATGAAGAAAGGTGTTGGGAGGGACTTCAGCGGGGTGCTGAGGGAAAGGAAGGTTGGATTTAAGGAGAACGGCATGACGGTTTTAAAGCTCTCAACCGAGCCAGAGAAGGTAGCGTTAAATCTGCTCGAAAACTTCCCGCAGATAACTCATCTCATAGAGAGGGTTGTGAGCGAGAAATGGAACTATCCTATTTACTTCATGGTTCATGCTGTAACGAGAGAACCGATTGAGGAAATAAGGCAGCAGGTTTTGCAGTTGGAAGGTGTTGAGGAGGCAGAGACGATTTACAGCAAGGCAAATCTGAGGGAAAGATGATAAAGTGCTCGAGATGTGACAGAAGGGCGGTAATCTTTCAGAGGCACTCGAATAGACATCTATGCAGGAGACACTTTGTGGAGGATTTTGAGAGGAGAGTAAAGCTCGCAGTAAAGAAGTTTAACATGATTCAGAAGGGAGACAAGATTGCCATTGCTCTTAGCGGGGGGAAGGACAGTGTCATTTTGACTTATGTTATGAACAAGCTTTACTCTGTAAGGAAAGACATAGAGCTTTTTGCCATTACAGTTGACGAGGGTATAGCGGGCTATCGTCCACCTACTGTGAAAATCGCCAAAAAGATTGCGGATGAGCTTGGAATTGAGCACTTAGTAGTGTCTTTTAAAGAGAACTTCGGGATGACGCTTGACGAGATGGTGAAGAGGGGTGACAAGAAACCGTGCACTTACTGCGGAGTTTTCAGGAAGTATTTGCTCAACAGGACTGCAAGGGAGATGGGTGCGACAAAGCTTGCTACCGGCCACAACCTTGATGATGAGACTCAGACGATTTTGATGAATTTCCTGAATGCTGACATGGAGAGGATGGCAAGGCTCGTACCGCAGAGGGTTCAGGAGGGACTGGTTATGAGGATAAAACCTTTCCGGTACATTTACGAAAAAGAGGTGGTGGTTTACGGCCTCCTCAACAATCTCCCAATGGACTTTGATGAGTGCCCCTACAGCGAGTTTCCTGTGAGGGCGGTTGTTAGGGATTTTCTCTACGAGTTTGAAAACAAGTATCCCGGCAGGAAGTTCTCGGTTATGAGCAGCTTTGAGAAGATGATTCCATGCCTTAAAAGCATGTATCCACAGATTGATCTGAGTAGATGTGAGAGGTGTGGCGAACCCACGCCGAGAGAAGTGTGTCAGGCATGCAAACTCCTTGAGGAGCTTAAGGGTTAGAGCGTGTTCAGAAGTTGAAATTGAGAAAAGAGCAGTCTCACTTCAACACTCTAACAACATCCTCAACGACCCTTACTTCAGCATACCCCTCTCCGATCGGATTTCCGTCGCATGATATGACTTCATTTGCCCAAATTCTAACACTTTCGTCGTCGAAGCTTATCGTGTTAGTGACAATCGGCTCCAGCTTTACTGCATCTTCTTTTGTGTAGGTTGAAACTACTATCCCCTCACTGA
>JAPDIX010000088.1 GCA_029259345.1 Archaeoglobi archaeon
TAAGCGCTTTCGGAGATGGGACATTCCAGTACCCATCCCCTATGGGGGATTAGCCCCAGTTTCCCGGGGTTATCCCCCACCCGAGGGCAGGTTGTCCACGTGTTACTGAGCCGTCCGCCGGTGCTTGCATCCCCAAAGGGATACAAGCCCCTAGACTCGCATGGATTAGTCCCAGCCGGATAGCAGCGGCCTCTGGCAGGATCAACCAGAATTGGCGGGGAGTATAAAGCGGGTGAATACGTCCCTCGCCTGCCGGTTTACTCTGCTGGCAAGCCCACATCAGACCGCATTACCTGCGGTCCTCCCACAATATACCGTGGGTAGGAAGGCTTCCCCTCATACCAGGCTTACGCCTTGTCAGGGCACTTGCCGGACCCACGGTTTCAACCGTTTTGGCAACATCTTATTTGGCTTTTAGATTTATAAGGCTTTTGCTTAAGCCTCTAACTTTCAAGGGCATCTGTTATGAGATTAGTTGCACTAAGTAGGGTATTTAAGACTTTTGGATCGTCAGAAAAGCGCTTATCGCTATTTTTTCTGTAAAATCATCTCAAGATAGGACCGAGTTATACTCTCTTCCCTTGAGTAACCCAGTAATTTAGCAACATCAAAGATCGTCTCTTTATCTCTGATACTTCCAGACTCAATTTCAATCTCAACAAACTTCCCAACACCTTCAACTTCATCAATACACACTATGGCACCTTTCAATCTGTAGATTTTCCTAAATTTCCTCACATCCATAACAGGTCTGAACCCCAGCTTCCGGAGAAGTTCTAAGGCATTTTCAAAACTGTCAACTTTAACCTTAACTTCCTCTCTGCTTTTCGTTTCTAAATCAACTTTAGGACCTTTGTATGTAATTGCTACACCCTCAACATCTCTTCTTATTCTAACGGCTTCATCCGTTTTTTCGAAGTCTTTACAAGGATGATTGAAATAAGTGTCATGCTCAAACTTTTCGATGACTGGTTCGGCAATCTCTCTGAGCTTTTCTTCAACACCTTCCTTGTAGATAAACTTGGCCTCGACCTCCATCTCAATCTTTTTATACCCGCCCCTTGGGGCTTAAAAAGGTGGTGCTGATGATATCGGAAGGTGACGTTATCAGAATCAGTTATACGGCTAAGCTCGAAGATGGTACTATTGTAGACACAACAGACGAGGAAGTGGCCAAAAAACATGACATATTCAACGAAAATGCAAGATATGGAGACATATACTTGATTGTTGGTAAAGGGCACGTTCTACCAGGACTTGAAGAAGATATAAAAGGAAAAGATGTGGGCTACAAAGGAACGGTAGAAGTGCCGCCAGAGAAGGCATTTGGGGAATACGATCCAGAACTCAAAGATACGTTCAGTGTAAACAGATTCAAGGAAAGACCGGAAGTTGGGCAGAGAGTTAGAATTGGAGATAGACTCGGGACTGTGGAGAGGATAGTAGGAAGAAGAGTCATCGTTGATTTCAACCATCCTCTCGCAGGAAAGAAAATCATCTTCGAGTACGAGATTAAAGAGAAAATTGAGAAACCAGAAGATAAAATCAAAGCTCTGTTTGTAATTCACACCGGTATTGATGCCAAAGACGTGAAGATCGAAGATGGAAAGGCAGTTGTCGAGGTATCGAGTGACGCGTATCTGAACCAGTTGTTCCTTATAGGGAGATACAGAGCTGTGAAGGAGATCTTTGAGATAACAGATGTTAAGGAGATAGAGATTGTCGAAAGATTTGAGAGGGAACACGAATTGCTTAAACTTGGAGAGGAGATTAAGGAAGAAGAGGGCGGAGAGGAGGAAGAGTCAAAAGAGAGTAGTGAAGACGAAGAAGAATAAATGAATAAGTTTTTTCTTCTTTTTGCGAGAATGACCACTAGTAGAGGAGCTAATAGTGTTATCTAAAGTACACACTCACTTCTGCCAAAAGTAAGTACTGCTTTCTTTCGCCCTATACCTTCCTCCAACGTTGTGCGCAGTAGCTAAACAGGATGACCTCTTCTTTATTTAATGCAAGTGTTAGTATCTCCGGCATTTATCAGTCTATAGCTGATAATTTTATCGACACCTATCCTTTGCTTTTCATTTTCAAGTATTTCATCAATCGAGGAGAATTCGCCATATATTTTAGCAAAATTAATATACTTTAATTTATCATTTTCAGCTGTGAAAATTGTTATGACATGTCCGCCTGTTTCTCCATTTTTAGAATATCTGAAAGCCAACATTTTAGCGTCATATCCATTCTTATTGAGAATATAAGATGAAAACACAGCATAGTCTTTACAGTCTCTCCTTCCTTCAATTCAAAAAACTCCTCAGGTGAGTATGCTATGCATCCTGAATGGTACTTGTAGTGGAAATAGCTCTCCATAAATATACTCAGTTTTTCTGGTGTATCCAAAAATTCCACTAACTTACTGAAATTACTTGGAAAGTTTTCAATCTCCCCTTCAGTTTTAGTTTTAATGGGAGTGGGGGTAACTCCCAATTCCAAGCTTATTTGTAAAGTTGGAATGATGTCTGAAACTTTTCCTTGGATGGTTTCTTCGTACTCCGGTTCAACAATTCCTCCCTTTGTTATAATAACTTTGATTCCATCGCAATCCTTTGCAATATAGTAGCTCTTTGATGCTATTTCCAGAACGTTAGAGGATTTAGCTCCGTAAGTTTCAATATTTTTGATATACTCCCCATCTTTTAAATATTCAGTCTCAAATCTTTTTTGAACATAATCCCACTTTATTCTTAACACTTCTTTTGTTTCTGAATTGTAGATGAGCACCAAATAGTTTCTTTCTTCTTCAATCTTTCCAAAAATTTCCATAGCAACGTAAATGAAATTTCCATCAGTAACCAAATAGACTAAATGTGGATTGGCAGAATCCGGAATATCAGGATTCTTCTCTTCAATTATTAATGGCGCAACACCAGTATCTTTCCAGTCATCTAAAGAACCGTCAAGTTTTATTGTAAAATTTTCCATTCTTGGAGTAGGAGTTGTCAGGTTTTGTTGTATTTGTTGAGAACAACCTAAGAACGTAATCGCTAAAAATATTATCAAAGCTATTTTTAATTTCATGAGAGTTTTGTTTGGTTTTAGAATATATAGTTATTTCTGAAGTAACAGGATATGTATAGCTGAGAATTGAGAGAGTTGAAAACTTTTGAAAATCGGCTTATGAAATGGAAGTTTGATGGAGCAAAGTTCTGAACGTTTATTGGGAATAGGATGTTAGATAGACAACGCAAGGAATGAATTTTTACTTAGATACTGCAGGAATGTAGTTTCCTAAAATTATTTCCCGCCATCGAACCACCTCCAGCAGTAACCCAAAACTCTTTCAGGTGGGAGCTTTCTCAGAAAAGCCTGACAGGGAGTCTCCAGCTCATCTAAATTGAGACTCATGTGAGGTCTTTTGCAGTTATACCACTCCACAAACTCATCCAAGGTTTCAAAGTATCTCATCTTGGCCTCCAGTGTGCCATAGAACCTCTCTATCTTTCCATTCGTCTGAGGATGGTTTACTCTGCCTACAATATGCTTAATACCATTCTCAGCGA
>JAPDIX010000048.1 GCA_029259345.1 Archaeoglobi archaeon
ATTTGAATCCAATTGAGAACGTCTGGAAGAGTGTAAAAAGAGTTGTTTCAGAGAAATCACCGCTTAATGTGGACGAACTGAAAGAAGTGATTGTTAAGTCTTTCAAAAAGCTGACAGAATCAATATCTTTTGCAAAAAGGTGGATTGAGAAGTTTCTGGGTAATAAGTTTAAGAGGTTATGCACTTAACCATAAAATAAAAAAGAGAATTATTTTGGATGCGCTATGAAGAAGTCTATAACCTTTGCTCCCACCTCAAAATCCGCTTTGAAACACGTAACTTCGTGGATATAGTTTGTGAGTTTCTTTCCATTGGGTAGGCAGTGTCCTCCATCAAAACCAAGAGTGACCAAAACCAGTCCCCCACCTACTCCAGAATGAACCAAGTACTCATACCAGTACCCATTACCAGTATAGCGTTTGTGAACATACTTTCCAGAACCGTAGCTCCACCAGTATGGGTCATAATGCAATGTTTCCTCCTTGTACTCCCCCATACTGGATAGATAAAGATCTCTGTTCTTCTTTATGACTCCCAATAAGTAGTAGTTCACATCGTATGCTCCTACGATTTCAAATACTGGATTCTTAGGTGGCTTACATGGCAAAGGCCCAAAAATAGACGCTATTAAGGCATAGCTGGCAAAGAAATCACTGTCCTCGCAGATAAACCTGTAAACCATGTCTCGTGTTCCTTGCGAGAAGCCAAGTGCATGGATACGTGATCTGTCAACATTCCATGCGTTAGCAGCCTCCTTAACAAATTTCAAAACCTTATCCTTATCAAATCCTGGCTTGTATAGCTTTCCGCCTGCCCAGTAAGTCCCGAGATTTGGCTGTATTACAATGTAAGGTGTTTTGGCTCCTCTTTCTTCAGATACCACCCAAATTCGCGCATGTGTGTTCCATCATTCTGATTCTCTGCACTCATCAATGCACCATGCTGGTCTATGATGAGACCACATCCACCTTTTTCACAACCAAGTGGGACTGAGACTGTGTAGATAATTCCATCGCATTCATACTGTCTCGGCTCGCTCGGACTGGGTGTGGGATTTATGTTCGTTATGGGGCAAGTTTCAGTGGGAGGGTCAACGATGTAGGCAAAATGAAGCTCCTCCCCCAAAACCGCCGGTGTTGTTACTACAAAGAAAACTGTAACCAACACCACAAATTTCAGATTCATGCCTTCTTTAATAACAATACCAATAAATATTTTTCGTTGAATTTATGGGTATAATCATTACAATTTGACAAAAGAATTAAGAAGCGAAGTTTATAATCAGCCCCATCTAAAAGTGAGTATGATAATAACAGACGACCACATGCACCTCTACAATCACCTCAGGTTAAAGGCTCTGGAGCAGTTTAAGGTGGCCGGAGGTACGCACGTTTTCCTTGTATCCCTGCTCTGCCATCATTACGATGTGAGGCCTAATTCGGGCAAGGACTTTGCTGAAGTATTCGACAGACACATAAGCTTGGTTGAAAAGGCAAATAAAATTGTTAAGGCTTATGCAGTTCTGAGTGTGCATCCAGCGGAGATTACAGTAATTGGTGGGAGATTGGGTTTTGAAAGGGCTGCAGAGATCATGAAAGAGGCACTTGATTTGGCAGGGAAGTATGTTGAGGAGGGAAAAGCTGTTGCGATAAAATCGGGCAGACCGCACTATCCGGTGAACAGACAGGTATGGAAGTTGAGCAATGAAGTGCTCATGCATGCGTTTGAGGTCGCGAGGGATGTTGGGTGTGTGGTTCAGCTCCACACTGAGAGGTATTCCAAAGAAGGAATGGTTGAGATTGCAGAGATGGCTGACAGTGCTGGATTGAAAAGAGAAAGAGTTGTGAAACACTTCTCACCGCCAAGAGTAAAAGAGTTTGAGGATATTGGTATCTTTCCATCAGTTCTTGCCGGAAACGACAACGTATTAAAGGCTGTAGAGCAGGGAGACAGGTTTATGGTTGAGACGGACTACATAGATGATAGAAAAAGGCCAGGTGCTGTTCTTGGACCCAAGACTGTTCCGAAGAAGATAAAGGAGCTTCTCGAGAACGGTTACGATGAGGATTTTGTTTACAAAATCTGTGCCGAAAATGTTGCCAGAATTTACGGTGTGGAGCTATGATGGGTGACTTTGCAGTTGTAAGTGCGAAAAAGTCGCTTGAAAGGAGGGGGTTTGGAATCAAGAAGGGGGACAAAATATACCTTCACCCTCTGGAGGCTGTATATCTACAAATTAAAGGAATAGAAAGTTTTGGAGAGCTTAAAGAGGTTCTCGAATGGGCAAAAACCAGAGTAGAGGACTTTCCTACCTACTATTTTGTCTACGAAGACCTGAGGGACAGAGGAAACAAGGTGAAGATTCAGGATAAGTATCTGCTTACAAAGAGGGCATACCTCCCCATTTCGGAAAGAAGAATTGTCAGAATACCCGAACTTGCAAGAGTTGCTATGAAATTCAATGATTTCAGACTTGCAGTTGTGGACGAGGAATCTGAGATAACCTACTATCGAGTCCATCAACCCGAAATAGTGGGTGAGCAGAGAGAGGAGTTGCCAGAAATTACAGCCATCCTGATGAGAGACAGAGTTCTGACACAGAACACCGAGATTTTCTCCAGATATTTCTATGGCAGCGAAAAAGGTGAGATGGTTGCCCTTTCGCTTATCGAAAGTGTTTATCTGGCCGAGAAAGGAGCGTTAAAACTTATCAATGCAGACAAGAATGAACTTTTAAGAAAGGCGAGGGAGATTGAGGTCAACTTTGGCAGGAAATATGAGATATACAGGGATTTAAAGAGTAGAAACCTTGTTGTCAAAACTGGTTTCAAGTTCGGAAGCGATTTTAGAGTTTACAGAAAGGTTGAGAACGTTAGTGACCTCCCCCATTCCGAATACCTCGTGGATATTGCAGATAACAAAGATTTAAGGCTGAGTGAGGTTGCAAGAGCGGTAAGACTGGCGCAGAATGTGAGAAAAAGGATGGTTTTCGCATACGACAAAGGGTATCTGTGCATTGAGAGGGTGAGAGTTTGAAGGTGGTCGTAGGCTCTACCAACCCAACCAAGATTGAGGGTGCGAGATTGGCCTTTGAGCAGTATTTCGATAAAGTGGAGGTCGAAGGAGTTAGAGTGTCAACCGATGTACCTCCACAGCCTTTTGATGATGAAACGATTAGAGGTGCGATTGAAAGAGCTGTAAAGAGTTACTCTTCTGACTTTGACTTTTCGGTGGGTATTGAAGCTGGCCTTTTCAGATTTAAGGGAACATTATCCGGTTACATTGATTTTCAGGTTGCTGCAGTATACAACGGGCAGGCTTATACCATAGGATTTGGACCGGGATTTGAGTATCCAAAATGCGTTGTTGATGAGGTAATTAGCGGTAAGGAGGTCGGTGAGGTAATGTCGAGGATTTCAGGGATAGAGGACTTGGGCAGGAAGGTTGGAGCGGTGCATTACCTGAGCAAGGGAAAGGTGTCGAGAACCGAGCTATCAAGGCTGGCGGTTACAATGGCTCTGATTCCGTGGCTGAA
>JAPDIX010000060.1 GCA_029259345.1 Archaeoglobi archaeon
CACCTCCAAAAACCATCTCGAAGCCGTAAACTCTGAAATTGAAGGTTTCAAGCCATTTGTAAAGTCTGAGAAAGTCGAACTCCTGTTCCTCGCTATGTGCCTCACTTGAAGAGTAAACGTAAGCTCCACCCTCAGGTTTGATATCCAGCAGGTGCTTCAGGTCGTAGAACGAGAAGCAGAGGATGTAGCCGTCAGGATTTCGCCCTATCTCCACCGGATCCACGTAGCTCTCGCCCCATTTCTCCATCACGATGTTGGTCTCCCACTTGTCCCTCCTGTCTTTGAGCTCTCTGTATATCCCGACACCATCCATCCTGCTTACGCCATCCACTAGCTCTATGGCGTGGAGCATGTAGGCGTCTTTGGATGTAACAACGAGCTGTCTTGATGTTTTTTCTGCAATCTCCTTAAATGTTTCAAGTCTCTCGAAGTTTCTGGGAGAGAAGTCTGCTATAACCAGACCACTGCTTTCTTCCACAGCCTTCAGGCAGTTCTGGTAAACGTCATTCTCTGAAACGTTAATGTCCTCTCCTCTGCCAGCTCTGGTTCCCTCGATGATAAGAACCGATGCATCTTTCGCCTCTTTAACGAATTTTTTAGTTTCATCGCCCTTCTTCCCGTGAAGCCTCATGTCACCTGTGTAGGCAATGGCCATATCACCGTATAGGATGTATGCGGTGGCCCCATATATGGAGTGATCCACCTCAAATGCTTTCACATTAAATAGGAGTTCTCTATCACCAATGCAGCAGATGTCACCGGGTTCAAGTTCTTTCGCATTCTTCGACTCCTGCCCAGGCCTAAAGCTCAGAAACTCTCGAAGTTCGTCGTTAATGATGTCAGTACAGATAAAATCCCTGCACATGTATGGTTTGTCACGTGCCGATCTCAGAACCCTGTTATCCTCACTGAAATCCTTTGGAGAGTAATAGGCAACCTCATTCCCAGAGCCAGATCTTCCGGAATCCCTCATCGCCTTGAGAATTGCTAGGGTTGTTGCTGATGCAACCAGCGGTATGGTCTCGTGCAGATAATCGACATTCCCGCAGTGGTCAAGGTGAGCATGGCTGAGTAGAACAGCTTCAACGTTTAGTTTGGGATATCCGGACACGTCAACATCTGAAGGGATGAGATCTGAGCGGTAAATGTTGAGCTTCGGTATAAAGCCCAGATAAAGAGGATCGTGGATCCCCCTCGTGCTCCTCTCACTCAAAAATTCGGCAAAGTACTCTCCATACCTGGCAAAGTTCATGCCGAAATCGAGAAAAACCCCCTTTACCGTTTTCCTCAACATAAATCTTGTTCCCGCCAATTGTTTCAGCCCCATCATAAACGGTTATATTCACCCTTCCACCTCCTCAAACCTGCAGACCGAGGAGTAGAAGCTCTTCAGGTCGCTGAAGGATGTTTTCACGTCCGATACCTTCTTCGATGCATTCCCGACGTGTCTGAACAGGGTTTCCAGATCACTCTCAAGATTCTCGATGAAGTGCCCCATCTTTCCGAGCTTCCTCTGTATCTCCTCTGCCCTCCTCGAAATCTCCTGAGCCCTAATCCTCGCAGAAATCAGGCTGAGATAAGCGGGAAGAACTGATGGGGAAGAAAGGATAACACCCGCCTTTGACGCCTCAACAGCTAAATCCGGCTCCTCAGAAATTATGTGGTAAAAGATCGTGTCGGATGGAACGAACATTAAAGCGAAGTCGAGGGTGTTCTCTTTGCCGACGTACTTGCTCCTTATATCCTCAACATGCTTTCTCAGATCTCTTATGAAGCTGTTCCAGTGCTGCTTTTTCTCCGCCTCGCTCTCAGCTTCAGAATACCTCCTGAAGTTCTCCAAGGGGAATTTGGAATCTATTATACAGAGAAACTTTCCATCTTCGACAAGAATGCACGCATCTGGAGTGCCAACCCCAATGTTCTTCTGGAACATTATCCTGTTTCCAGGGAAGATATCTTTCAGGAGGCTTTCAAGCTGCATTTCACCGAATCTGGCCCTCGACTGCTTGACCTGAAACATTGACTTGAGGTCGGATGTCAGGATTTTGAGGTCCTTAGAGGCCTCGCTCAGCTTTCCGAGATCTTCCTGAATTCCGAGCTCCTTGAGGGAGGTGGCAAATGCCCCCTTTATAACATCGGAATTCTTTGTGAGGGCTGAGGCGAAGAGGCTTTCAAACACACCGGCAGAGCTCTGGAAGGTTTTCGAGACGGCACCCTCGACAATGGTGGGGATGTTCTGACTGACGTCATTTACCTTCTCCTTCAGAACTGCAATCTCTTCCCTCTGCCTTCTGTGGATGAAGTAAATCACAACCAGCAGAACGAAAAACAGCAAGAGGGTAAGCAGCTCTATCACGCTACCACATCCTTAGGGTGTTCAAACCTTCAAACCGACACCTGCAGCTCAAGACCAGCACCCCCCGCACCCTTAACCAGAAAAACACCGAGGGGTGTAAGCTCTATCCTAACATTCCTGCCGACCTTCACCTTTCTCACTGCACCCATTTTTTCGAGCTTGGCTATGTGGTGGCTCAGCCTGCTCCTCTCCTTGAAGAACTCCTCGCTCTTTCTATCCAGTCCCGGATTCAGCCTCATAATCAGTTCATCAAGAGCATTCACCCCACCATCTATGGCTGCGAGAATCTCAATCTGCTCCTTTGCCGGAAAATCGACGGGAAGTGTCGGGATCTCTATAATCTCCTCTATTCCGATCTCTTCTTCATTCTCGTTGTACTTGGGTATGGACGTGAATATTCTCGAGTTAGTAACGCATGCAGCAATGTAGCCTGCTATGGCGAGTGAGCGTAGAGAGCCGGATGCGTTGATTATAACCCCTCTCCCTTCAGCCTTCTCAGCCCCGATTATCTCTATGAGCTGCATTGCAGCTCTGATAGCGTTCCTCTTGTCAACTTTAGCTATTTCAACATCCCAGACTATCTCAAGTTCCTTTTTCAATTCCTTGGCAGTCAATCTCGCCCTCTTTTCTCCCGGAAGCTCCTCTTCCCCAACAAAAAGTATGATCTTTGTGACTGGCAGCTCCCTTAAAGCTCTTATCGACTCAAGAAGTCGCTCCTTGTGGTGGCCGACGAATACTAACTG
>JAPDIX010000040.1 GCA_029259345.1 Archaeoglobi archaeon
CATCTCGTGCTTTAAGAAGAATGCGTTAATGGCTGTTATTGCGCTCTCGATTCCGTATCTCCTCCCAACAGCTATCGCACCACCAATTTTGTTCCTCAGCCTACCCCTTATACACCAAGTCCTGTCCATAAAAGCTTTCATTTGAGCTGAAACGTTGTTAAAATAGACCGGAGATCCAAGAACTATGACATCGCTTTCGAATAGCATTGGATATATTAATTCCATGTCATCCTTAACGACACATTTTCTGAGTTTCAGGCAACTTCTGCACGAGTTGCATGGATTTATTTCGTAATCAGATAGTTTTATAAAGTCTCCTCCCGTTACGGATCTCGTTATCTCAAGCAAGTAATCTGTATTGCTCCTTTTTCTCGGACTTCCGGATATGAGTAATACTTTCATGGTATCAAACTAGCATTCCCCTTTTTAAGAATCTTTGGCACAACCCTGAAGAACACGCTCGCCATCGGCATCTGAACCATGAAGCAGGCTATAACGGCCAAAACGACGCTTGAATTCGGGAAGGCAGCTATTGCGAGGGCTATGGCGATTGATAGGTTTTTTGTTGCTCCAATAAACGAAGTCATCTAAGCTTTCAAAACCATCCTGCATGTTGTAGCAGTCAAAGAAAGCTGATAATAGTCGGCGATTCGGAAACTCTCAGCGTTAACGACACCTACAGAAGGCTGATAGAGCATGTCAGGAGGGGGTTTTATTTTAGGTTAGTTGTATGGATTTTGTTAGTCCAAGCGTCCATTGAACTCTAAATTATTCACGGATATCGCAAAGTATTTTTACGTCAAAAATCTATTAGGTTCAATGAGTTTTAAATCTATTGACTTGCCAGGAATCGGAACAAAATACGAGATTGAAACTGAAAAAGGTGACAGGGTTGCGGTAATTTTTAAGGATACGGGAGGAATTCAGCTTTACGTTTTGGAAAAAGGGAAAGAAACTCCAAGTGCTGTTGAACTTAACCCTTGGGAAGCAAGAAGGCTGGGAAGCATTCTGACAGGAGCTGTTATCGAACCAGAAAAGGAAGCTGTTGAGGTAGCTTTCTCCGCCTTATCTGATCTCAGAATAAGCGTCCAAACGTACATCATAGGCAAAAATCTCAAAGGTAAATCGATTGGGGAGCTTGCAATAAGGAGGAGGACTGGTGTGACAATAATAGCAGTATCCAGAAAGGGAAAAAATATCATAAACCCTCCTCCCGACTTCGTCTTTGAAGAGGGCGACATTGTCGTTGCAATTGGGGAACGTCACCAGCTTGAAACGTTTGAAAGGGAGATCTTAGGGATTTAAAATGGAGCAGATCGCCATCGCCTTACTGGCGTGTCTAATCCTCGCATTAATCTCGAAAAGTTTGTCCCTCCCGCCGATACCTTTCTACATACTTGCAGGGATTTTACTGGGAAACGGAGGCTTAAAAATCCTGACTCCTAACGAAATTTTCGAATTTCTGAGCCATCTCGGTTTGATATTCCTTCTTTTCTATATTGGTCTCGAACTGAAGCCTGAAAGATTTATGGCCAGAGGTAAATCGTTTTTAGTTGCCGGACTCATCGACCTGAAGGTTAATTTTTTAATCGGATTTTTAGTTGCTCTGGTTCTGAAATTCGGCTACTACGACGCGTTTGTAATCGCATCTGCCTTCTACATCAGCAGTTCTGCAATAGCGATCGCATCTCTGATTGAGAACAAAAAACTGATTCTGCCAGAATCGGAAACAATAGTCTGGCTTATGGTTTTCGAGGACATAGTTCTCGTCTTCCTCGTTTTCGCACTGTCCATGGATCAGAATCCTCTCCTTCTAATTCTAAAAATGCTTGCTATTGTAGTTCTCCTTTATTTCGGTGTTAAAATCTTAAAACCACTTATTCTAAAAATTCTGGACAGAGAAGACGACCTTCCGGCGATTTTCACTTTCACAGCAGTAATAGTTGCTGCTGCAATCTCGAAAAAGCTTGGAATTCCTGAAGTCCTCGCCGTGATCGTTCTGGCTGTAGCCCTCTCCACTACAAATCCAAAAGCGTTTGAAAGAAATTCAAGGCCGTTTAAAGACACCTTCCTGCCGATCTTCTTCTTTTTCTTCGGAATCTCGGTCGAGTTGTCCGGCGGGATTGTTGAGGGACTAGCTCTCAGCCTCGTCGCAATACTGAGCAAGTTCTTGTCGGGATTCGCCATCGGCAGAATTCTTCACAAAACGAGTTCGGCCGGAATTGAAATAGGTGCAAACACGATTGCCAGAGGGGAGTTCTCGATAGCCCTCGCTGCAATTTCCGGCTCAGCCATTGTTTCTGCACCCATAACGCTGATGGTCATAGTAACCTCTGTCGTAGGGTCGATTACCGGAAAGTACAGCTCAAAATTGAAGGAGGTGGTTAGTTCTTTGTTTGCTCAAACCTAGCTCCGGTTGGCTCATCAAGCATCAGAACATTTGCCTTTCTCACCAATGCGGTTGCCATCACGAGCATCTGCCTCTCTCAACTTCTTCACATAATCCAGAGCCTTCCTCGCGAATTCCGAAAAGTCTGTGGGATACAGAATCTTTCTAAACACCCTAACCTTTTGCTCGGTAAATGCGATAAAAAGCCACAGCCGTAAGCATCTGGAATGCAAATGCAACGGCTATCGGCAAAGCCGTTAGCGATCCGAATGACATGATTGCGATTGCCAAGGCGATTGGCAGGTTCTTCATTCCGCAGGAATACGTGATGGCGATGTTCTTCGCCCTGTCAAAGAGCTTGCTGCTCAGGAAGTATGCGAAGGCAAAGAGGATCGGAAAGATTGCGACTGTAGATGCCAGAAGAGGTGGCAAAAGGCTAAGATTTTTGAGTATCACGGGCATCGATGTGTTGACGGCGATGAACATCAGAAAGACAGCACAAAGAGAAGATATCGCGGGGCAGAGTGGGAGGTACTTCTTCACATCCATCTTTCTCTCCGCCAGCTCCCTCAGCAACATCCCCGCGATGACAGGAAGGAGTATGGTGTAAATCAGGTTGAGGAGCATTGCGAGGGCGTTTATCTTCACGTAGCTTCCCGCGAGCCAGAGCATGATGATC
>JAPDIX010000072.1 GCA_029259345.1 Archaeoglobi archaeon
CGTCCTTTTCAGCAGCCTCCATGGCTTTTCCAATCCTTATTCCCTGTGGACAAGCAATTGTACAGTTTCCGCACTGCGTGCAGGCTTTTGCGTAGTTCATAAATTCTTCTTCTGTCAGTCTCGGGCCGATATCATCGCCCCTCTGCTTCCTCCTCGCCCTCGCAACCTCAACAGCTACTTCGCCAACTTTGAGTGGATCAAGGATTACACAGCCAGGATTGCCGTCGAGCAAGTACTTAATAATCTCCTTTGGATCCTTAGCAGTCATATCTGGCAACGCATGCATTGCCTTCTCGTTTGTACAGATAACCGGGATCCCGAGTTTCTTCGCATGATACATTATGTCGGCTCTTATGCACTGCTCGTCTATAACAATCACGTCGGCCAATCCAGCTCGGATCACTTTAAGCTGCCTGCCAAGTGCTGAAACAATCTTCGCTTTCTGGTAATATCTCGCCATGTCGTTTGCGGTGCAACAAATTCCTCCGAGATCGACTTCGTCCTCAAGCCCATTAGCATCAATGTAGTCTGCGATGTTTATGGCAGGAGGAGCGTGGTGGCCTATAACGAGGACTATCGCCTTGCTCCTGTCGAGAACACCCATTCCAACTTCGATGAGGGGCTGGTTATCCTCGCCCTTCGGGAAGCCAAAGGCGCAGATCTGGGCTATGTCGGCGATCTCCTTGGAGAGGGAGTCAAGCATGCCGAGGTGGAATGCTTTCGATTCATAGTCGAGGTAGCTTCCCTCCTGTCCAGTGTGCATGGAATCGACTACCTGAACTATCTGCTCCTCAACATATCTCAGAGCCCTATCCAAGTCTGCCAGCGTCTTCGGCTTTATCCCAGTTATCAGTTGGGTTAGTGGAGCTACTTCTGCTATTTCCGGTCCAAGGTCCACTGGAATCTCGTCAAGCTTTTTACTCGTTACGTGCTCGATGTCGTGAAGCATGTGCCTCGCATGTCCCGCGTGGGCCGAAACACCAATTGAGCATGCGAGTGTTACAATTCTACCTGTCTGCGCAGCCAAGTCAAGGCCACATGCTCCCCTCTTGTTTCCGGTCAGGTCACACTTGCCCATCGTACAGAGGCAGCACATATCGCAGTAAGGGGCATAGAACGGCTTGTACCTCTTGAGCAGGAAGAAGTCCCAGTCACGAAGGGTTGCAATGCCTGGCATCGGTGTTGGGCCCATCGGAGCCCATTCTTCCTCCTCTTCGACAACTTCTCCAATTTTTATGCTGACGTTTTTCATGTCATCTACAACAAGAGCTCCTTTTCCTAATTCTAACACCATTACAAATCACCTCTTGTATAGCTACCGTTTTTTCAAGTAATTAAGAACTTTTCGATTTCTTTCCTATTTCTAGTTCAATAACACTTTTTCCAAAATGTTGTTACCAAAACTAAATCATCTACTATTATGATTTCATGCTCTTTACCCACTTGATTTAGGATAACCGAAAACTTTAATAGCATTTAGGTAAACCTAAGAAACGATGACAGTAGTACCACTATTGGCACTCAGGGAAGGTCAGGAAGGCAGAGTTGTCGCGATTAATGGTGGAAGGGGTTGTACAGCAAGACTTATGTCAATGGGAATAGTTCCAGGAAAGAAGATTAAAATCGCAGGTCGTAGGGGTGGGGCAGTTCTTGTTTCCGTTAACGGCACAAAGTTTGCCATTGGAAGAGGTCTGGCGATGAAGGTGGCAGTGGATGTTGGGGGGCAGGGCTGAAGACTACCTTGAGGCAATCTACACCCTCAGCAGGGAGAAGGGCTTTGCAAAGGTGATGGAACTGTCTGAGATGCTGGATGTTAAGCCCGCTACTGTTTCTGAGATGCTCGAAAAGCTCTCCAGAATGGGCTACGTTGACTACAAGAAAAGGTCTCACGTAAGGCTGACAGAAAAAGGAATAAGAAAAGCGATGAGTCTGAGGGAAAAAAGGAACATTGTAATTAAATTCCTCAAAGCTTTGGGAGTTTCTGAAGATGTGGCTGAAAGGGATGCTTGTGCTCTTGAACACGTTCTGCATCCCGAAACTCTCAGGCAGCTTAGAAATTTTGTAAGGTTTGTGGAGTCCAGTCCTGCAATAAATCCGAGGTGGCTGGAGCATTTTAGAGAGTTCTGCAAGACAGGGAAGCATCCGTGCAAACAGAGGTGATTTTTTGAAAGTTGCCATGGTGGGTAATCCCAACGTTGGTAAAACGAGTTTGCTGAATGCTCTAACAGGCGGGGACTTTTCCGTTGGAAATTTTCCAGGAGTTACAGTCGAGAAAAAGGAAGGAAATGGTTTGATAGGTGGAAAGACAGTAACTTTCGTTGACCTTCCCGGAATTTACAGCTTTCAGACAGAGAGCCTTGACGAGAAAGTGGCAAGAGATTACTTGGAGAAAGAGAGACCGGATCTGATTCTCAATGTGGTAAATGCTCTCAACCTCGAAAGGAACCTCTACCTCACGTTGCAGCTAACGAAATTCGGCATTCCGATGATCATCGTTCTAAACATGATTGATGAGGCGGAGAAAGAGGGGATCAGGATCAATGCTAAAAAGCTGAGTGAAATCACAGGAGTTCCGGTCGTCAAAACCTCTGCTGTTAAGGGCGTAGGTATAGAGGAACTCAAGAGGGAAATTCTGAGAGGAGGGAGCGTTCCGAGGGTTTTCAGTGGAGACCTTCAGGACATCATCAGGATGGCAGAGAAGATCGCCAAGGAGGTTACGGTGGTTGAAAAGCCTGAAAAATCAGAAATTGATGAAGCTCTTGATGAGGTTTTTATGGACAGGTACCTTGGAATCCCCATATTTCTTTCGTTCATGTGGATGATGTTTGTGTTTACTTACTCCGTGGCTCAGCCATTAAACGATCTCCTCAGCTTCTGCTTTGATACCTTAGCTTCTTACGTTGCCAGCTTCGATGGGTGGTTTTTTTCAATGCTCGGAGACGGTGTAGTTGCAGGAGTTGGAAGTGTG
>JAPDIX010000074.1 GCA_029259345.1 Archaeoglobi archaeon
CAGGATTGGAGAAGTTAATGGTGCAAGAGCTGTCTTCAACAGAATGATGATCCCCGAAAGAATGACTTCAGCAGCCGGGGCACTTGGGACTGCGAGAGCAGCTTTAGAGGTTGCAGTAAAGTACTCAAACAAGAGAAAAGCTTTCGGCAGGAAGATCAGGGAGTTTCAGGGAGTGAACTTTATGGTAGCAGAAGCCATTACAAAGCTGGATGCAGCGAGGGCTTTAACATACAATGCGGCGAGGGCTGTTGATCTTTATGATGCTGGAAAGGGTCCTGATCCGAGAAGACTTGTCAGCGAGGCCAAATATTTCGCCACGGATGTGGGCTGGGATGTTGTAAACAAGGCGATGCAGATTCTCGGTGGTATTGGATATACTCAGGTTTATCCAGTTGAGAGAATGCTCAGAGATATGAGATTAGCCCCGATCTGGACTGGCAGCAATGAAATAATGAAGATGCTGATTCAGCACGAAACCTACAAGATGATGGGTTTACCGTCTAAGGACAGAGATGTGGAGAAAGATGCGATGGATTGGTACAAGGAGTGGGAGAAGGTTTACGAGTAATTTTATTATTTAAGAGGTGGTAGAATGAAGTTTTGCGTTCTTGGCGGTGGTGGACACATCGGTTCAGGAATAGTTCGGGAACTTTCAAAGCATGCTGAAGGAGCAGAGATAGTTATAGGGGATATAAATGCCAAGAAGGCTGAAGAAGTTGCAAGGGAGGTTAATGGACAGGTTTTGAAAGTTGATGCCGCGGATGCTGGAAGTATAAAGGATGCTGTAAAGGGTTCAGACGTTGTGATCAGTGCAGTTGGCCCCTACCACAAGTTCGGAAAAAGAGTCTTAGAAGCGGTAATTGAAGCCGGTATTAACTTCGTTGACGTTGACGATGACTACGATGCTACCAGTGCCTGTTTGCAGCTAAACAGTGATGCAGAAAAGGTAGGAGTTACAGCAGTAATTGGACTCGGAGCAACACCCGGAATTACGAATGTCTTAGCAAAATACGGGGCAGAGAGAATGGACGAGGTTGAGAGGATTGACACTTACTGGGCTTGGACGGCACTTGACCCAACTATGGGCCCCGCAATAATAGACCACTACTTCCATGCAGTTGACGGGAATATACCATCCTACCGTGACGGTGAGTGGGTTGAGGTTCCTGCCTTATCTGATGCTGAAGCTGTGGAATTTCCGGAACCGGTTGGATGTATAGAGGTATACAACGTTGGACATCCAGAACCCGTGACGATTCCGCGCTACATAAAAGTTAGGAGCGTTACAAACAAGGGGACTGTCTGGCCGTCAATAATGGCTGAACTCACTAAGTACTTCTCAATGCTCGGCTTTACCGGACTCAAGAAGATTCCCATTGGAAAGGACGAAGTTGCTATAAGAGACATAATGGTGAAGCTCATAGAGCATCTTCCCGAGATAGTGCCGATGGATCTGATAGTTGAGATAACACAGGAGACCGTAAGGAGATTTGGTGAGCAGTTTGCACTTTATGGTGTCGGAATTGGAACAAGGGTGGCGGGAGAAAAGAGTGGTGAGAAAAGAGAGGCCTTCTACGGGGTGGCGGAAGCTTCAGCAGTTAAAGCAACCGCTCTTCCGGCTGCACTCGGTGCAATTATGATTGCGGAGGGTAAGGTTGACAGACCGGGAGTTTATGCTCCTGAAGGTGTAATCCCAGCCAAAGAATTTCTCTCTGTGCTGAGCAAGGAGATAAAGATAATAGAAGTAGAAAAGGTGGAAAGAATGCCCGAATTCTAAATAAAGCTATCTAGTCTTTACCATATTCAAGCATCCTCCTTCCAGCCTCTACAAGATCTGAGAACTGCATTTCCTCCCCTTTCAGCTCCGCATACGCCCTTGCGACATTGCCCACAATTCTCTCTGACTCTCTCCAGTCTTTGTATTCTCCGAGATCAATGTCAAGTGCAGCTTCATACCAGTCCATTCCCTTATCAAACCTTTTCTTTGCCTCTTCATAAACAAATTCAAGGTATTCCCTCGCTGAAACAATCTCATCCTTTCCTGCTACCTCTCCATGTCCCGGAACGTAGATTTCTGCATCAAGGTTTAGAAGTTCGTCAAGAGCCTTGATATATCCTAAAATCGAGCCACCAAGTGCTAAAGGTGTGCATGGCTTCGCGAAAAGCAAATCTCCGCATAAAACAACTTTCTCTTGGGGCAAGTAAACATAGCAGTCACCTGTGGTGTGGGCAACTCCCGGATGGACAAGGTGTATCTCTCTACCATTGTAAATTTTCAATTCCTTCTTGAAGGTTACATCCTGAGGGGTAATTTTGGCTCCCGTGAAGTCTAAGTCTGAAAAAAGTGTCTGATAGACGTCCACAAAGGCTGTTAGCGTCTCCTTTCTTCCATTTTCGTGGGCGATTGCAATTGCATCGAACAGATGATTCGTCCAAATGTGGTCCGGGTGTCCGTGGGTATTAATAAGAATTTTAACAGGTTTCTCTGTCACTTCCCTGATTTTTTCTTTCATTTCCATCGCTCTCTGTTCATTGGAAAGCGTATCTACAAGGACTGCATAGCTATCTCCTACAATGAGTCCTGCATTGTTAACAAACCACTCTCCATTACCCTGAATGTAGGCATAAACGTTTTCAACGATTTCGACCATTTTCCCAAACATGGCTTACATCTTGGCTTACTAAATATTATTTTTTCTAAAAAAATTGTTAACCAGACTTCTTCAACTCTTCCTCCCTAAGCACTCTCCTCAGCACCTTGCCCACAAGCGATTTCGGCAGATCATCCCTGAACTCAACGAGTCTGGGAACCTTGTATGAAGCTAACCTTTCCTTGC
>JAPDIX010000044.1 GCA_029259345.1 Archaeoglobi archaeon
AGACCTTCTCAATAGCCATACCAACAACATGCTGGCAGAGAACATCGAGGCACTTTCTGGGAATCTTAACTCTGTCCAACCTTCTTTCCCTCGCCTCCCTTGCCAGAACTGTGCACTCGACAAGATCATCCTGATCCACGACGACTATCCTGCCCACACTAACTTCATGCAGTCTGTGCCCACTCCTCCCTATTCTCTGCAATGCTCTGTTTATGCTCTTCGGCGAGCCGAGAAGAATAACAAGATCAATGTAGCCGATATCTATCCCAAGCTCAAGGCTTGTAGATGATACCACGCAACGCAAAGATCCATTTTTAAGCTCATTCTCAACCTCAAGCCTCACCTCCTTTGACAGGGAGCTGTGATGGGCTTTTATCGGAATATCCTTCAATCTCTTTTTGAGGTGATAAACAACCCTCTCTGTCGCACTCCTCGTGTTCGTGAAGATTAAGGTCGTTTTCGAATTTTTAACGTAGTCAGCAAGCAAATCGTAGAGTTTCTCGCTTATTTCTTCTGCAGTTGCCGAGAAAAAGTCGTTTATCGGTGAAACGACCTTTACATCCATCGGTTTCTCGAATGTTACATCAGCAACGATGCAGCCCCTCTCAACACCGTAATCATAACCAACCAGAAACCTTGCAACCTCATCGAGAGGGGATATGGTTGCAGACAGCCCGATCCTCACCATCTTTCCCTTCTGCACCCTCTGAAGCCTTTCGATGGAAAGGGAAAGGTGAACACCCCTTTTATTCTCTGCAATCGCATGAATCTCATCAACGATCAGATATTTTACCTCCGAAAGGGATTTGCTGAACTTGGGACTGCACAAGATGATAGCTAAAGTTTCAGGAGTTGTTATCAGGATGTGGGGTGGCTTTCGCATCTGTTTCTGCCTCTCTGATGCATCCGTGTCTCCAGTTCTCACCGCCACCCTGATCTTCTGGAGTTTAACACCCTTGCCCTCCGCGATGTCATATATCTCTGAAAGGGGTTCTTCGAGATTTTTCTTTATATCGTTGTTAAGGGCTTTGAGGGGGGAAACATACACCACATAAACCCTGTCCTCAAGCTCTCCCTTCTCAGCCTTCCCTATGAGCACGCTTATTGCAGCAAGGAAGGCTGCGAGGGTTTTACCGCTACCTGTTGGAGATGTGACGAGGATGTTGTTACCCTTAAAAGCCTCAACTATGGCGTAGCGCTGAGGGGGTGTGAATTCCGAATACTTGGATAAGAACCACTCCCTGACAAGAGGGTGTAGTGCTGACAGTATTTCGTCATTGCTGTATGGCTTCCCTTCTATGACCACAAAACGTCTTTTTCAGCAATGCAGAAAAGTATTTTGTGCACGCTGCGTAGTGGCAAATGTGAACTTCTATGCAACTCTTTGTCCCGGACTTGAAGATGTCGCGGCTGAGGAAATAGAGAAATTAGGTGGGAGAGTAATTGAGATTAGGCAAAACAGGGGAAGGGTGTTTTTTGAAGGAAGCAGGAAGATTACTCCAGCAATCAACTCGTATTCAAGAATCCTTGAGAGGTTGAATGTCCTTCTCTACCGTGGAAAGTTCTCAGAGCTGAATGAAATTTACTCTGCTGTGAAAAAGCTTGATTTTGAATTTCTAAAGGGGAAAACTTTCGCTGTGAGGAGTATGAGGGCAGGAGTGCACAATTTTACCTCGGTTGACGTTGCAAGGGTCGCCGGGCAGGCGGTTATTGACAGCTTCATGGAAAGTTATGGAGAGAGGCTGAAAGTAAATTTGAACGAGCCTGATGTTATAGTAAGGGTTGAGGTTGTTGACGATGAGCTTTTTGTTGGCGTTGACACGACTGGCGATGATGCACTGCATAAAAGATGGTGGAGGGTTTACAACCATCCCGCCCATCTAAATGCCACGATAGCCTGTGCAATGCTCGTACTGGCAGAATGGAAGGTGAGAGAATCACTCATTGATCCAATGTGCGGCAGCGGAACCATACCGATTGAAGCTGCTTTGATGGGGAGAAATGTCCCGAACAAGAGGAGCTTTGCATATCAGAGGTTCTGCAATCCCGATATCGCATTTGAGGAAAGTAAGGAAAAAATGGAGCTTTACGGAGTGGAAAAGTTCAGGAAGCATTTGGAAGGGGCGATCAGGAACGCTGAAAGTGCGGGTGTGGCTGACACGATTACCTTCTCTCAGGGAGATGCTACGAAGATAAATGGTGAATATGATGTTATAATTACAAACCCGCCTTACGGTCTCAGAATATGGAAGAAGGGTACGATCAGAAAGCTCTACGAGAAATTCGTTAAAGCTGCAAAACGCTGCATGCATGATGAGTCGAGACTTGTGGTAATAACGGCAGAGCACAGGATTTTTGGGGATTCTGCTTCAAAAGCGGGGTTGAGCCTTTT
>JAPDIX010000042.1 GCA_029259345.1 Archaeoglobi archaeon
ACATGGAATTCAGGGTTGCGATGCAGCAGGCTATGGAGAGGGCCAAAGACATTATGCTCGATGTCTTCAAGGAATGGGCAGAAGTCAGTGGAAGAAACTGGGGAGGACACATCACTGTGGATTTCCCGGATTCGAAGATTTTCGTCGTTGCGATGGGATCTGTTGTGGGCTTGCTCAGAAAAGTTGTTGAGGAACTGAGAAATGAGGGATTAAGCGTGGGACTCATCAAGATCAGAACCTTCCGCCCCTTCCCGGTTGAAGAACTAAGAGGAGCCTTAAAGGATGCGGAGAAGGTCATAGTGCTCGACCGCTCGGTTAGCTTCGGCTATGAAGGGCCCACTTCAATTGACCTCAAATCCGCAATCTACGGTTACAGCAGTGCTGAAATCTACTCATTCGCTGTGGGACTTGGTGGGAGAGACATGCCAAAGGACTTCCTTGAGAAGACTATCAGAGATGTCGCTGAGGGCAAGGAGAAGCCGGGATTTGCCTTTAAGGGCCACCATGAGTTCGAGGAGGTGATACCGTGAAGTACTTCGGCAGTGGACATGGAGCATGTCCAGGATGCGGATTGCCGATAGCAGTTAAAACTGTTTTAAACGCTCTTGATGGTAAAGTCTTTGCCGTTAACTCTACTGGCTGTCTTGAAATCATAAGCTCCCAGTACGGTAAGAGCGCTTGGAATGTGCCCTATATCCACTCACTCTTTGAGAACGCTGCAGCAGTTGCAGCAGGAGTTGAGGCTGCACTCAGAGCAATGAAAAGAAAGGATGAAGGATACGTAGTAGTCTTTGCGGGAGATGGAGCCACAGCAGACATCGGCATTGGAACGCTTAGTGGAGCGTTCGACAGAAACCACGACATTCTCTACATCTGCCTTGATAACGAGGCCTACCAGAACACAGGACATCAGCAGAGTGGCTTAACCCCTCCGGGGGAGTCAACAACCACAACACCATCTGGAAAGATTCTGCCCGGCAAGGTTGGAAGAAAGAAGGACATGATTTCCATTGCTGTTGCTCACGGGGTTCCCTACGTCGCATCCTCCTCGGTTGGTTACGTCTCCGACATCAGGAGAAAAGTTAAGAAGGCAGTAAAGTTCGAGGGGGCAAAGTACATCCAGATCCACTCCCCCTGCGTTACGGGCTGGGGCATTGATGGTAGCGTTGCAATTAAGGTTGCAAGACTTGCGGTAGAGACGGGCCTCTATCCACTCGTCGAGTTCGAGCACGGGAAGCTGACATCGGTGAGAAAGATTAAGGAAAGAAAGCCTGTTGAGGAGTATCTGAAGCTTCAGAGGAGGTTTAGACATCTTTTCACCCACGAAAAGGGCAAGGAGATGATAGAGGTTTTGCAGAAATTTGCTGACGAGAATGCTGAGAGATACGGTCTAGATTTGGAGAGGAAGGGATGATTCACCCTTTTATTTTTAAAGTTATTGTCATAAGCAGCTCAGGTGCTTTGGCTCCTGGCCCTTTAACAGCAGCAACGGCTGCAATCGGAACAAAGCACGGCTGGAGAGGTGGTTTCTGGG
>JAPDIX010000019.1 GCA_029259345.1 Archaeoglobi archaeon
GAACAGGTGGGCGAACTTGAGAAAATAGTGACTGAAAAATCGCAAATGAAATAAACAGTCAAGAAAAGTTTTAATGTTATGGGAGCTACGATCGTTGTTGGCGGATTTTGGGGAGATGAAGGTAAGGGAAAGATTGTGGCACATGTCGCATACAGTGATAAACCTACAATCATCGCGAGAGGGGGAGTAGGGCCTAACGCTGGGCATACAGTTGAGATTGACGGCCAGAAGTTTGGAGTGAGGATGATACCTTCAGGGTTCGTTTACAAGGATGCGATGCTTTTTATCGGTGCTGGTGTGCTTGTAAATCCTGAAGTCTTTTTAAGGGAGGTTGAACTGTTGAATGCTGCAGATAGGGCAAGAGTTGATTACAGGTGTTCCATAATCGAGCCGAAGCACATTGAGGCTGATAAAGGAAGTGAGCACTTGAGTAAGAAGATTGGAACCACTGGGACGGGTTGCGGGCCTGCAAACGTTGATAGGGTAAACAGAACTGCAAAGCAAGCGAAAGATATTCCTGATCTGAAGGATTTCTTAGCTGATGTGCCGTTGGAAGTCAACCAAGCTATAGACAGGGGAGAGTTTGTTTTGATAGAGGGTAGTCAGGGATTTGGCTTAAGTCTCTACTATGGCACGTATCCCTATGTAACTTCGAAGGATACAAGTGCCTCTGCAATGGCATCGGATGTTGGCGTAGGACCAACAAGAATTGACGATGTTATAGTGGTTTTCAAGTGTTTTCCAACAAGAGTTGGTGCTGGACCTTTTCCCACAGAGATGCCACAAGAGGAGGCGGAGAAGCTCGGGATCGTAGAATACGGGACAGTTACAGGTAGAAGAAGAAGGATAGGCTACTGGGACGGAGAATTTGCCCGCTACTCCGCGATGGTGAACGGTGCCACACAGGTTGCATTAACCGGAGTGGACAAGCTGGACAAGGAGTGTTATGGCGTTACCGAGTGGGAGAAGCTCACACCGAAAGCAAAGCAGTTTGTTGAAAAGGTTGAGGACGATGTAAAGGTTCCGGTCACTCTGATATCCACTGGCCCTGAGACCAAGCAGATAATAGATTTAAGAAAAGAGAAGCTTTAATCTTTTTTCAGCTTCTCGAGTTCTTCGTCTCTCAAAACCCTCCTCAGAACCTTTCCAACAAGAGATTTGGGCAATTCGTTTCTGAACTCGTAAACTCTTGGAACTTTGTAAGCTGCTAGCCTTTCTCTGCAGAACTTATCAAGGTCTTTCTCAGTAACCTTCCCCCTATACTCCGGTCTGAGGACGATGTAGGCCTTTACAGTCTCACCCCTGTATGGATC
>JAPDIX010000070.1 GCA_029259345.1 Archaeoglobi archaeon
TTCCCAGTCGATCTTCCAGCCGTGTTTGTCTTCAAGCTCCTTGAGCAGCTCCTCCTTCTTCGCCAGCGGTAAGTCAGCCTCGCTTCTCACGAACAGGTGCCAGTCGTCTGGCAATCTGTTGAGATACTTCAGGCTGAGGTCAATATAGTGTGTCAGCTTTATCGCCCTTCCCTGGGCCGTATCATTGGGCCTAAAGCAGAGCTTCGCCATCAGTGGAATGGCTTCCTCGATCGTTTCGGCTGCTACAAGCAAGTCCTGTGGGGCAGGCTCAATTCTTACTCTCTCACCAGTTCTAACATCATAAACCATCCAGTCTTCATCGTTGTATGGTCTGCCGAGGAAGGCTCTCCTGTACTTGCTGCCGTGCGGCCCTACAACTGCCGGAACTCCAAGCCTGTTGAAACCGGTAGCAATTGATGCGGCCTTCTGGCTCATGGCTCCCCAAGCAACACCACAAGCACCAACTCTGTTCAGGATGTAGTCGGCAATCTCCTCATAGTTCGCTCTGATGTTCCTCTTTGCAAATATCCTTGCGATCTTAATTGCGGCATCGTGGATGTGGGCGTTGCTGACACAGCTTCCTATGTTTATGACACCTCCAGCGTCAAATCTATCGTGGAATTTCTCGTAAACCGTAAGCCCCTCCTCATCCTTATAGATTGCTGCATCGAAAGCCATACATCCTGTCAACGTTACGATGTAATTTCTCGATGCGAATTCTTTGACGATTAAGTATACCTCCTCAGTTCCGTTCGGATAGTTTCCGCATCCAATAGGTGCTATAACTCCCGGAATAGTTCCGAGCACGATCGGAGCGCCTACCTGCCTAATTTCAGAATCCCTAACAGGTCCTCTTGCTCTCCTGATCTTACCCTTCTCGCTAACAATTCTATTCCATGCGGCATAGTTCAGCATGTCAATGATCGGTATCCCCTTCGGACACGCCTGCTCACACCTTCCACATGTTATGCAGATGTCCCAGTACTTCTCAAGCTTGCTCCTGTCGCCCTTTTCAGCAGCCTCCATGGCTTTTCCAATCCTTATTCCCTGTGGACAAGCAATTGTACAGTTTCCGCACTGCGTGCAGGCTTTTGCGTAGTTCATAAATTCTTCTTCTG
>JAPDIX010000049.1 GCA_029259345.1 Archaeoglobi archaeon
CAGAGGGATTAATAAGAAATTCAGCCTTATTTTGTTTAATCCTCCTTACTTAGAGCTTGAAGATCATTTAAGAAAGGGTGACTGGCTTGATGTTGCAGTAGACGGGGGAAAGGGGGGAATTGAGGTTATAGAGCGTTTTCTGAATTCTCTGGATGAGATTCTTACTTCGAACGGAAGAGCGATTCTTATCGCGTCATCATACAACGAGCCACAGATTTACGATTTGCTCGAAAGGTTGGGATTCAAATATGCTGTAGCCGGGAGGAAGAACCTGTTTTTTGAGAAACTCTATGCGATTAAAATTTGGAGAGAATAACGAACTTTTTCAAATTTTCATCTATCTTAAAAACGCCCTTTTCAGTCTCAACATCTCCTTTGACTACCCTTATCTTAGATTGAGGGACAATGCCTATCTCGGCAAGACTTGCTGGAGAAATTACTACTGTATACTCACCGTTAGACACTTCACTCAGCTTCAAAAACTTGTGAACACACGAATCACAAATCTCACATTCACCGGCTATAACTTGACAGATTCGAATGAACGTTTCATCGTTTATGTGGTGTTCAAGCTCGCAGCTCAATTTCGAGGCCATCTCCTCATCTATTTCAAGAAAATTACGGAAAAAATCCAGCAAAGCAAGATAATACCTCTTAATCTTTTTTGCAACCTCTTCTCCCTTTTTCGTTAGCTTAGCACCTCTGTAGGGCTGGTAATCAACATACCCCAAATCTCTAAGCTTTATAAGCATTTCAGTAACACTTGATGGCTTCACATTCAAAATACTTGCAATGTCTCCAGTTTTAGCAATTCTCTTCTCGTTCTCCTGAATGTCATATATTGCCTCAAGGTATTCTTCAACTCTCTCCATTAAGGAAATTTTACACACATATTTAAAAACAATTCCCATAAGAGACGAAATGATAATGTTTAATGAACAGTAAATTGAGAGGAGTATAAATTATTTTTCAATGGTTGAACTTGGCAAAATTTAAATAATCAA